>CAYOXO010000009.1:0-62035 GCA_964407945.1 uncultured Stakelama sp.
TTCGGATATGGTGTGGCCTGGGCCGCTCTTATCGGCGCACACTTCTTGGGCGAGGGCCTGGCTCGGCGGCGAATCCTCGCCGCCGTCGCGCTCGCAGGCGGGCCGGTGCGGCGATCTATTCGTGCCTCAATGCGTCGATGGGGTTGAGGCTCGCCGCGCGCCTTGCCGGGAAGAAGCCGAACACCACGCCGATCACCGCCGAGATCAGGAAGGCGATGACGTTGATCTGAAGATCGAAGGTCCATGGCACCTGCATCAGGGGCGTGATGATCGCGATCACGAGCTGCGCCAGCGCGAGCCCGATCACCCCACCCAGCATCGACAGCACGATCGCCTCGACCAGGAACTGCAACAGCACCTCGCTCGCGATCGCGCCGATGGCGAGACGGATGCCGATCTCGCGCGTCCGCTCGGTCACGGACACCAGCATGATGTTCATGATGCCGATGCCGCCGACGATCAGGCTGATCCCGGCCACCGCCGCGACGATCTGAGTCAGCAATGTCGTCGTTCCGGTCAGCGTCGCGCTGATCTGTGCAGTGTCGAAGATGTTGAAATTGTCCTCGGCCCCCGGCTCAAGCCGACGGCGTTCGCGCAGCAGGTCGGTGAGCGAGGATTGGATCTGCTGCGTATTATAGGCCTGATCGACGCCCACCAGCATCAGGCGGATGTCGCGGTTGCCGGTGAAACGCCGCTGAACCATCTTGATCGGCATGATGATGACATCGTCCTGATCGCCGCCGAACCCGGCTTGCCCGCGGGTCGATAGCGTGCCGATCACGTCGCACGACACATTGTTGACGCGCATCCGCTGGCCGACGGCGGGGGCACCGCGGAACAGGTTCTGGCGCACGGTATTGCCGATGATGCACACCGACTTGCCCGCGGCCTCCTCGGCTGAAGAAAAGGTCCGTCCGCCGGTCAAAGGCCAGGGCTGGACCTTGAAGAAATCGTTGGTGGTGCCGTTGACCGTGGTCGACCAGTTCGCGCCCTCGTGGATCGCGGTGCCGGTGGTCTGCGCCTGCGGAGCCACCGCAGTGACGCCGGCGATCTGTTCCTTCACCGCCTCGACATCGGCTTCCTCGAAATCGGGGGGTCGCGGGCCGCCGCCGCCGCGACCGAAGCCCTGGCCGGGACGCACCTGAAGGATGTTGGTGCCGAGGCTGGCGATCTGCTGCTGAACCGCCGCAGTGGTAGCCTTGCCCAGCGTCACCATCGCGACCACCGCCGCAACGCCGATGATGATGCCGAGCGTGGTCAGGAACGAGCGCAGCTTGTGCCGCAGGATCGACCGGATCGCGAGGGTGAAGGTGGTACCGAGCATCAGGCCGCCGCCCCCGCGCCATTTCCAACCTCGGTCCGCTCGACCAGCCCGTCCTTGAAGTGGACGATAGTGTGCGCGAACGCCGCCATATCGGGCTCGTGCGTCACCATCAGCACGGTAATGCCACTGTCCTTGTTAAGGCTGGTGAGCAATTCCATGATCTCGACCGAGCGGGCGGAATCGAGATTGCCGGTCGGCTCGTCCGCGAGCAGCACCGCGGGGCTGGTGACGATCGCGCGGGCGATGGCGACGCGCTGCTGCTGACCGCCGGAAAGCTCGGCAGGAGTATGATCCCACCAGTCGGCGAGCCCGACCTTGTCGAGCGCCGCCATGCCAAGTTCACGCCGCACCTTCTTGTCCTCACCCCGATAGAGCAGGGGCAGCTCGACATTCTCGAGCGCATTGGTGCGCGAGAGCAGGTTGAACCCCTGGAACACGAAGCCGAGATATTTGCGCCGCACCAGCGCGCGCTGGTCGCGGTCGAGCTGCTCGATATGCACGCCCTTGAACAGGAACTCGCCGCTGGTCGGCACGTCGAGGCAGCCAAGGATGTTCATTGTCGTCGATTTGCCCGATCCCGACGGCCCCATCACCGCGACGAAATCGCGCTCGGCAATGTCGAGGTCGACGCCCTTGAGCGCCTGAAACGCCGTCGCGCCCTCGCCGAACACCTTGGTGATGTTACGCAGGCGGATGATCGGATCGGCGTCAGCCACCCGTACCGCCCCCGCCACCCTGGCGGCGTTGCCCGCCACCCGAGCTGCCGGACTTGCGCTGGCCACCCTTGGACTCGCCCGCATATTGGCCGGTGATGACCTCCATCCCTTCCTTGAGGTCGCCCGACAGGATTTCGGTCACCTGGCCGTTGGTATCGCCGGTCGTCACCTCGATCGCCTGTGGCTGGCCGTCAGCGCCCTTCACATAGACGGTCTGACGCGCCCCGCGGCCGATCGTTGCGGATTTCTCCGCACCGCCACGCCCGCGCCGGCCGCCGCGCGGCACCAGCGCCCCGGCCATGCCGCCGCCCGCCTGCGGCGCGTTCGCGTCAGTCGGAGTGAAGCGCAGCGCGGCGTTGGGGACGAGCAGCACGTTGTTCTTCTGCAGCGTCACGATCTCCGCCGTCGCGGTCATGCCCGGTCGCAGTTTCTGCTCGGCATTAGCGACGCTGAGCGTGGCGCCATAGGATACGACCTGCGCGCTCGTCGTCGAGGTCGTCGACGAGGATGTGCTGCTCTGCGCCGACAGGTTCGATCCGACATCGACCCGCCGGATCGCCGCCGGGAACGTCTCGCCCGGGAAGGCGTCGACGGTGAAGTTGGCCTTCTGCCCGTCCTTGACCTGGCCGACATCCGCCTCGTCGATCGCGACCTCAAGCTCCATCGCGCTCAGGTCCTCGGCGATCACGAACAGGGTCGGGGTGTTGAACGATGCCGCAACGGTCTGGCCCGGATCGATCTGCCGCGCGAGGACGACGCCATTGACGGGGGAGCGGATGATCGCGCGGTTACGCTGGGTGATGTTGGAGCGCAGGCCGGCCTGCTGCGCGGTGACCTGCGCCTGACTCGCACGCAGCGTCGCCTGCGCCCGCGCGACCGCGGCGCGGGCATTGTCCATCTCGGTCTTGGCCGGGACGCGCCCTCCCGACAACCGGCTCACTTCCTCGAACCGGTTGAGCTGCGCGCGTGACTCGGTCAGCGTCGCCTGATTCTGCGCGACCGTCGCCTGTGCGGCGGCAACGCCCGCCTGCCCCTGCTCGATCTGGTCGTCGAGCACTGCCGGGTCGATCAGCGCGAGCGGTTGCCCCACGGTAACGCGGTCGTTGACGTCCACCAGCACCTTGGTGATCTTGCCCGACAGCTCCGAACCCACCTGAACCTGGTTGGTCGGCGCCAGCTTGCCGGTTGCGGATACGGTGACGGTCAGCGCACCGCGCTCCACCTTCTGAGTTGCATAGCCAGCCGGCGCGCTGCTCCCGAAATAGCGCCACAGGCCGAACACCACCGCCAGCACCACCAGCGCCAGTACGATCCACTTGGCGTAGCGCTGCCAGACGGGCGTTACCTTGCCGCCAAGGAATTCGTCGAGCTTGGGGTTCGCGGGTTCAGCCATCAGTTCTGTCCTGGCGTAGCGGGCGCGGGGACGCGCTCGGGCGTTGGCGTAGTGCCCGCGTCCCAGCCGCCGCCGAGCGCGAGATAGAGCTGGATCAGCGCCGTCGCCTGATCCGAACGCGCCTGAAGCAGGCCGTTGCGCGCCGAGATCAGCGCGGCCTCGCTCTGGCTGAGCGTCAGGAAGTCCGCGAGACCCGCGCGGTACGAACTGCGCGAGAGCAGCGCGCTGTTGTTCGCGGCGTCGAGCGCCACGGTGAATTCGCGCTCACGGCGCTGCGCGGCCTGAAGTGCGACGATGGCGGTCTCGACATCTTCGAGCGCGTTCAGCACCGTCTGCTTATAGGCGTAGAAGGCGCCGTCCGCCGCGGCCTGAGATGCGCGAACCTGTGAGCGGGTACGGCCCGCGTCGAAGATCGTCTGCGCGATATTGGCGAACACACGCCCGGTGATGATGTCGAAGATATTGCCGATATTCGGCGCGCCGGCATCGATGCTCCCACCCAGCGACAGCGAGGGGTAGAGCTGCGCCTGGTTCACCCCGATCCGCGCCACCGCAGCAGCAAGGTTGCGCTCGGCCGCGCGAACGTCGGGACGCTGGCGCAGCGTGTCGGCAGGAATGCCCACCGCGATCGCCGACGGTCCCTGCGGCACCGGGCGAACCGCCTCCATTTCTCCCTTCAGCGCGCCGGGCGCCTGGCCGGTGAGCACACCGAGGCGCGACACCGCACTGTTGTAGCTGGCCTCGATATTGGGGATCGACGCGGCGGTCTGCGCCCGGCTGGCGCGCGCCTGTTCCTGATCGAGCGACGAGACGAGACCCGCCTGAACACGGAAACCGGCGATCTCCAGATTGTCGTCCTGGATGGCCAGGCTGTCACGGGCGTTGGCAAGCTGTGCCTGCGCGGCGCGGGCAAGGATATAGTTGCGCGCGATCTCCCCCTGGGTGGAGATCAGCACCGCCGCATAGTCATAGCCGCTGGCGTCAAGCGCCGCGCGGTTCGCTTCGACCCCGCGACGTACGCCGCCGAACAGATCGGCCTGGTAATTGACGTCGGCGCCGAGCGAGAAACTGGAACTCCCGCCCGACTGGCCGGCAATCCCCTCGGTCCGCGATGCGCCCGCGCTCGCGCTGACGCCAGGGAGCAGCGACGCGCGCGACTGGACCAATGCCTCACGTGCCTGGCGCAGCCGGGCCACCGCCTGCGCGACATCGAGATTCTGCGTCGCGGCCTCCCCGACCAGCCGAGTCAACAGCGGGTCGTCGAACGCGGTCCACCACTGGCGAAGGTCTGCCTGCGCCTCTTGCCGCGCCTCGACCGAGTAGGCTGGAGGTACGCCCAGCTCGGACGCACCCTTGGGCCGGTAATCCGGCCCGGCGGCGCAACCGGCGAGCGGTAGCGCGATGAGCGTCATCAGGATCGTCGGACGGTTCATCATGCCTCCGAAACTGGTCAGGTCAGTCGGTCGCGTCCATCAAAACATTGTCGCAAATTGTATGCGTTGCACCTGAACGCACCCGAAACGATCCGGTTGCGCGCCGCTACCAACTGCCGAAACCAGGCGCGAGACCAAGGCCGTCCGGGCCGGGTCGTTCGACGCGACCCCAGCCGTAACGCGTGCGCTTGCGAAGCCGCAACGCAGGCCATTCGCCCGTCGATGTCCGGCCCGCGAGCCGCAGCCCCTGGCGGCGATAGGCGTTGGCGACCCGATCAGCCTGCGATTCCAACAGACCCGCCAGAACCAGCGTTCCACCTTCTGCCAGCGCCGCGCTAAGGCTGGGCGCCAGCTCGATCAGCGGGCCGGCCAGGACATTGGCGATGATCAGGTCATAGGGCGCGCGGTTGAGCAGCAGCGGATGCTCGAGTCCCGGCGCTGCGGCGAGCGCCAGTTCGCCCATGCCGACGCCGAGCGGCACCCCGTTCACGACGGCATTCTCCGCCGTCACCTCGACCGCGACCGGATCGATGTCCGATGCGGTGGCATAGGCGCGGGGCCACAAATGCATCGCGGCGAAGGCAAGCAGGCCGGTACCGGTGCCGACATCGACCAGATTGCGCACAATCTCGCCCCGCGCGCGCATCGCGTCGATCGTACGCAGGCAGCCGCTGGTGGTCTCATGCGTGCCCGTACCGAACGCGCGCCCGGCCTCGATCAGGAAGGTCTTGGCATTCTCGGGCACCTCGCCGCGATTGGTGCTGGTATGAACGTAGAAGCGCCCGGCATGGACCGGCTCGATCCCCGCCTGGCTCAGCGTCACCCAATCCTCGTCGGGCAGCTTCTCGACCAGCGGCTTGGCCTTGCCGGCGCTGGGGACGAGCGTATGCAGCGCGGCGATCTCCGCCTTGCCGGGCTTGCTTTCGAAATAGGCCTCGATCTGCCAGGCGAGCGGATCGTCGGGGATCGTCTCGCTGGTCAGCAGCACTGGTGCCGGGTCGATGCCGAGCAGTTCGGCGCCCTCGAAATCGATCGCTTCCGCTTCATCACGGGTGCAGGGGAGCGTGACCTTCCAGCTGCTCATCGGACGTAGCTCGCGCCATTCACGTCGAGCACCGCGCCGGTCATCGACGCGGGCGCCTCAAGCGCGCAGAACCGGGCCATCGTCGCCACCTCCTCGGGCATGGCCACGCGGCCGAGCGGGATGTCGGCGAGCAATTTGTCGCCGCCGCGGCTCGCCATATATTCGTCCGCCATGCCGGTCATGGTGAAGCCGGGGCAGATCGCATAGGCCAGAATGCCCTCACGCGCGAAGCCGCGGGCAATACTCTTGGTCATCGCGACCACGCCCGCCTTGGACGCGGCATAATGCCAGTGCGCCGGGCTGTCGCCGCGATAGGCGGCGCGGCTGGCGATATTGACGATCCGCCCGCCACGCTTGCGCTCGTGCCAGTGGCGCACGGCGAGGCGCGAGAGCTGGGCGGCGGCGGTCAGATTGACCTGCATCGTCCGCTCCCACACGGCGAGCCATTCTTCGTCGTCGAGATCGACCGGCGCGGCTTCGAAGATGCCGGCATTGTTGATCAATACATCGATCCGCCCGTCGAGCTGTTCGAGCGCGGTCTCCCACAGCGCGCGCGGCGCGGCGGGGTCGGTGAAGTCGGCGGGAATCCCGCTGGACGTGCCCTGCCCGACCGCGTTGACGGCGGGCAGGTCGAGCGCGTTCAGGATCGCGGCGCCGATGCCCCGGCTCGCGCCGGTGACCAGAATATTGATCGTCATGCGGCCGGACTAACGGCGAACCCCGGCGCCGTCACCCCCGCGATGAACTAGGCCGCGACCGAGGAAGAAAAGCTGCCGGCGGCATCCTTGAGCTGGACCAGCCGCTCGTCGATCTCGCCGAACTCCTGCCGCAGCGTGTCGATCTCGTCGGCGATGCCCTTCGTGTCCTCGCGGATCGTCCCGATGGTGGCGGACATGGAATCGGCGGCGAGCGCGGTTTCATCGACCGCCGCCGTGATCGCGGTGACGGTCTGCGCCTGGATCTCCATCGCGGTGCGGATGCGGTCGGCCGACGCCTGAACCTCCATCACCGTGTCGCGGATCGAGGCGTTGGTATCGACCGTGCCCTTGGTCGCCGACTGGATCGCCGCGATCTTGGCGGCGATGTCGTCGGTCGCCCGCGCGGTCTGGTTGGCAAGGCTCTTCACTTCCTGCGCCACCACGGCGAAGCCACGGCCCGCGTCACCGGCACGTGCCGCCTCGATCGTCGCATTGAGCGCGAGAAGATTGGTCTGCCCGGCAATGTCGCGGATCAGGCCCAGGATCGATTCGATCGATTTGGCGTGGTCGGACAGCATCTCGCTCATCGCCACTGCTTCGCCCGCCTGCGCCGATGCGCGTGTCGCGATGCCGGCTGCGGCTTCGACTTCGGTCCGGGCATCCTCGATCGCTCGGATCAGGCCGGCCGCGGTATGCGCCGCCTCACGCATCGCCACCGCCGACTGCTCGGCTGCTGCCGCGACTTCGCTTGTCTTGCCCAGCATCCCGCGAGTCGAATCGGCCGCGCCGCGCGCCTGGTCGCGCACCTTGGCGCCCAAACTCGTGGTGAGTTCGATCGTACCGGCGATCTCGCCGCGAAACTGTTCGGACCGCGCCCGCCGCTCGTTGCGCGCCAGTTCTGCGTCACGCCCGCCGAGCTGCGACGCCATGAAGTCGGCCTCAAGCATCGACATGCGCTGCGCGACATCAGCGAGACGCGCGAACCGCTCGGGATCGTCGATCAACCTTTGGCGGATGATCTCCTGCGTGCGGGCATGTGCATAGGCGAAGGCAGACAGCAAAGCCGAAAGCGGGATCCGCGAACGATGCGCGTCATCGGCATGCTTCGACGCCATGTTGAGCCACGCCTCATCGAACGGGTGCTGAAACTTAGCTGCCATATAGATGGCACTGGCGCGAACCTGGTCGCGCATCCGCTCGCCAGTAAAATAGTCACGCACATGCGCCGTGGCGTCGAGCGAGAGATAATGGTCCCAAAAGGCTTGTGACACGCCCTCGAAATCGTCGCCGATCAGCGCGGCGACATCCGCGCAACCCTCCCGGATCGCGCCATCCCAGTCATAGTCCCGGATCCGTTCGGCAATGGGACGGGCGCGGCCGCTCCATTGGCCGAGCTCCTTCGCTCCGGCCATTCATTCTCTCCAGTAATTCTTACGCAGCGACTTTTGCGACGAACTCGCCCGCGCTGTTCCTGAGCGTTCCAAGCTGACCGTCGAGCGCGGCAAAGCCCTGCCCGACCCGATCGATCTCGCTCGCGACCGACTCGGTGTCCTCACGGATCGCACCGATGGTGGCGGACATGGAATCGGCGGCGAGCGCGGTTTCATCGACCGCCGCCGTGATCGCGGTGACGGTCTGCGCCTGGATCTCCATCGCGGTGCGGATGCGGTCGGCCGACGCCTGAACCTCCATCACCGTGTCGCGGATCGAGGCGTTGGTATCGACCGTGCCCTTGGTCGCCGACTGGATCGCCGCGATCTTGGCGGCGATGTCGTCGGTCGCCCGCGCGGTCTGGTTGGCAAGGCTCTTCACTTCCTGCGCCACCACGGCGAAGCCGCGGCCTGCGTCACCGGCGCGCGCCGCCTCGATCGTCGCATTGAGCGCCAGCAAATTCGTCTGCCCGGCAATGTCGCGGATCAGCCCAAGGATCGATTCGATCGACTTGGCGTGGTCGGACAGCATCTCGCTCATCGCCACTGCTTCGCCTGCCTGCGCCGAAGCGCGCGTCGCGATGCCGGCCGCAGCCTCAACTTCGGTCCGGGCATCCTCGATGGCTCGGATCAGGCCCGCCGCGGTATGCGCCGCCTCACGCATCGCCACCGCCGACTGCTCGGCTGCCGCCGCGACTTCCGACGCCTTGCCCAGCATCCCGCGGGTCGCGCCCGAGGTCAGCGCCGCCTGGGCGCGCAGCGCCTCGCCGTCGCGGGTCGCCTGCTCGACCGTGGTGCCGATCGAATCGCGGAACTCCGCCGCCAGCCGGTCGCGCTCCGCACGCGCGTTGAATTCGTAATAGGCCGTATAGAGCGCCGTATAGACCTCGCACTCCATCGAGCGGAGGCGGAACAACAGGTCGATGAGCTGCGACAGCTCGGCCGATCCGGCGGGCAGCCGCTTGTTGAGGATATCCAGCGTCGCCCGCCCGCCGGCATCGGTCATCGATAGAATCGCGGTCAGCGATACGTCCTGCGCATAGGCGGATGCGACCGTCCGCTCGGCCGACTGCACCCAGGCCAGCCCCGGAAGATTGGTATAACGGTTGCGCAGATAGGCGACGCCCAGCTCGATGACGCGATCCTGGTCCTTCTGCAGAAAGTTCCGGCTGCCGTCATGGAATCGCTGCCACTGCTTCCAGTGCGCCGCCGCGATCGTCTCCACATCGGGTTCGATCGCGATCCACAGCTGCTGCGCAAGCTTGAGATCGGCATCGCTCAGGTCGAACAGCCGCAGGCGCGCGCGCAGATCAATCGTCGGGCTGACGCTCTCCGGCGCCGGCATCTGCTTGTTCGCGGCTTCGCTCACGACTCACCCATCTGATTCGCACGGGCGTGAGATATTCGCGCCCCCCTTCATGCCAGAGGTAAACGGTCAACTGTTAAGGGCTGGTTAGCCACGGCCCGCTTGCATCGACCGCGTCTCTGTCTCATTAGGCGCCCAACTCGACAGGGGAACCTTGGCCTTGGCATCCGCCCGCAACGTAAACCGCCCGCTCTCGCCCCATCTCCAGGTCTGGAAATGGGGTCCGCACATGCTGGTCTCGATCCTGCACCGCGTCACCGGCTCCGGCATGGCGACGGTCGGCGCGATCGTGTTCCTCGCCTGGCTCGGCGCGCTCGCCGGCGGCAAGGAATGCTATGACTGGTTCATGGACCTGCTGACGGTGAAGTCGGGCGCCCCCAATATCCCGGGCTATATCCTGGGCATCGGCCTGACGCTCAGCTTCTTCCAACACATGATGACCGGCATCCGCCACTTCGTGCTGGACGCGGGCGCGGCGTTCGAGCTGAAGGCCAACCGCAATTTCGCGATCCTGACGATGATCGTCTCGGTATCGCTGACCGTCCTTCTCTGGGGCTATCTGAGCTATGACCGGCTGACCGCGAAGCCGGTCGAGAACGCACCGATCGTGGTGGAGACGAAGTAATGGGCAACGGAACCAGCATCGGCCGCGTCCGCGGTCTCGGATCGGCGCATGAGGGCACGCACCATTGGTGGCAGCAGCGGCTGACCGCCGGCGCGAACCTCGCGCTCATGCTGTGGCTGATCGTCAGCCTCGTCCTGCTGCCCAGCCTCGACTACGCCACCGTCCAGGCATGGCTGTCCTCGCCGCTCGCCGCGGTGCCGATGATCCTGCTGGTGATCAGCGTCTTCTATCACCTCAAGATGGGCCTTCAGGTCGTGATCGAGGATTATGAGCGCGACGCGCGCCGCATCGTCTTCATGACCCTGCTCAACTTCTTCGCGATCGCCGCCGCGGTGTTCGCGATCTTCTCGATCCTCAAGATTTCCCTCACCGGAGCCGCCGCATAATGTCCGCAGCCTACAAGATCATCGACCACAGCTACGACGCAGTGGTCGTGGGTGCCGGCGGTTCGGGCCTGCGCGCGACCATGGGCTGCGCCGAGGCCGGCCTCAAGACCGCGTGCATCACCAAGGTGTTCCCGACGCGCAGCCACACCGTGGCGGCGCAGGGCGGCATCGCTGCCTCGCTCGGCAACAACTCGCCGGACCATTGGACCTGGCACATGTTCGATACCGTCAAGGGGTCGGACTGGCTCGGCGACCAGGACGCGATCGAGTACATGGTGCGCGAAGCGCCTGCGGCCGTGATCGAGCTGGAACATGCCGGCGTACCGTTCAGCCGCAACGACAATGGCACGATCTACCAGCGCCCGTTCGGCGGCCATATGCAGAATATGGGCGAAGGCCCCCCGGTGCAGCGCACCTGCGCCGCGGCGGACCGTACCGGCCACGCCATGCTCCACGCGCTCTATCAGCAGAGCCTGAAGTATGACGCGGACTTCTACATCGAATATTTCGCGCTCGACCTGATCATGGAGAACGGCGCCTGCCGCGGCGTCATCGCCATGTGCATGGAAGACGGCTCGATCCACCGCTTCCGCAGCCATGCCGTGGTCCTCGCCACCGGCGGCGGCGGCCGCGTCTATCAGTCGGCGACCTCGGCGCACACCTGCACCGGCGACGGCAACGGCATGGCATTGCGCGCCGGCCTCGCGCTGCAGGACATGGAGTTCGTCCAGTTCCACCCGACCGGCATCTACGGCGCGGGCGTGCTGATCACCGAGGGTGCGCGCGGCGAAGGCGGCTACCTCACCAACTCGGAAGGCGAGCGCTTCATGGAGCGCTACGCCCCCTCGGCCAAGGACCTCGCCAGCCGCGACGTCGTCGCGCGCTCGATGGCGATGGAGATCCGCGAAGGGCGCGGCGTCGGCAAGGAGAAGGACCATATCTTCCTTCACCTCGACCATATCGATCCCAAGGTGCTCGCTGAGCGGCTGCCCGGCATCACCGAGACCGGCAAGATCTTCGCCAATGTCGATCTGACCAAGAAGCCGCTGCCGGTGGTGCCGACCGTCCACTATAATATGGGCGGCATCCCGACCAACTATCATGGCGAAGTCGTGCAGCTGCGCGACGGCAACCCCGACGCGGTCGTCCCCGGCCTGTTCGCGGTCGGCGAAGCGGCCTGCGTGTCGGTCCATGGCGCCAACCGCCTCGGCTCCAACTCGCTGATCGACCTCGTCGTGTTCGGCCGCGCCACCGGCCTGCGCCTCAAGGAGACGCTCAAGCCGAACACGCCGCACAATCCGCTGCCCAAGGGCTCGGAGGAATTCGCGCTCACCCGCCTCGACCATTTCCGCAACGCCAAGGGCGGATCGTCCACCGCAGAGATCCGCAAGGACATGCAGAAGACGATGCAGCGCCACTGCGCCGTGTTCCGCGACAGCGCGCTGCTGTCCGAAGGCGTCACCCACATGGACCAGGTCTACAAGCGGATGGAGGACATCGACGTCACCGACCGTTCGCTGATCTGGAACACAGACCTGATCGAGACGCTCGAGCTCGACAACCTGATCGGCCAGGCGCTGGTGACGATCAAGGGCGCCGAGAACCGCAAGGAAAGCCGCGGCGCGCACATGCACGAGGACTTCCCGGATCGCGACGACGCGAACTGGATGAAGCACAGCGTCGCCACCTTCGAAGGCTGGGGCGGCAAGGGCGGCGCGACGTCGATCGACTATCGCCCGGTCCACGAATACACGCTCACCGACGAGGTCGAGTACATCAAGCCGAAGAAGCGGGTCTACTGATCAGACGCGGGCGCTTGCCCGCGTCACCTTGACGATCCAGCAGGACGCACTCACTTTCCCCGGAACATCTCCGGGGGAAGTCGATGCGTTCGATGTTGCTGCCGTTGGTCGCTTTGCTCACGCCGCTTTCCGCGGCCTCGCAGCAATATACCCCGCCCCGGCACACCGCCCCGCCCCCGCCCGGCATCGCGCGCTCGACGCCGTGGGAGGTCGCCCAGCAGGCCGATGGCGGGACCCAGATCGAGCGTGATCGCCCTGCCCACCATGCGCTTGCCGAACACCGCCGGCTGACCAAGGCGCTTGCCCCGCTGCTCCCACATCGCAAGGGGGTGATCGACGCCTATGTCCTGTCGGTCGCGCTCGACAGCGATCCGGTCTTCGGGCGGGAGGCGCGGGAGGCGGGCAAGGTGCTTTCGCGCCGCTACGATGCCGCAGGCCGCACGATCGTCCTGGGCGGCACTGACGGGTCGGCGCCCAGTCCGCTGCCCATGGGCTCGCCGGTCCATGTCGAAGCCGCGCTCGCCCGCATCGCCGAATTGATGAACCCGGCCGAGGATGTACTGATCCTCTACGCCACCAGCCACGGCGCGCCCTTTGGGGTCGTCTATAATGACGGCGACCAGGGCTATGGTGCGATCTCGCCCGCACGGCTCGCACGTTTGCTCGATACACTCGGCATTCGTCGGCGTCTGCTGATCGTCAGTGCCTGCTATTCGGGGGTGTTCGTGCCGGTCCTGGCAGGGCCGCAGACGATGATCGTCAGCGCAGCCTCGTCCGACCGCCCATCCTTCGGTTGCGCCGCCGAGAATGACTGGACCTTCTTCGGCGATGCGCTGGTCAACCGCGCACTGCGCAAACCCCAGCCGCTGGGACCGGCCGTCACCGAAGCACTCGGTCTGATTGCGGGGTGGGAGCAGCAAGCCAATCTCCAGCCCTCGCTCCCGCAGCGGAGCATGGGCGACGAGGTGGAGCGATGGCTCGCCCCGCTCGAGGCGCGGATGCCCAAGGCCGCGACCCAGCCGGTCGGACGGCCTTCAGCGGAGGGTTTGGCGGCGCTGCGACGCTGATCTTTGGCGGTTCCGCTATCGAAGCGTTTGCAGCACCGCCCCCGCTTATGTATCTGACCCCCAAATTCGAGAGGCAGCACTGCGCCTCCGCAGACACGGTACGGGGTTTCACATGGCTGATTTCGCTCTTCCCAAGAACAGCAGGATCACGAAGGGCAAGAGCCACCCGGCGCCGGCCGGCGCCAGCCACACCAAGACCTTCACCATCTATCGCTACGATCCCGACTCGGGCGAGAATCCGCGCTACGACAATTTCGTCATCGACCTCGACGATTGCGGACCGATGGTTCTCGACGCCCTGATCAAGATCAAGTCCGAGGTCGATCCGAGCCTGACCTTCCGCCGCTCGTGCCGCGAGGGCATCTGCGGCTCGTGCTCGATGAACATGGGCGGCAAGAACGGCCTCGCCTGCACCACCGCGATCGAGGACATCAAGGGCGATATCCGCATCACCCCGCTCCCGGCGATGGACGTGATCAAGGATCTGGTTCCCGACTTCACACACTTCTACGCGCAGTACGCCTCGATCCAGCCCTGGCTGAAGACCGTGTCGCCCCCGCCCTCGGGCAAGGAGCGACTGCAGTCGCCGGAGGATCGCAACAAGCTCGACGGCATGTACGAGTGCATCCTGTGCGCCTGCTGCTCGACCAGCTGCCCGAGCTATTGGTGGAACTCCGACCGCTTCCTCGGCCCCGCGATCCTGCTCCAGGCCTATCGCTGGCTGGCCGACAGCCGCGACGAGGCGACCGGTGAGCGTCTCGACGAGCTGGAGGATCCCTTCCGCCTCTATCGCTGCCACACGATCATGAACTGCGCGAATGTCTGCCCCAAGGGCCTATCGCCCGCCAAGGCGATCGCGGAGATCAAGAAGATGGAAGCCGAGCGCATCGTTTGAGCGAGAGCGAAACGCACTTCGTCTTTCTCGACGACCCCGACCACCCCGGCTGGAAGCGCTGGGAGCTGCGCGACCCCACGCGGTTCAACGCCTTTCTCGGCCCGATCCTGACGCGGATCCAGGACGGCAAGGCGCTGGTGCGAATGGTGCCGGGGCGTGAGCATTCCAACCTGCGCGACTCCACGCATGGCGGCGCGCTGCTCGGCTTCATGGATGTCGCTTTGTTCGCCGCCGCACGCAGCTTCGGCGTGATCTCGGCGGGCGGCGCTGTGACGCTCGACCTGTCGGCGCAGTTCATCGGCACCAGCACGATCGGCCAGCCGATTGTCGCCGAGGTCGAGCTGCTGCGCGAGACCGGCCGGATGCTGTTCATGCGCGGGCTGGTGAAGCAGGACGCCAACGTCCTCGCCAGCTTTTCGGGCACCGTCCGCAAATCCTCGCCCAAGGCATCATGACCCCAGCACAATGACCAAGGTTCTCGAGAAATATCAGGCACTGGTCGCCGCGGGCGAGCTTCGCGCCGATCCCGATCAGGCCGCGGCCGCGCGCCGGCTCGACCATCTTGCGCACGAGCTGGAAAGCGGCCCGCGCAAGGGCAGCGTGCTGTGGCGTCTTGCCCGCCGCGCGCCCGAAGCACCCAAGGGCGTCTACATGTGGGGCGGCGTCGGGCGCGGCAAATCGATGCTGATGGACCTGCTGTTCCAGACCGTGAAGATCGATCGCAAGCGCCGCGTCCATTTCCACGAGTTCATGATCGAGGTCCACGCGCGGATCGCGGAGGAGCGCAAGAAGGAAGCCGGCGACCCGATCGTGCCCGTAGCGAAGGCGCTGACCCATAATCTTCGCCTGCTCGCGTTCGACGAGATGGTGATCAACAACGCCGCCGACGCGATGATCCTGTCGCGCCTGTTCACCGCGATGATGGCCGAGGGGCTGACGGTGGTCGCGACCTCCAACCGCCCGCCCGACGATCTCTACAAGGACGGGCTGCAGCGCGACTCCTTCCTGCCCTTCATCGCGCTGCTCAAGGACAAGCTCGACGTCCTCCCGCTCAACGGACCGACCGACTATCGCCGCGATCGCCTGGGCCTGATGGACATGTGGCTGGTCCCCAACAGCCCGGCCAACACCGCCACGCTCTCGGCGGCCTTCTTCCGCCTCACCGACTATCCGGTCGAGGACCGCGCCAATGTGCCGTCCGAGGATCTCGAGGTACAGGGCCGCACGCTCCACGTGCCCAAGAGCCTGAAGGGCGTTGCCGTCTTCTCGTTCAAGCGGCTGTGCGGCGAGGCGCGTGGCGCGGCCGACTATCTCGCCATCGCGCGTCGCTATCACACCGTGATCATCGTCGGCATCCCGCGCCTGGGGCCAGAGAACCGCAACGAGGCCGCCCGCTTCGTCACCCTGATCGACGCGCTCTACGAGCACAAGGTCAAGCTGCTCGCGATGGCCGACGCCTCGCCGATGGACCTCTATGCGGAAGGCGACGGCAAGTTCGAATTCGAACGCACCGTCAGCCGCCTGATGGAGATGCAGTCCGAGGATTATCTGGCGCAAGGGCACGGAAGCACGTAGCCTGATGACATGATCGGCCGCGCATCGCTTCTGACGTTTGTCGCGCTCGCACTTGGATCATGCTCGCAGATAATCCCCATCCGTGCCGGCTTCGAGCACGGAAAGCTGATCTTCACCGGCGACGATACTCAGGTCAGGTCCCATCCCTGGTGCCTTGGCGAGTTTGCCGTCGTCGGAGAGGATGGCGTCGATGCCTGGCGCTTCGAAGTGCCGCTCGAAATTCAGAAAGCAAAAGGCAGCTGCGGCCCCAATTTGCCCATCACCTATGGCAACGCCCCGCGCGAAGCGAAGGTCGTTACACCCGCACGACCGCTGGAGCATGGCAAGCTGTACTTCATTACCGGTTACGCCGGCGATTCCTATAGCGGCGCGTTCCGCTACGAAAAGCAGACCGTCGTGCAGCGCCGCGTCACCAACGTGACACCAGATATCGCAACCCGCAATCGGGCGCTCGGCTTCGACAGAATGCTTGAGGCCGACGAGAACGGCACCGGCACCGAATAGGTCAACCGGCTACCGCCTCCGCCAACTCGCCTCCCCGTCCCGTCAGGCCATAGAGCGGCACCGGCGGGAACCGGTCCTCCAGTCGTCGTCGCACCAGATCCTGCCCGATCATCGCCTGCAGCGTCAGCGACAGCGCACGCGGCGTCACCGGCGACAGCCGCGCCTGCAACGCATTGAACCGGGTCCACTCGTCCTCCAGCCCGCCCGCAACCGGCAGGGTCCAGCGCGACAGGTCGGGCGCCTCCAGCCCCAACCGCACCCGGACATCCTCGATCCGTTCGCATGCCGCACCGATCGCGCGTCCTGAATCGGTCAGCACATATTCGGGGCGCAGCGGGTGACCATGGCCCGGATTGGGCATCACCCAGCCTTGTTCGCGCAGATAGGCGAGCGTGCGGGTCAGGCTGTTGCGCGACAGGCCGAAGCGCCGCTCGATCACCACGAAGCGCGACCCCTGTTCGCGGCTCAGCAGCGCCAGCACCGGGATCGCCCAGCGGCTGGCGCTGAGCAGTTGCAGAACGGCGGGCGAGAGAACCGGATCATTCACGGGCTTGACCATATTACAATCTGCTATACAAACGGAACCATAATCAATGGAGGATGACATGGCAAGTTCACCTATCACCGAAACCGCAACCCAGGCGATCGCCTATGACGGCGGTCTCGCCTGTGCGATCAACGTCACCAGCTTCGACCGCTCGATCGACTGGTACACCGGCATCCTCGGCATGAAGCTGCTCTACCGCATGGACGAGATCGCCTGGTGCGAGCTCGAGACCAGCGTGGCCCGCGTCACCATTGGCCTGTCGCAAGTGGAGAGCGTGCCGGCCGGCGGCGGCGCCACCCTCACCTTCGGCGTCCATGATATCGAAGCGGCAAAGGCAACACTCGACGCGGCCGGCGTACGGCAGGACGGCCCCATCGCCGACGTTCCCGGCATGGTGCGCTACCTCACCTTCTTCGATCCCGACGGCAACGCACTGATGTTCTATCAGGATATGGCCGGCACCGCCTGATCGATCCACACGACGCCCCGTCGTGGGTCGCACCACCCATGCGATCCGCGACGCGCTGGCCCGAGCCCGTCAGCGAAACACGCTTTATTGCAATTAATTCGCAAGTGCAAAGATTTCCTTGACAGGGTCGATTCGACGGTTGCCGCACGAGACCAAAGCGCCTAATGCGCGGTCGTTCCCTGCGGCCCGGAGAGTCATTGGAGCCGCCCAACCTTGTTTAGGGAGGCTCATTTGGCCCGCAAGAAGATCGCCCTCATCGGCGCCGGCAACATCGGCGGCACGCTTGCTCACCTCGCCGCGCTCAAGGGCCTCGGTGACATCGTCCTGTTCGACGTGGTCGAGGGCGTTCCCCAGGGCAAGGCGCTCGATCTGTCGCAGTGCGGCCCGGTCGAAGGCTTCGACGCCAAGATCACCGGTTCGAACGACTATGCCGATATCGCGGGCGCGGACGTCATCATCGTCACCGCCGGCGTCGCCCGCAAGCCGGGCATGAGCCGCGACGACCTGCTCGGCATCAACCTCAAGGTCATGAAGGCCGTCGGCGAGGGCATCGCTGCCAACGCCCCCGACGCTTTTGTCATCTGCATCACCAACCCGCTCGACGCGATGGTGTGGGCGCTGCGCGAATTCTCGGGCCTTCCGCACAACAAGGTCGTCGGCATGGCCGGCGTGCTGGACTCGGCACGCTTCAGCCACTTCCTCGCGGAAGAGTTCCAGGTGTCGGTCAAGGAAGTGAACAGCTTCGTGCTCGGCGGTCACGGCGACACGATGGTGCCGGTGGTCGAATATTCGACCGTCGCGGGCATCCCGATCCCTGACCTCATCAAGATGGGCCGCTCGACCAAGGAGCGCATCGACGCGATCGTCCAGCGCACCCGTTCGGGCGGCGGCGAGATCGTCGGCCTGCTCAAGACCGGTTCGGCCTTCTATGCTCCCGCCACCAGCGGCATCGCGATGGCCGAAGCCTATCTCTACGACCAGAAGCGCCTGCTGCCCTGCGCCGCGCACCTGACCGGCCAGTACGGCGTCGATGACCTCTATGTCGGCGTTCCGGTCGTGATCGGCGCTGGCGGCGTCGAGCAGGTCGTCGAAATCGAGCTGAACGAGGAGGCCAAGGCCAACCTCCAAGTCTCGGTCGACGCAGTCAAGGAACTGCTGGTCGCCTGCAAGAGCATCGACAGCTCGCTCGGCTGATGCCGGCATTCGCCGCCTTTGCACTGATCGCAGCGACGGTCGGAACGGCGCAGGCTATGCCTGCGCCGTCGCCGTTGTTCGGCGCATTCAAGGCGGCATGCTCTGGCGTCGGCAAGTTCGACGGCGTCGGCGCGGCGGCAACCGCTGCCGGCTGGACCGAAATCGCGGAAGCGAAGGCCGATCCGCGGGTCGTCGCGATCGTCGCCAAGGGCCGCGACGCGATGCGCAAAGAAGCGCCCGACGCCAGGGTCTCCGGCCAGATGTTCCGCCAGCGCTTCGATGGTCGCGACGTCTATCTCGTCACCAGCCGCATCGCCGCGAAACAGGGCTGGTGGGCCAATGGCTGCCGTGCCTACGACCTTGACGCCCCCGCCGCTCCGGCGCGCGAAGCGATCGACAGATGGGTCGGAACCGCGCCCAAGACCGTTCAGGCAAACGGCGCCGCCTCCAAGCGGCTTTGGCAGCCCTGGCAACCGGGCGTCAGCCTCGAAATCACCTACGTGCCGCGCGGCCATCCGCTCGGCGCATCCTATGGCATCCAAGGGCTGATCTTTGTCAGCCAATCAACCGGAGGTTTCTGAATGTCGATTCTGATCGACCGCAACACCAAGGTCATCACCCAGGGGATGACCGGCGACACCGGCACCTTCCATACCCAGCAGGCGCTGGCGTACGGAACGCAGATGGTCGGCGGCGTCACCCCCGGTAAGGGCGGCACCACCCATATCGGCCTGCCCGTGTTCGACACCGTCGCCGAAGCCAAGGACAAGACCGGCGCCGACGCCTCGGTCATCTACGTTCCGCCGCCCTTCGCTGCGGACTCGATCCTCGAAGCGATCGACGCCGAGATTCCGCTCGTCGTCTGCATCACCGAGGGCATTCCGGTGCTCGACATGGTCAAGGTCAAGCGCGCCCTCTCGGGCAGCAAGACCCGCCTGATCGGTCCGAACTGCCCCGGCGTGCTGACCCCGAACCAGTGCAAGATCGGTATCATGCCGGGCAGCATCTTCTCCGAAGGGTCGGTGGGCGTTGTTTCGCGCTCGGGCACGCTTACCTATGAAGCCGTGTTCCAGACCACCAATGCAGGCCTTGGCCAGACGACCGCGGTCGGCATCGGCGGCGATCCCGTCAACGGCACCAACTTCATCGACGTGCTCGAGCTGTTCCTGGCGGACGAGGCGACCAAGTCGATCATCATGATCGGCGAGATCGGCGGCGACGCCGAGGAGCAGGCCGCGCAGTTCCTGATCGACGAGGCGAAGCGCGGCCGCAAGAAGCCGATGGCCGGCTTCATCGCAGGCCGCACCGCCCCTCCGGGCCGCCGCATGGGCCATGCCGGCGCGATCGTGTCGGGCGGCAAGGGCGACGCCGAGAGCAAGATCGCGGCGATGGAGGCTGCGGGCATCCGCGTTTCGGCCAGCCCGTCCGAGCTCGGCTCGACGCTGGTGGAAGTGCTGAAGGGCTGACGAACACGCCGGCGCCCCGGTTCGCGCCGGGGCATCGTGCGGTTGAAGATCCCGGCACCGGCCGGGTGACGAAGGAATGAAGAAGATGGTGGGCGCTGAAGGCCTGGATTTCGCAGACATCGCCGGGGGCGTGAGCCCCGCGTTCGTCGAGACGCTGTACGCCAAGTGGAAGGCGGACCCCGCGTCCGTCGAGGCCGGCTGGCGCCAGTGGTTCGACGGGCTTGAAGGCACCGTCAACGGCCCGAGCTGGGAACGCCCCAACTGGCCGCTCAGCGATACCGACGCGCTCACCGCCGCGCTCGATCCGACCCAGATGGAGCCGGCGCCCAAGCCCGCCCGTGGCGGCGCAGCCCCTGCCCCGGCTCCGGCACCCGCCGCGTCGTCGGCCGACATCGCACGCGCCGCGAACGATTCGATCCGCGCCATGCTGCTGATCCGCACCTATCGCGTGCGTGGGCATCTGGCCGCCAACCTCGATCCGCTCGGCCTGTCGCACCAGAACCTGCCCGCCGACCTGACGCCTGAATATCATGGCTTCACCGCCGCCGACCTCGACCGTCCGATCTATCTTGGCGGCACGATGGGGCTGGAAAAGGCGACGATCCGCGAGCTGGTCGAGATCCTGCGCCGCAATTACTGCGGCAATGTCGGTCTCGAATACATGCACATCGCCGACGTCGAGGAGCGCCGCTTCCTGCAGGACCGCATGGAGGGCAAGGACAAGGCGATCGAGTTCACGCCCGAGGGCAAGAAGGCGATCCTGTCCAAGGTGATCGAAGCCGAGCAGTGGGAGAAGTTCCTGGGCCGCAAATATGTCGGCACCAAGCGCTTCGGCCTCGACGGCGGCGAATCGATGATCCCGGCGATGGAAGCGATCATCAAATATGGCGGCGCTCAGGGCGTGCGCGAGATCGTCTACGGCATGGCGCATCGCGGCCGCCTCAACATGCTCGGCACGGTGATGGCGAAGCCCTATCGCGTCATCTTCCACGAATTCGCCGGCGGCTCGGCCAATCCGGACGACATCGGCGGCTCGGGCGACGTGAAATATCACCTCGGCACCAGCACCGACCGCGAGTTCGACGGCATCAACGTGCATATGTCGCTGGTCGCCAACCCCTCGCACCTCGAGGCGGTCGACCCGGTCGTGCTCGGCAAGGTTCGTGCGCAGCAGACCAACCGCAACGACCTTGAGGATCACGAGCAGGTCCTGCCCGTTCTGATCCATGGCGACGCGGCGTTCGCGGGCCAGGGCATCGTCTGGGAGTGCCTCGGCTTCTCGGGCATCCGCGGCTACAACACCGGCGGCTGCATCCACTTCATCATCAACAACCAGATCGGCTTCACGACCAGCCCGCAATTCGCGCGCTCGTCGCCCTATCCGTCGGACGTCGCGAAGGGCGTCCAGGCGCCGATCTTCCACGTCAACGGCGACGATCCCGAAGCCGTGACCTTCGCGTGCAAGATGGCGATCGAGTTCCGCCAGACCTTCAAGCGCGACATCGTCATCGACATGTGGTGCTATCGCCGCTTCGGCCACAATGAAGGCGACGAGCCGTCATTCACCCAGCCGCTGATGTACGCCAAGATCAAGGGCCACCCGGGCGTCGCCGACGTCTATGCCAAGCGCCTCGAGGGCGAAGGGGTGATCGACGGCGAATTCGCCAAGGCCCAGGCTGCCGCCTTCACCGCGCATCTCGAGGACGAGTTCACCGCGGGCGCGAGCTACAAGGCGAACAAGGCCGACTGGTTCGGCGGCCGCTGGCAGGGCCTGAGCGCGCCGATGGACGCCGAGACCGCTCGCCGCAACGTCGAGACCGGCATCGACAAGAAGCTGTTCGACAGCCTCGGCCGCACGCTCACCACCGTCCCCGGCGACCTGACGCCGCACAAGACGCTGAACCGCGTGCTCGACGCCAAGGCGGCGATGTTCAAGTCGGGCGAGAATTTCGACTGGGCGACCGGCGAGGCGCTGGCCTTCGGCTCGCTCCTCTCGGAAGGCTATGGCGTGCGCCTGTCGGGCCAGGATTCGGGCCGCGGCACGTTCAGCCAGCGTCATGCCGTCTGGGTCGACCAGACCGACGAGCACAAATACGTTCCGCTGAACGAGATTCCGCACGGCCGCTTCGAGGTACTCGACAGCCCATTGTCCGAGTACGGCGTGCTCGGCTTCGAGTACGGCTATGCGCTCGCCGATCCCAAATCGCTGGTGCTGTGGGAGGCGCAGTTCGGCGACTTCGTCAACGGCGCGCAGATCATGATCGACCAGTTCATCGCGGCGGGCGAAGCCAAGTGGCTGCGCGCCAACGGTCTCGTGATGCTGCTCCCGCATGGCTATGAGGGTCAGGGCCCCGAGCACAGCTCGGCGCGTCCGGAGCGCTTCCTCCAGCTGTGCGCGGGCGACAATATGCAGGTCGCGAACGTGACCACGCCGGCCAATTATTTCCACCTGCTGCGCCGGCAGATGCACCGCAACTTCCGCAAGCCCCTCGTCATCATGACGCCGAAGTCGCTGCTCCGTCACAAGATGGCGGTCTCGACCGCGGCCGACTTCCAGGGCGATACGCACTTCAAGCGCATCCTCTCGGATCCGTCGGCGCCGGCGGACAAGGATGTGAAGCGCGTCGTGCTGTGCACCGGCAAGGTCGCGTACGACCTGATCGAGGCGCGCGACGCCGCGGGCGACAAGAACACCGCGATCATCCGCATCGAACAGCTCTATCCCTTCCCCGGCGAGCCGCTGGTCGCCCGCCTCGCGCGCATGACCAATGTCGAGGAAGTGGTGTGGGCGCAGGAGGAACCGAAGAACAACGGCTACTGGTTCTTCGTCGAACCCTATATCGAGGCATGCATGGTCGAAGCCGGCATCAAGCCGCAGCGTCCGCGCTATGCGGGCCGCGCCGCGGCGGCATCGCCTGCCACCGGCCTGATGAAGCGCCACCAGGCCGAGCAGGGCGCACTTGTCGCCGACGCGCTGGGCCATAATGTGCGTGAGGAAATCCGCCGCGCACGCAAGACCGAAGACAAGAAAACCGCCGGCAAGGCCGGCGCGTGATCGCCAGGAAGGACTGAACCATGGCCACCGAAATCCTCGTTCCCGTTCTGGGCGAATCCATCACCGAAGCCACGATCGGCGAATGGCTGAAGCAGCCGGGCGACGCCGTCGCCGCCGATGAGCCCGTCGCATCGCTCGAGACCGACAAGGTCTCGGTCGAGGTCGGCGCGCCCGTCGCCGGCATCATGGGCGCCCATGCCGCCAAGGTCGGCGACACCGTCAATGTCGGCGCGCTGATCGGCACGATCGAAGCCGGCGCCGGTGCCGCTGCAGCCCCGGCTGCTGCACCCGCCGCGGCTCCGGCAGCTGCTCCTGCCGCCACTCCCGCCGAGCCGGCACAGGATGTCGAGGCCGCCGCGCTCTCGCCGTCGGTGCGTCGCGCGATCCTCGAGCATGGCGTCGACCCCTCGACCGTTCAGGGCACCGGCAAGGACGGCCGCATCACCAAGGAAGACGTGGTCGTCGCCGCCTCGGCCAAGACCGCGGCGCCCGCCGCCGCTCCGGCCCCGGCAGCCGCCGCGCCTGTCGCGGCGCCCGCAACCGGCGGCGCTCGCAACGAAGAACGCGTGCGCATGACGCGCCTGCGCCAGACCGTCGCCCGCCGCCTCAAGGAAGCGCAGAACACCGCGGCCCTGCTCACCACCTTCAACGACGTCGACATGACGGCGGTGATCGAGGCGCGCACCAAGTACAAGGACCTGTTCGAGAAGAAGCACGGCGTCCGCCTCGGCTTCATGGGCTTCTTCGTGAAGGCCGCGACCATGGCCCTCAAGGACATCCCGGCGGTCAACGCGCAGATCGACGGCGAAGAGATCGTCTATCACGACTATGCCGACATCTCGGTCGCGGTCTCCGCGCCGCAGGGCCTGGTCGTCCCGGTGATCCGCGACGCCGACAAGATGTCGGTCGCCCAGGTCGAGCGCACGATCGGCGACTTCGGCAAGCGCGCCAAGGACGGCACGCTCAAGATGGAGGAGATGAAGGGCGGTACCTTCACCATCTCCAACGGCGGCGTGTTCGGCTCGATGCTGTCGACCCCGATCATCAACCCGCCGCAGTCGGCGGTGCTGGGCCTCCACCGCATCGAGGACCGCCCGGTCGTCCGCGACGGCCAGATCGTCATCCGCCCGATGATGTATCTCGCGCTCAGCTATGACCACCGCCTGATCGACGGCCGCGAGGCGGTCACCTTCCTCGTCGCGCTCAAGAATGCGATCGAGGACCCGACCCGCCTGCTGATCGACCTGTAATTTACCCGAACACGTCCACCCCCCGGACGAACGGAGCAAGAAATGGCTGAATACGACTTCGACGTCCTCGTGATCGGTTCCGGACCCGGCGGCTATGTCGCCGCGATCCGTGCGGCACAGCTGGGTCTGAAGACCGCCTGCGCCGAAGGGCGCGAGACGCTGGGCGGAACCTGCCTCAACGTCGGCTGCATCCCGTCCAAGGCGCTGCTCCATGCGTCCGAGCTGTACGAGGAAGCCGCCAGCGGCGCCCTCGCCAAGCTCGGCGTCAAGCTCGGCAAGGTCGAGCTCGACCTTGAAGCCATGCACGCCCAGCGTCTCGACGCGGTCAAGGGCCTGACCGGCGGCATCGAATTCCTGTTCAAGAAGAACAAGGTCGAATGGCTCAAGGGCTATGCCGCCTTCACCGGCAAGGACAGCGTCAAGGTCGGCGACCGTGAGGTCCGCGCCAAGAACATCATCATCGCCACCGGCTCGTCGGTCACCCCGCTGCCCGGCGTCGAGATCGACCAGAAAATCGTCGTCGACTCCACCGGCGCGCTTGAGCTGGCCAAGGTCCCCGAGCATCTCGTCGTCATCGGCGGCGGCGTGATCGGGCTCGAGCTCGGCAGCGTATGGCGCCGCGTCGGCGCCAAGGTCACCGTGGTCGAATATCTCGACCAGATCCTGCCCGGCTTCGACGCCGACGTCCGCAAGGAAGCCGCGCGCCTGTTCAAGAAGCAGGGCATCGAGTTCAAGACCGGCACCAAGGTCACCGGCGTTGCCGTGAAGGGCAAGAAGGCCATAATCACCGTCGAGCCGGCTGCTGGTGGCGCCGTCGAGACGATCGAGGCCGACAACGTCCTCGTCGCGATCGGCCGCAAGCCCAACACCGATGGCCTGAACCTCGAAGCGACCGGCCTCACCGTCAACCAGCGCGGCCAGATCGAGACCGATCACAGCTTCAAGACGTCGGTCCCCGGCATCTGGGCGATCGGCGACGTCATCCCCGGCCCGATGCTCGCCCACAAGGCCGAGGATGAGGGCATTGCGGTGGCCGAGAACATCGCCGGCCTCACCGGCATCGTGAACCACGACGTCATCCCGTCGGTCGTCTACACCATGCCCGAAATCGCCGGCGTCGGCCTCACCGAGGAAGCGGCCAAGGCCAAGGGCGAGGTCAAGGTCGGCAAGTTCCCGATGGCCGGCAACAGCCGCGCCAAGACCAACCATGAGCCCGACGGCTTCGTGAAGGTCATCGCCGACGCCAAGACCGATCGCGTGCTCGGCGTGTGGATCATCACCAGCGTCGCCGGCACGATGATCGCCCAGGCCGCGCAGGCGATGGAGTTCGGCGCGACCAGCGAGGACATCGCGTACACCTGCCACGCCCATCCGACGCACAGCGAGGCGATCAAGGAAGCGGCGATGGCGGTGACGGGCAAGCCGATCCACATCTGACCGGCGAAGCGATCAGCGCATCTGATCGCATGCGAATTGGGTCAGATCGGCCGGCGGCGCTTCAGGCGCCGTCCGACGTCACGGCCGTGACGGACTGCCGTCCGCACACTTGCATCCTCCGATCAGGCGTATCATACACATGACACACCTGATCGGAGAATGCGATGCTCAGATACGCCGCCGGCCTCGCGCTTGTCCTCGCCGCGCCCGCCGTTGCGCAGACCGCCGCGAAGGTCGATCCCGCCCGGATGGACTCGGTTGTCCGTGTCGATGTCGACAAGGGCGGATTCATGGGCGTCGTCCTCGTCGCGCGCGACGGCGAGATCCTGCTCGACAAGGGCTATGGTTCGGCTAACCTCGAATGGAAGATCGCCAATGACGGCGACACCAAATTCCGCCTCGGATCGGTGACCAAGCAGTTCACCGGCGCCGCCATCCTGTTGTTGCAGGAGCGTGGCAAGGTGAAGCTCGACGCGCCGATCAAGACCTATCTGTCCGATGCTCCGGCAAGCTGGGACAAGGTAACGGTCCGCAACCTGCTTACCCACAGCAGCGGCATCCCCAATTTCACCTCGTTCGACGACTATCCAAAGCTCAAGACGCTCGAAGCGACAACGGCAAGCCTGACCGCGCGCTTCCGCGACAAGCCGCTCGATTTCCAGCCGGGTGAGAAATTCGCCTATTCCAACTCGGGCTATATCCTGCTCACCGCGATCATCGAGAAGGCCAGCGGCCAGTCCTATTCGGCGTTTCTGACCGACAATATCTTCAAGCCGCTGGGCATGGCCGACACCGGCTATGACAGCCACACCACGATCATTCCACGCCGTGCCGCCGGCTACACCCCCTCGCCAAAGGGGGTGGTGAATACCGACTATCTCGACATGTCGATCCCCCAGGGCGCAGGCGCGCTCTACTCGACGTCGCACGACCTGCTCAAATGGCAGCGTGGCCTGTTCGGCGGCAAGCTGCTCAAGCCGGACTCGCTCAAGGCGTATCTGACGCCGTTCAAGGACAATTACGCGCTGGGCGTCACCGTCGCCACCGCCGACGGCAACACCACCGTCTCGCACGGCGGCGGGATCGAAGGGTTCAACACCTGGCTCGGCTACGATCCCGATCGCAAGCTCACCGTCGTCGTGCTCGCCAACCTTAACGGCGACGCGCCCGGACGGCTGGGCAAGGCGATGCTGACGCTGGCACGGGGCGGCGATGTCACGCCGCCGAGCGCGCTCCCTGCGAACAGCAAATAGGCGTGCCTGCAGGCAGGCCGCACCGTCGCGGCCTGCCGCTATCCCAACCCCGGATTAACCATCACTGTTAGCCGGTTCTCATCCATATCTCCGTTAGATCGTCCACTGCCGGGATTCCCCGCCGGCCAGTACGAATATGCGGATGACCAGCACCACGACTCCTTCTCCCGCCGAACCTTCGGCCATCGTCCGTCCGGGCAGCACCGGCATGATCATCGCGCTGATGCTGCTGATGGTCGGCGTCATGATCGCCAGCTTCGCCTATGTTTCAGGTCAGGAAGCCGAACTGCGCAACGGCCGCATGGAAAGCCGCCATATCCGCGTCGCGCGACAGGCGTTGATGGAAGCCGATGTCGCCGTGCTCAACGCCATGGTCGATGGCGCCGCCGCCCATGCCGGCCGCTATCGCACGGCGATCGAGAAGCTCGACACCCAGCCGATCAACCACTTCCCGCAGACCATCCGGTTCGAACGACGCGAAACCAGCACCATCGCCATCATCGCCAGCGTGAGGCGCGGCTGGACGGCGATCATGGAGCGCATCGAGGCCGGCGATCTTGCCGGCGCGCGTGCACTGCACGACACGCTCGGCATCCAGCAGCGGACCGCCGCAGTGGTCGATGCGATGATCGTCCAGATCGAACAACTCGATGCGCATAACGACCGTGCGCAGGGCAATATCGATTTCACGATCAAGGCCGTCGTGATCCTGCAGCTGGCGAGCGGGCTGTTCTGCATCGCCGTCTTCCTGTTCGCGGCGCGGCGCGGCGCTGCCGAGGCGGAGGCGCGCGCACTTGCGGTCACCAACGCCACCCGCTCGCGCGAAGAGGTCATGCGCCTGTTCGAGATGACCGACATGCTCCAGAGCGCCCAGGATCAGAGCGACGCCAACATGGTGTTGCGCGCGACCGCGATGGAGCTGCTGCCTGACCTCACCGGCACGCTCTATGTCTTCAGCAACTCGCGCGACCGGCTGGTGCTTTCGGCGAGCTGGAATCTTGGCGACGGCCCCGCTCCGGCCGACACGATCGGCCTCAACCAATGCTGGGCGCTCAAGCGCGGCAAGCCGCACGTCAACCACCCCGGCGGCGACAAATTGCGGTGCGAGCATCATGCCGAGGGCGCGTTCGTCCTCGAAATCCCGATGGCCGCGCGCGGCGAGGTGCTGGGCCTGTTCTGCATCCAGACGACCCGCGCCGATGGCGATGTCCGCCTTCAGGAGGTAGCCGGTCTCGGCACCGCGCTCGCCGATGCGATGTCGCTCGCGCTCGCCAACCTCGCGCTCGGCGCCAAGCTGCGCAGCCAGGCGCTGCGCGATCCGCTGACCGGCCTCTACAATCGCCGCTATATGGAGGATACGCTCCAGCGTGCGGTCCAGCTCGCCCAGCGCGAAAAGCAGGAAGTGTCGATCGTGATGATCGATCTCGACCATTTCAAGCGACTCAACGACCAGCACGGCCATGCCAAAGGCGATACCGTGCTGCGCGATGCGGCGTCGGTGATCACGCATCAGTCGCGCGAAAGCGACGTCGCCTGCCGTTACGGTGGCGAGGAATTGCTGGTCGTGATGCCCAATTGCAGCCTGGAGGATGCCGCGCACAAGGCCGAGCGCCTGCGCATCGGCATCGCCGCCCTGTCCCAGCCGGGGATCGAGGTCTCCGCCTCGTTCGGCGTCGCCAGCATCCCGATGACCTCCTCCTCGGTCCACGATCTGATGCAGGCGGCGGATGCAGCGCTCTATGCGGCCAAGGAACAGGGGCGCAATCGGGTGGTGACCGCACCGCCGCTGATCGATCCGATCCGCGACCAGCTTCTTGCCGCCGAATAGTCCTGCTGGGGGGATGCACGGCCCGGCAAGCGACGCGGAAACAGGGTTAGCCGAACGCTAACCCGGACCCGCAACGGCCAAGGCGCGTTCAGCGCGGATGCGTAAACCAGTCTGGCCCCTTCCGCTCGTTGCCCTCACCCTGATGACTGCCGGGTGCGGCGGCGGCGGCGGCAGCAACAGCGGGGTCGTCGTCGCCCCGACAACGACCCCGACGACCGCCCCCACCTCCACGCCGGGTCCGACGCCTTCCCCCCTGCCCACCAGTTGGGCGGGCGTCGCAGGCTATTACGATGTTCAGCCCGACATTGCCGGGTGCCGCGCGGGCACACTCAAGGCCGCGGTCAAGACCGAGTTCCTCGCCCGACTCAACGAGATCCGCGCACGTCACGGGCTCGCGCCTGTCGTCTATTCGGATGACGAGGATGTTCAGCAGGCCGATTCCTCGCTGATGATGGCGGCCAATGTCGCGCTCAGCCACACCCCGCCGACGAGCTGGCGCTGCTACACCGCCGGCGGATCGACCGGTGCGGGTGCAAGCAACCTGATCGGCGGCTGGGGGACCGGTCTCGGCTTCGACAGCGAAGACGATCTGCTGGCCGGCTGGCTGCGCGAAGGCGGCACCGCCTCGCTCGGGCATCGCCGCTGGATTCTTCACCCCTTCCTGCGCAAGACATCCTATGGCCGCGTCTCGGCGCTGCTGCCCGACGGACGCCGCGCCACCGCCGCCTCGATGCGCGTGTTCGACTTCGTCAGCGCCGGTCCCACACCATCGACCATCCCGTCCTTTGTCGGCTTCCCGCAGGGCGACTATCCATCACGCTACTTCGCGCTGACCGATTATCTCTCCTTCTCGGTGGTGCCGAGCGCGAGCGACAACGGCGCTGACCGCTCGGTCGATCTCTCGGCCGCGACCGTCACCGTGCGCGGGCCCTCGGGCGATCTGACCATCACCAATATCACCCGCGACAATGACGGTTACGGCATCGCCAACAACATCCAGTGGCGCGTCACCGGCCTGGCCGCCAACACCGCCTACACCGTGACCATCGCCGAGGTACGCCGCGCGCCACAGGCGACCTACAGCTACACTTTCCGGATCGTTCCGTAACCGAAGCGCTTCTTCCCTCTGCCCGGCTCGGCTAGGGTTGCGCGATGACCCCGCCCGCCCTCGCCCAGCTCGGCACGTTCCTGCCGCTGCTCGACCTGCTCGGTATCGCGCTCTTTGCCGCCACCGGCGCGCTGGCAGCGGCACGGCACGGACAGACGCTGGTCACAGCCACCTTCTTCGCGCTGATCACCGGGGTCGGCGGCGGCACGATCCGCGATCTGCTGATCGGCGCGCCAGTGTGGTGGGTCCATCACCCCTATGTCTCCGCGCTTTGCCTCGGGGTCGCGCTGCTGATCTGGGTGACGCCGCAGAAATGGTGGCACGGCGCCGCGCTCGACTGGCTCGATGCGCTCGGCCTAGCCGCCTATGCGGTGTTCGGCGCCGCCAAGTCGCTGAGCTTCGGCATCCCGCCCGTTCCCGCCGCACTGATGGGCGTGCTGACCGCGTGCTGCGGCGGCATCATCCGCGACGTACTGGCCGGAGAGCCGTCGATCCTGATGCGGCCCGAGCTCTACGTCACCGCCGCGGCGCTGTCCTCGGGCCTCTACGTACTGCTGATGCTCGCGGGGCTGCCACTGCTCGTCGCTGCGGTGATCGCCGCTGTCGCGGGCTTCGCGCTGCGCGCCGCTGCCATTGCCTGGAAGATCAAGCTCCCCGCCTATCGCGGCAAGCGCTAGGGCTCCATCAGCCAGGCGATCGCCGCGTCGCGCCTGGCGAAGATGCCGAAATCGGGTCGCACCTTCTGCAGGCGCTTGGCCTGCATCCGCCCGGTCGCGTTGGTCACCACGAATGCGACCTTGCGTGCCCACAGCGCACGCACCGCCGGATGGTCGAACGACTCCATCATCATGTCGATCGTCGCCGTCGGCACCGCCGGGACTCCGCTCACATCGTACAGCGTCACATGCTGGCCGATCTCATCGCCGAAGGTCTGGATCGCGGCACGCAATTCCTCGCCCACCCAGCTCGAATCCTCGGGCGACAGCACCGTATAGGCCTCGACGATCACCAGCTTGCGCGGGCGATCGACGATGATCCGATGCGTCAGGGGGGCGGACATGGCGTGCTATCTCTAGCGCGCTGCACCGCCCAAGTCATTCTTAACGTAGAAATAATATGACGAATCTCAGTCGCGCACCAGGCCCGTCTCGCTGAACGGCTTGGGCTCGACCGGCGGCGTGACCGCGTTGTTGAGCTCGCACTGCCAGATCCCGATATCGACCCAGCGGCCCTCCTTGAACCCGATCTCGCGCAGTTGGCCCGCACGGCGGAAGCCGACCTGCTCGTGCGTGCGGATCGAATTGTCGTTGGGCAGCGAGATCACGCCGATCGCCTGGGTGAAGCCCTGCGCGCGCAGCGTGTCGATCAGCGCCTCGTACAGCAGCCGGCCGATCCCCTGCCCCTGCACCGCGCCGGCGATATAGACCGAGGTCTCGACGACATAGCGATAGGCGGCGCGTTCGCGGAAACGGGTGGCATAGGCATAGCCGAGCACGCCCTTGCCCTCGCCATTGGTCGCGACGATCCATGGATAGAGGCCGTCCGACGATTCCATCCGGCTGCGCATCTGGCGGGCGTCGGGCGGATCGAATTCGAAGCTTACCGTGCCGGTCAGCACATAGGGCGCATAGATGGCGGCGATCGCCGCCGCATCCGCGGGCTCGGCTGCGCGAAGCTGGATCACAGGCCGACCCTCGCCAGAATGAGGTCGATCAGCCTGGCATCCGCTCGCGCCGTCACCGCGCTCGGACCCAGCGCGCCGCATTCCAGGCAGCGTGCCTGCATCGACGATCCCATCGCCAGCCGCTTGGCATCCCCCAGTGCCTGACCGAACACCGCACGCCGATCGGCTGCGATACGGGCATAGATGTCGCCGCCGCTCTCCGGCGCGGCTTCCTCTTCCTCGTCACCGCTCGCCGCGAAACTCGCGAACAGCTGCTCGAACCAGCTCGGTTCCTTCTCAAGGTACAGCGCATGCACCTTGGCCGGGTCCAGATTGGCGCGCTTTGCCGCCTCCGCCACCGCGTCGTTGAGGTTGCCGAAGCGATCGACCAGCCCCAGCTGGCGCGCGGTGCCGCCGTCCCACACACGGCCCTGGCCGATCTCGTCGACCCGCTCCGGGGTCAGTTTGCGCGACTGCGCGACGAGGTTGATGAAGCGGCGATAGCCCTGCTCGATCCCCGATTGCAGGACACGGTCCAGCGTCTCGTTGGTGCCGGCGTAGAGGTCCGGCTGGCCGGTCAGCGGCGTGGTTTGCACCCCGTCACTGGTCACCCCGATCTTGGCGAGCGTGTTCTCGAAGGTCGGGATGATCCCAAAGATGCCGATCGATCCGGTGATCGTGTTCGGCTCGGCGAAGATGACGTCGCCGGGCATCGAGACCCAGTAGCCGCCCGACGCCGCCAGGCTGCCCATCGAAACCACCACCGGCAGCTTCTGCGCCTTGGCCTCCAGGATCGCCTGGCGGATGCGTTCGGATGCCAGCACCGACCCGCCCGGCGAATCGACGCGAACCACCAGCGCCTTGAGCTTCTTCTCGGCGAGCCCCTTGAGCAGCAGTGCCGAGACGGTGTCGCCGCCCGCGGTGCCCGGCCCGGCCTTGCCGTCGACGATCTCGCCTGCGACGGTGATCACGCCGATCGCGTCGCCGTTCTTCGGCGCCGGATTGGCCTCGATCCAGTTGGCGAGCTTGATGCTCTTGTAATTGCCCGCGGGCTTGCCCGCATCCGCACCGGCAATCTCCGCGACGCGCTTGCCGAACGCCAGCCGGTCGCCGAGCTTGTCGACCAGCCCCGCGTCGAGGTTCGCCTTGGCGATGTCGCCGTTCGCCGCCGCGATCACCACGTCGGGCTGGGCGATCGTCTGCGCCAGCTTCGCCTTGGGTCGCGCCTTGGCGACCGCTTCCTGCCACTGGCCCCAGATTGCGCCGTACAGCGCCTCGTTCGCGGCCTTCGCCTCGGGCGACTGGCCGGTCAGGATGTACGGCTCGACCGCCGACTTGAACTTGCCGACCTTGTAGACATGCGCAGTGACGCCGAGCTTGTCGATCAGCCCCTTGTAATAGAGCCGCGATCCGCCCGGCCCGCTGAACAGCGTGCCGCCGATCGGATCGACCCAGATCTCGCTCGCGTTCGCCGCGAGCAGATAGGCGCTGTCGGTATAAGCGGTGGCATAGGCCAGCACCGGCTTGCCTGACGCGCGCACCCGCGCAACCGCCTGGCCGACCTCGGCCACCGCGGCGGGATAGCCGCCCATGAACCGGTCGAGATCGAGCACCACCGCCTTGACCCGCGCATCGCCCTTGGCGGCATCGAGCGCGCGCACCAGATCGCGCATCCGGTGCTCGCGGATCGTGTCGCCGCCGCCGAAGGTGACGAACGCATCGGCTTCCGCCGGCTGCTCGACGATCATGCCCTCGAGGTTGAGCACCAGCGCGCCGTCCTTGACCGCCGCCGGATTGGGCCGCGCCGACAGCACCGCGAACAGGCCGATGAAGAACAGCAGCATGAACAACAGGACCAATGCGTCCTTGATCCCGACCAGCAGCTTCCATGCGCCGCGTACCAGTTTCACGTCTTCTGCTCCTCGAAGATGCCCCGCGTCTCTTGACGCACAGGTAAGGCTTTGGAGCAAGCGATAACGAGACTGTGTTAAGGACGCAATACAGGGAGGCCGCGGTGGCCGGCGCCCGTGGGGAGCCACACACCGCCGCCCCCAGCCGTCATCCCGGCCTTGTGCCGGGATCCACCGGGAGGCGGCGCATGTACCAAAGGCTCCAGCCCCGCCGGTGAGGCACCGTGGATCCCGGCACAAGGCCGGGATGACGGTTCGAAGGCCGCGGGACGAGCGCAGGCTGCCCCTACAACGACAACCGCCACATCACCGAAATCCGCCAGTCCTCGTCGAACGCCGGATAGGGATCGTCGATCGCGGTCGCGGCCTCCAGCCCCAGTTCGGCCTTCTCCCTGAACTTGATCCGCCCGCCGATCCCGGCCGACGCCATCGACAGGTCGATCCGCGGATCGATCCCGCGCGGCGCGATGCCGATCCAGGCGCGATCGGCAAAGGCATAGAGCTCGCTCGCCGCGAACGCTCCGCCCTTTACCGGGCGCACCGCCAGTTCGCCCAGCGCCCCCGCGCCCTTGTCGGCGGTCAGGAACGCAGTGTCGAACGCCCGGCCCAGTGTCTCGCCACCGACCGAGAACCGCTCCGCGGCCGGTAGCCGGTCGCCGCTATACTGCCCCGACAGGTTGATCCGCAGCGCCGCACGCTTGCCCAGCGCCTGAGCCACGCTCGCCGCGCCGCTCACCTTGCGGAATCGCTTCTGCGCGAACGGCTCGATCACGCGTGCGCCCAGCATGTCGATCCCCTGCGACGCCGCCGCGCTCACCGCCCAGGACCGTTTCTCGCGCGTATCGCTGATCCCCGCGGCGATCCGCACCGCGCGCGTCCGTTCGGTCGCGATCAGATTGCCCAGCACGGCATTGTCGCTGTTGATTCCGTCCACGCCCAGGCTCAGGTCCGCCGCCCGGTGAAAGCTGCGCACCAGCGGGTAGCTCAGCGTCACCCCCGCCAGCTTCGCAACGCCCTTGCCCGCATAGCCGCGCGGCCGCGTCTCCAGCCAGGCGGCATTCGCGGCGAAGGTCAGCCCGCCCGGCGTGAGCTGCGCCTGATAGCCTGCCGCCGCATAGCGATAGCGCCGGAAGTCGCTCGCCGCCGACAGGCCAAGCGTCAACTGGTCGCCCTCTCCCGCCAGACCATAGAATTCGGCATTGAGGTCGAACTGCCCGCGCCCGGTCAGGTCGATCCCGCGGTTGCTGAACCCGGCGGTGATCTTGCGCCGCTTCTGCCTTGGCGTGAGTGTCAGGTTCAGCGCGCCGTCGTTCCGCGGATCGTTGAATTCCGGCTCGATCGTCAGGCCGGGGATCGCCCGCATCAGCGTGAACTGGCGCTCGAACGTCGCCCGGGTCAGCGGTGCCTCGGTCGTCATCCGCCCCGCCCGCGCGCCGAGCAGCCGATGGCTGCCGCGCGGCGCCTTGATCTCGACCTGCGCGATCCGGCCTTCGGTCAGCAGCACCTCGACCACGTCATGGGCAAAGTCCTGTTCCGGGATTGCGATCGTGTAGAGCGCGATGTCGCTCTTGCCATAGGCGCGCGACAGGCTGCCTGCGAGTTCGGCAAGCGTCTCGCCCGTCATCGGCCGCCCCAGGAATCCCTCCGCCGCGCGCGCCACCGGGCGCGGCGCCTCCGCCCCGCGGAACCTTATGCCGCGGATCGGCCGCCCGGTGCCATGCGCCTTCACCGTCGCGCGTTCGATTTCGGGCGCCGGCTTGAGCTGAGGCGCAGCCGGACGCGGACGGTCGATCCGGTTGCGATCGATCAGCCGCGTGCCGTCCTGCGGATCCGCAGCGGCGGCCAGCGCCATCATGGCTGCCAGCATCATCGTGACGTCCTCACCATGGAAAGGGCGCCCGCGCACGCAGACGCGGGCGCAGGTGGCTCAGTCGTTTTTAGGTGCCAGGCCACCGAGCAAGCCACCATTCTGGCCGTTCTTGCCCAGCAGATTGCCCACGGTGCCGGTGGTCGTCTGCACCACGCCCTTCGTGGTCCCGACCAGACCGCCGGTGGTACCACCCAGCAGCCCGCTTGTGGTGCCGTTGACGTCGAGCGCGACCAGCTTGCCGCCCGTCGCGGCGCTCACCGTCGCGAGCGAGCCGGTGCCCGGGTTCTGCGCGAGCACGTTGAGGCCGATCAGCGGTTTCGACCCTTCGGGCGCGGCGATCACCTGCCCCTTGCCCAGGTCGATCGCGACCAGCGCGCCCAGCTTGCCGCCGACCCCGTCGAGGATCAGCCCGCCGGTGCCGCTGCCCTCGCCCAGATTGACCAGGGTCTGCCCGGTCCGGTCGAGCACGCGGGTGACGGTGCCGGTGACGATCCCCGTCACGGGAAGCTTGCCGTTCACCACCTGCGCCAGCTGATCATGTTTGCCGGCGACGCCGATCACCGTGTTGCCCGCGGTAACGATCAGGTTGCCGACCAGCCCGGTGGTGCCGCCCGAGCTGCCGGTGCCGCCCGACGAGCTGCTCGATCCACCCGAGCTTCCTCCCGATGAGCTGCTCGACCCGCCGGACGAACTGCCCGACCCGCCCGAAGAACTGCTCGAACCGCTTCCGCCCGAACTGCTCGAACTCGACGGCGGCGGATTATCGCCTACCCACCCGACCCGGTAGTTTCCCGAACTCTCGCACGCTGCCAGTGCTAGTGCCGCCGTGGAGGCGAACACCAGCGCCGGCCAAATGGCCGTTCTTCCAGTCATGACGCATCTCCTATCCTATCGATACTTTTTCGCACCGATGATTGCCGTTAATTCTATTCGTGACAGACGGTTCCATGAACTTGACATGAATCGTAGTTAGCGAAATCTTTATTTTTGGATTACTTCGATTTTACTGAGGGGGCAAAGGTTCCACCGTCCGTCGGATTCTTTTCCGGACTCGCCGCGGCCGTGGTTGACGATGCCGGACCCCACATCCATATGCCGGGCGCTGGCACTCGCTTCAGGGGAGTGCCAACAATTTCAACCCGCGTTCAGGAGAGCTCCATGAACTTTCGTCCGCTGCACGACCGCGTGCTCGTTCGCCGCGTCGAGGCAGAAGCCAAGACTGCCGGTGGCATCATCATCCCCGACACCGCCCAGGAAAAGCCGCAGGAAGGCGAAGTCGTCGCCGCCGGTTCGGGCGCCAAGAACGAGAAGGGCGAAGTGACCCCGCTCGACGTCAAGGCCGGCGACCGCATCCTGTTCGGCAAGTGGTCGGGCACCGAGGTCAAGGTCAACGGCGAAGACCTGCTGATCATGAAGGAAAGCGATATCCTCGGGATCATCGCCTGACCTCATTCACCGCACCGACTCGCGCACGCGTGGCGGTGTGACTTTTGAGACTTTCCAGATTTTGAAAGGGTAGCCACCATGGCAGCCAAGGACGTAAAATTCGGCCGCGACGCGCGTGAGCGCATCCTGCGCGGCGTCGACATCCTCGCCGATGCGGTGAAGGTCACGCTGGGGCCGAAGGGCCGCAACGTCGTCATCGACAAGAGCTTCGGCGCGCCGCGCATCACCAAGGACGGTGTGTCGGTTGCGAAGGAAATCGAACTCAAGGACAAGTTCGAGAACATGGGCGCCCAGATGGTGCGCGAAGTGGCCTCGAAGACCAACGACGTCGCCGGCGACGGCACCACCACCGCGACCGTTCTCGCCCAGGCGATCGTGCGCGAGGGCATGAAGTCGGTTGCGGCCGGCATGAACCCGATGGACCTGAAGCGCGGCATCGACCTCGCCGTCGGCAAGGTGGTCGCTGACCTCCAGTCGCGCTCGAAGGCCGTTGCCGGTTCGAACGAGATCGCCCAGGTCGGCATCATCTCGGCGAACGGCGACCGTGAAGTCGGCGAGAAGATCGCCGAAGCCATGGAAAAGGTCGGCAAGGAAGGCGTGATCACCGTCGAAGAGGCGAAGGGTCTCGAATTCGAGCTCGACGTCGTCGAAGGCATGCAGTTCGACCGCGGCTATCTGTCGCCCTACTTCATCACCAACCCCGAGAAGATGGCCGTCGAACTGGCGGATCCGTTCATCCTCATCCACGAGAAGAAGCTGTCGTCGCTCCAGGCGATGCTGCCCATCCTCGAGGCGGTCGTGCAGTCGGGTCGCCCGCTGCTGATCATCGCCGAGGACATCGAGGGTGAGGCGCTGGCCACGCTCGTCGTGAACAAGCTGCGCGGCGGCCTCAAGGTCGCAGCGGTCAAGGCGCCGGGCTTCGGCGATCGCCGCAAGGCGATGCTCGAGGACATCGCGATCCTGACCAAGGGCGAAGTCATCAGCGAAGACCTCGGCATCAAGCTCGAGTCGGTTACCCTCGGCATGCTCGGCACCGCCAAGCGCGTCACCATCGACAAGGACAACACCACCATCGTCGACGGTGCGGGTGAAGCCGATGCGATCAAGGGCCGCACCGACGCGATCCGTCAGCAGATCGAAGTCACCACCAGCGATTACGACCGTGAGAAGCTCCAGGAGCGTCTCGCCAAGCTCGCCGGCGGCGTGGCCGTGATCAAGGTCGGCGGTGCTTCGGAAGTCGAAGTGAAGGAGCGCAAGGACCGCGTCGACGACGCGCTGCACGCGACCCGCGCTGCGGTCGAAGAGGGCATCGTCCCCGGTGGCGGCACCGCGCTGCTCTACGCGACCAAGGCGATCGACGGCCTCGAAGGCGCCAACGAAGACCAGACCCGTGGCGTGGACATCGTCCGCAAGTCGCTGACCGCGCTGGTTCGCCAGATCGCCAGCAACGCAGGCCATGACGGCGCGGTCGTCTCGGGCAAGCTGCTCGACCAGACCGACACCTCGTTCGGCTTCAACGCCGCGACCGACACCTACGAGAACCTCGTGGCTGCCGGCGTGATCGATCCGACCAAGGTCGTCCGCACTGCGCTGCAGAACGCGGCGTCGGTCGCCGGCCTGCTCATCACCACCGAAGCCGCTGTCTCGGAACTGCCCGAAGACAAGCCGGCTCTGCCCATGGGCGGTGGCGGCATGGGCGGCATGGGCGGCATGGACTTCTGATCGAGAACGGCCTGAGCTAAGCCAAGGCTTAGCTCAGGACTCGTTCCGATCCGGACGGCGGGCGGCGGCAAGCCGCCGACCCGACCGACGAGTCCCGACTTTGCCGGGACCGGATCCAGACCACCCGGCCATCCGGCTGGAACAAGGAAAGGGCCGGCGGAGCGATCCGCCGGCCCTTTCTTTTGGTTCACCGCCGCAACGTCACCCCCAGCGTCACTGCCCGAGCGCCGGACCCATCGACCCGCCGCCCGCCGAGCAGATCGATGTCGATCCACGCTTTCGGCGTCCAGCGCACCCCGGCCTGAAACCCCGGCTTCCCGCCGTCGCGAACGAACCCCTCGGCCATCACCGACAGATTGCCCCGCACCCGCGCCTCGACCTGCGCTCCGGCAACCAGCCCATGCCGATCCCCGGTCCGTGCCCATTGGTAGCTCAGGTTGAAGTTGGCCCGGACTCGCGGCGTCAGGTCGATCGTCACCGGCAGCAGCACCGCGGCGCTCTCCGCTTTGCCGGTCGCCGTATCGACCGCAGCCGAAACCGCGATGCCCAGCCCGAAGCCGCGCGACGGCTTGCGCAGCGCAACCTTCACCGCCGGCCCCACCAGCGTGTGCCGGTGGCCTCGCTCCCAGCCATGCTGAATCGCTGCGCCGAACTCGACCGACGACAGCGCATGGAAGGTGCAGGCGGGCGAAAGGTTCACCAGCCTCCGCCCACCCTCGAACCCGGTCAGCCAGCTCTCGACATGGCACAGGCCCGGCGTCTCGACCTCGGCGTCATCGACAACATGCGGCCCACCCGAAGCGCGCGCCTCCTCGGCCGCCACGACCATCACGGCGAGACCGAGACCGGCGGCGCTCCAGCTGCGGGGGGGAACCCCGCGCCGGAGCCGGATCACCGAAGCCACCCCTTGCGCTTGATGTACCAGAGCGGCAGCAGCGCCGCGAGCAGGGTCAGCAGGATGGTGGCGGTGAACCCCCATTCCCACGACAGCTCGGGCATCACCGCGAAGTTCATCCCGTAAAAGGTCGCGATCAGCGTCGGCGGCAGGAACACCGCGGTGATGATCGTGAACACCTTCACCACCTGGTTCTGCCGCACGTTCAGGCTCGTCATCACCGATTGCTGGAGATACCGGACCTTGTCGTGCTCGAACCCGGCATGTTCCTTGATGCTCTGAATATCGGAGATCAGCGTCTCGACCTGTCCGCGCAGCTCGACGTCCTCGACTTCCGCACGCAGATACCGCGCCGCCCGCGCCAGCAGCAACTGGCTCTCCAGGATACGCGAGACCAGCTCCTCGCGATCGTTGAGCTCGGCCATCGTCTCGCCGATATCGTCGGTCGTCAGCTCGCGCCCCGCATCATCATAGCCCTCGGCGATCTGGCGAATCTTGCGGTTCATTCCCTCCAGCGCAGCGCTGGCGAGCTCGAGGATCTGGTTCGACGCCGAATTCACCGCCTGCAGCAGTGCGTACATGACACCATGCGCGGTGCGCGGAATGCCCGGCCGCCGTCGCAGGATCGTGAGCGCCCGGTCGAACGGCACGAATCCCTCTGATGCCTCGCGCGTCACCAGCACCGTGTCGCCCAACGCAAAGCCGATCTTGTCCTGCCTGATCTCGTGCCCCTCGCGCACGAGCACGCTGACCGGCAGATAGATGAACGCCGCATCCTCCTCATAGCCTTCCTCGGGCGGCGGGAAGCGGCAGCCCAGATCGGCCGCCGCGCGGCCAAGTCCGGCAGCATCATCGCTGCGCAGCCGCCGCCACACCGGGGCAAGGCTCGCCTGTTCGGGGCCAAGCCCCGCCTGATTCACATATGCCATCGCCTATTCCTTTCCGGCGCGGTCGGCGTGCGAGGGCGAGGAGGACGACGTCACCGTCGCCGTCCCGCCCGGCTGCAGATAGTGGATTCCGATCATCGCGGCGCAGATCAGGACGTAGAGGATGATCACCGAAAGGATCACCTCGCGCTCCAGATCGGCGGACGAGTTCCTGCGCTTGCGCATGGCTCAGCCCTCCTGTGTCAGGCGGCGAGACGGAAGACGCGACGGGACGGCGCGCATCGCGGCGCCACCGCCTCTTCGTCGCGCACCCAGCATGCGACGGGCACGCCGCTCACCGGATCAGGCGACCAGTCGAGCCGCAGCGGCACGGGCCGCACGACGACAGGGATTGCCCGCACGGGCAGGCGATAGACGCACGCGGCCGGACGGCCGGGCGCCAGCGTGAAACGGCGATTGTTCAGATTGGTCATGCTCACCTCCATCGGCCCGTCACGGGCCTGGGGTGAGCGGGACGCGACTAGCGGCCGGCGCTCACCCGGCAGTCCGTGCCGGGCGCGTTCTTCGGTTCCGATGCGGCGGCGGTCATGCCCGTCGCCGCGTTGCTACTAGAGTCGCTGTCCATGGTTCCTCTGGTTGCGATTCCCGCGCCCCGGATTGGGCGCGGCCGGGCGTCTGCGCCTCCCCGCCGGCAAGGTCAACCCGTTTCGGGCATCCGCCGGCGCGCGATTCATGGTATCGCTTCCCGAAATTTAACGCTTCACCGCTATCGCCGGATCAGGGGGTTCAGGAGCGGCATGAACGCGGCAAAGGCCATTGATCGATCGACTATCCGTGAGGCGGCATCCACGCTGCACCTCGCGCCGACCGTTTTGTCCGCCGATTTCCTCCCGCTCGGCCTGATCGATCCCGCCTTCGCCGCCGAGTGGGACGATCTCGCCGCCGACGCGTCCGAGCCCAACGCCTTCATGGAGCGCTGGTTCGTCTCGGCGGGCGCCGCGCACCTTCCGCCACGCGAAGGCCGCCTGCTCGCCATCCGTACCGGCGACCAGCTGATCGGCCTGCTCCCGCTCACCACCGAGCCGCGCTACGGCCGCCTGCCGATCCCGCATGTCGAGAACTGGCTCCATTATCACTGCTTCCTCGGCGGCCCGTTGCTCCGCCGCGGCCATGAAGCCGCCGCCTGGGCCGCCATCCTCGACGCGCTCGACACCGATCCCCACGCGACCGGTTTCCTCCACCTGACCGGCCTGGTCGAGGATGGCCCCGTCCACCGCGCCCTGCTCGCCGTCGCGAATCGCCCCTGCGACACCGTCCACCGCATCGAGCGCGCACTGCTCGAAAGCCCCCTCTCGCCCACCGCCTACTATGAAGCGACGGTGCGCAAGAAGAAGCGCAAGGAAATCAAGCGCCTCCAGTCGCGCCTCGCCGAGCTCGGCGCGGTCACCACCACGCGCCTGACCGATCGCGCCGATCTCCCCGCCTGGATCGACACCTATCTCGCGCTTGAGCAGTCCGGCTGGAAGGGCCGTGCTGGTTCCGCACTTGCCAGCGAGCCGCACACCGCCGCCTTTTTCCGCGACGCGCTCACCGGCGCGTTCGACGCGGGCAAGCTCGAACTCCTCCGCCTCGATCTCGACGGCAAGCCGCTGGCGATGCTGGTCAATTTCCTCACCGCGCCCGGCTCCTTCTCGTTCAAGACCGCGTTCGATGAGGAATTCTCCCGCTACTCACCGGGCGTGCTGATCCAGCTCGACAATCTCGCCATCCTCGACAATCCGGCCATCGCCTGGATGGACAGCTGCGCCAGCGCCGATCACCCGATGATCGACAGCCTGTGGGGCGAGCGCCGCGCGATCGTCCGGGTCACCCTACCCCTCGCCGGCTGGCGCAGCCGCGCCCTGTTCAACGCCGCCCGCGCCGTCGAGCGTGCCGCGCAAGCCATCCGCAACCGCCGCACGCGCCCGCAAGCGCCTTCGGAGACCGAAGAATGACCGCCACCCGCCTCGCGCCCGCGACCGTGTTCGACAGCGACGCCCGCGCCCGCTTCGCCACCCTCTATCCCGAGCAGCCGGGCAAGATCGCCCACCAGCTCTCCGGCCACAAGCTGTTCGAGCTGGAGTCGCTGGTCGAACTGTCGCAGCGCATCCGCCCGGTCGATGTCGAGCAGAACCTCGCCAACCTCCCGATCGAGGTCGATCCCGCGACCGTCCAGCACAACGGCCTCTCGGTCGCAGACTCGATCCGCTCGATCGAACAGAACGGCTCGTGGATGGTGCTCAAGTTTATCGAGCAGGATACGGTCTACCGCCAGTTGCTCGACGAGATCCTCGACGAGCTTCAGCCGGTGGTGGAGGCCCGCACCGGCGCGATGATCAAGCGCGAAGCCTTCATCTTCGTCTCCTCGCCCGGCGCCGTCACGCCCTTCCATATGGACCCGGAGCACAACATCCTGCTCCAGCTCCGGGGCGAAAAGACGATGACGCTGTTCCCCGCCGCCGATCCCGAGCTGACGCCGGGCGCGCTTCAGGAGGAATTCCATCGCGGCGCCCATCGCAACCTCCCCTATCGCGACGAATTCCTGCCCAAGGGCCAGCCGATCTCGCTGACACCGGGCGAGGGCCTCTACGTCCCTGTAAAGGCCCCGCATTGGGTCCAGAACGGCTCGGCGACCTCGGTCTCGCTCTCGGTCACCTGGCGCTCCGAATGGAGCTATCGCGAGGCCGACGCCCACGCCTTCAACCGCATGTTGCGCGGCGCGGGCCTCAGCCCCGCCATGCCCGCGCGCTACCCGCGCCAGAACATGCTCAAGGCCTATGCCTGGCGCGCCATCGCCAAGGCGAAGCGGCTGACGGGGAACCCCGACCCGCAATGAGCGCAGCGCTGCCCCTGCCCGCCAGCCACGACGCCGTGCGACTCCATGAGTCGCTCGACGGCCTCGCGCGCGATGCGGCCCGGGCAGCGCAACCCGGCTTCTACGATCGCCATGACTGGCTCGCGCTCACCCGCGCGCACATCTACCCCGGCGATCCGCTTGCCATCGCCAGCGCGCATGAAGGCGATGCCACCGCATGGCTACCGCTGCGCGATTGCGGCGGCGGGCATGGCCGCGGCCTCGCGAGCTGGTACACGCTCGCCTTCGCCCCGCTCTTCACCCCCGGTGCCGATCCCGACACGCGCGCGCGCCTGCTCGCCGAGCTCGCCCGCCTCCTGCGCCGTCGCTTCGACACGCTCAGCCTGTGGCCGCTCGAAGCCGATGTGGCCGCGCAGCTTCAGGCGGCGTTCCGCGCACAGGGCTGGCTGCCGCGCCTTCAGTTCGAGACCGCCAACTGGGTCGCCGATACCGCCGGCCTCGATTTCGACGCCTATTGGGCCAATCGCCCCTCAAAGCTGCGCAACACCGTCCGCCGCCGCACCAAGAACTCGCCTTTCACCGCGGAAGTGCTCGACCGGTTCGACGATACCGCGTGGGACGCGTACGAGGCCGTTTACGCGCAAAGCTGGAAGCCCGAGGAAGGCTGTCCCACCTTTCTCCGCGCCGCAGCGGCGGCCGAGGGCGCCGCCGGCACGCTCCGTCTCGGCATCGCCCGGCGCGACGGCGTCCCCGTCGCCGCGCAATTCTGGACGGTCGAGAACGGCCATGCCACGATCCACAAGCTCGCCTATCTGGAAAGCGAACGCGAGCATTCGCCCGGCACACTGCTGTCGGTCGCGATGTTCCGCCATGTCCTGAACCAGGATCGCCCAGCGGTGATCGACTATGGCAATGGCAACGAGCCCTATAAGGCCGAGTGGATGGACACGCGTCGCGAACGCTTCCGCCTGCGCCTGTTCAACCTGCGCAGCGTCGGCGGTCTCTCCCAGGGCGTCAGCCGCGCCGCCCGCGCTGCGCTGCGCCGCATCACCGGTTGAGGGCCGGCTTGGAAATGCGCCGAAGGGCGCATTCCAAACCAACTCAGATCGGCTCGGCCGCAATTGTATAGTCAAATCCATGACGCAGCCCGTCCAGGCGCGCGTCCGCCAATAGCGCGCGTTCACGGATCGCTTCGCCTTGCGCCTGCAGCGCCCTCGCCAACACCCGGTCGGGCATCGACTCCAGCCGACGCAGGCACATATCGATCTGGCTGTTCACGAACCGCGCGCCATAGCGGATCGGGAAGCGCGCGATATCGGTCACTCGCCAGCCATTGGTCTCCAGCCGCTCCACCACCCATTCCAGCGGGAACTCACGATAGGGCCGCTCGGCGGACAGCAGCAGGACCGCGTCGCGATACCGCCCGATCTCCCAGATGATCCGCCCGGCCTCGGTCCCCGGATCCTGGCTGACATAGGGTTCCAGCCCGACCAGATAGAGCCGACCCGCCGTCACCCCGCGCAGGCGCGCGAACATCCGTTCCTGGAAATAGGGGGCGAAGCCCTCGACCGCACCGATCAGGTAATCGGCCAGCACCGTATCGAACCGCTCGCCCGCCAGCAGCTTGGGGTCGGCCCAATTGCCGACGATGATCCGATCCTGCAGTCGCCGCACCGGCTCGGCGACATCGCGCACCTGCGCCGCATGCGCGACCGCGCCGCTCACCGCGATCCAGCGCTCGGTCGGAATCGACGTCACCCAGCCGATCGAATTGGTGCCTGTCCCCGCATCGAGCACGGCGCCCCAGGGCCGTTCGCCCTGAAGCGCCTCGATGTGCCGGAACAGTGCGGACGGCTGTCGCGTCCGCACTGCCCCTGCGCGGGCGGAGAGGAGCCCGCTCAGAACGCCGCCCTCAGGCCGAACACGATGTTGCGCCCGCGCAGCGGCGCCGCGTTCTTGATGAAGGACGCATGGTTGAACGCCAGGTCGTTGGTCAGGTTGGTCCCGCGCACGAACAGCTCGGCGCTGCGGTTCGCCCCCAGCTCCAGCTTGTAGGCGATCGTCGCGTTGACCATGTCATAGCCCGGCGTGCGCGTCTCGTACGACGCGACCTTCCCCTGCTCGAACACGTGGTAATATTCGGCGTCCGCCGTGAACGGCCCGAGATGCGCGTCGGCGCGCGCGCCCAGCCGTCCGGCGGGAATGCGCGGCAGATTGCCCTGTCCGTCCTTGAACTTGGCGCGAACATAGTCGCCGAACAGCGACGCCGCGAACTGGGGCGTGAACTGATACCGCATTTCGCCGTCGATCCCGGTGAAGGTCGCGCCGCGCCCGACATAGCGGATCAGGCGGAAATCCTCGAACCGGTCGATCGTGTCGCCATAGATGTAGTTGGCGAAGTCCTGATGGTACGCACCGATGGTGAAGGTCGCCGCCCCTTTGGTCTTGCGCAGCGTCAGGTTGATCGAGTTGGACTTCTCGACGTCGAGCGACACTTTGTCGCGCAGCCTGGTGTTGCCCGTGACCATGCCGATTTCGAACGTGTTGGTCGCCAGGTGGACGCCATAAGCGTAGAGTTCCTGCACCGACGGCGCGCGCTCGGCATGGGCAAAGGACAGCGCGACCGAATAGCTGTCGTCGAGGTCCCACACCGCAGCTGCCGATGCCGAGAAGGGGCTATGGCTGATCGAGGGGTAGCGCGCGGAATAGGACTTCACGTCCTGCCACTCCTTGCGGACCGCGCCTTCCAGCCGCACCGGGCCAAGCTGGAACGTTTCCATTAGAAACAGCGCGGTGTTCTTGGTCTTGGTGTTGATCAGGAACGCCTCGGCGCCGGTGGCTGAGAAATCGCTCTCCATATGCTGCACCCCGAACACGCCGCGCAGCCCGCCGATCGGCTTGTGCGCCAGCTCCAGCCGCACGTCGGTGGCCTTGTTCTTGAAGGTCGTGGCGACCACGCCGTCGTCCAGCTCGTCATGCTCGTAATCGGTGAACGACATGCGGAACCGCACGCGTTCGAACCCGGGCAGCGGGTCGCGCCAGTCGCTGCGGATGTCGAACCGGTCGCTGCGCAGCCTCACCTCGGGCGGATCCTCATGCTCGCCATGGCCGTGGTCGTGATCGTGCTCGCCCGAGTCATGGCTGTGCCCGCCGCAATGCAGGCTGGTGCCATGCGGGTGGCAATCCTCATATTCATGGCTGTGGCCGGGCAGGCCATAGGTGCTGCGCTGGCGGGTATAGGCGACGCCCAGATAGCCATTGTCGCCGATCCACGACGCGCCGGCGCTCAGCGTGTTGGTGTCGTTGTAAGACCCCGCGACATGATCCTCGCCGAACTTGCCGGGCACGCGATAGTCGTTGGACTTGCGCTTCACGCCTTCGAGGCGAAGCGCAAACGGGCCGACGCCCGCGGTCACCCCGCCGACGATCGCACGCTCGTCATCACCGGTGCCCAGCCGGCCCTCGATCGCACCGCCGATCCCGCCTTCGGGGATCGCGGTCGGCACCTTGTCGTCGAGCAGGTTGATCGCGCCGCCGCTCGCGCCGCTGCCATAGAGCAGCGTCGCCGGGCCGCGCAGCACCTCGATCCCGCGCAGCAACAGCGGTTCGGCGGAGATATTATGGTCGGGCGAAATCGCCGACGCGTCCTGAATGCCGACGCCGTCGGTCAGCGCCTGCACGCGCGGCGCGGTCTGCCCGCGGATCACCGGACGGCTTGCGCCGCCGCCAAAGCTCTCGAAGTTGATCCCCGGCTGCCCCGCCAGCGTCTCGCCGATCGTCGCGGCACGACGATGGATCAGTTCCTCCCCGCTCAGCGTGATGACTGGGGTCGCGGTCTGATCGGCAGTCTGCTGCAGTGGCGTCGCGGTGATGACGATCTCGCCTTCGGCATGGCTGCCTGCCTGCCCGGCCGCGTTGGCGTTGCTGTTGGCATAGGCCGCACCCGGCAGGATTGCCGCCGCCGACACGGCGCAGAGAAGATGATGACGCACGCTTTTACCCCTTTCACACTTGGAACGAGGGCCGATTAAGTGATGATGTATCATCACGCAATAGGGCCGTTGATGTTTTCTTGCGGTACTGGTCCAATCGCCGGACCGCCGCTAACAACGGGCGATGCGCGCGCCTTCCGATGCCCCGCCGGTTCGCGATCGCGCGCTTACCCGCACCGATGTCGAGGCACTGCCTGCGGGCAGCGCGCTCATCGACTGCGACCTCGAGGAAGCCGATCTTTCGCGCCTCGATCTGTCCGGCTGGTCGTTCGAGCGCTGCAACCTGCGCCGCGCCGATCTGAGCGGAACGAAGCTGGAGGGTACGGGCTGGCAATCGTGCCGCGGCGCCTTTGCCGATTTCGCCGGCAGCGACCTCGACGAAGCGGTCTTCACCGCCAGCGACTTCAACAATGCGTCCTTCAGGCGCTGCTCGGCCGAAGGTGTGCGCTTCTCCGGCTGCAAGCTCACCGGCGCCGACCTCACCGACCTCAGGGCGATCGAGGTACATTTCGAAGAGACATTGCTCATCGGGGCACGGCTGCGGAAGCACGACTTCCGCAAGGCGGCATTGAAGCGGATCGATCTGTCGCAGGCCGATCTGCGCGAATGCGACTTCCGCCTCGCCATGTTCGAGGAATCGAGCTTGCGGGAGGCGATCCTCGACGATGCCCGGTTCGAGGGCGCCGACCTGCGCGGGGCCGATCTCGGCGGCGTGCGGATCGCCGATGCCGGCCGATTCCGCGGCGCGGTCATCTCGCGCGATCAGGCCGCACAGCTACTGGACGAACTGGGCCTCAAGGTGCTGTGAGAGGGGAATGTGGGGGAATCTTGACATGACGCGCGACCGGATCGCGCCCTACGCCGTGCTTGCCGCGCTGGCGGTTGCGCTGTTCTCGGCCTTTTTCCACTGGCAGATCCTCGATATCTCCAATGTCGCGTGGCTGTTGCGCGGCACCGACAATGGCGAAAACGCCCTCGGGCTTCACGCTTGGCTTCACGATCCCGCCCCCCGCTTCCTCCACACCACTCTGCTCAATGCGCCGGAGGGCACCGGGCTGTTGTTCACCGACAGCAACCCGCTTCTCTCCGCACTGGCCTTCCTGTTCCGCGGCCTGCTGCCCGCCGATGCACAGATGATCGGCTGGTGGCTGCTGCTCTGCCTGTTCCTGCAACTCTTCTTCGCCTGGAAACTGCTCCGTCGTCACGCGCCCAATGAAGTGGCGCTGTGGTGCGGCGTGCTGCTGCTCGCGGCGCTGCCGTCGCTGTTCAACCGCTATGTCCATGTCAACCTGATGGCGCACTGGCTGATCCTGTGGGCGTTGTGGCGCTTCACGGATCCGGAGCGGTCGGCGTCGAACAGGGGTTGGGCGGTGCTGATCGCGCTGACCGCCTTCGTCCATTCCTATCTGCTGGTGATGGTCGGCGCGATCTGGGCGAGCGCGATGCTCGAGCGGCTATGGAAAGACCCGAAAGCCGCCCCGCGCCTCTTTGCGGAATGTGTCGCGATCCTGCTGCTGGTCGGCGCCATCGCCTGGGGCCTGGGCGTGTTCGAGCCCTATGGACTGGCGGGCAATTACGGTGCCTTCGCGATGCCGCTCGACGCACTGTGGAACCCAGGAGTCGGTACCTATTCGACGTTCCTGCCCGCAATCGAACAGCGCCCTGGCCGCGGATTCGAAGGGTTCCAGTATCTCGGCCTGGGCCTGCTGATCCTGCTCCCCCTCGCCGCGATCCTCGCCCGTCGGCTGCCGCGCCCGGCAGCCGACGCGCCAGACAGCCTCGCGCGACTCAAATGGTTGGTTCCGGCACTCGTCGCACTCACCTGCCTCGCGATCAGCACCTATCCCGACTTCGCCGGCCAGCCCCTGCCGCGCTATCAACTTCCCGGCAGCGTCGCCGTGGCGCTCGACGCAGTGCGTGCTTCAGGGCGCCTGTTCTGGCCGGTCGCCTATGTCCTCGCGTTCGCCAGCATCCGCATCCTCTACCGGCTCGAGCCGCGCCGCGCCGGCCTCGCACTCGTTGCGCTCGCCGCCATTCAAACCGCAGACCTTGTTCCGATGGCCGCATCGATTCGCGCTCAGAGCGCCGAGGCGCGCGGGGCGCCACTCTACGTCCGCACCAGGTCGCCCGAATGGGACGTGCTGATCGCACAGGCGAAGGACATTGCCTTCATTCCCGGCGACGTCACCAAGGATCTGGGCGTGTTTCAGGAAGTCGCGTGGCGCGCCGCAAAGGCGAAGGTCCCCGTTCGCGCCGTCTATGCCGCACGCACCTCACGTGTCAGCGACGCGCGGCAAAGGGAAGAAACCGAAGCCTTTCGCAGGGGTGCGGTCGTACCCGGCCGTCTCTACATCCTGATCGGCGGAGAGCTGATTCCGCCGCCGCTGATGATGCAGGTTCGCCTGCTCGATGGGTTCACGATCCTGTTCGAGCCGTCCAGCTAAGATACCCCCTGCCCCACGCCTGCGGAGCGAACGGCAGCTATGTCTTCATCGCGTCGATAAGGCGTTTTACCTCCTGGCTGCGCCCGCGCGGCAGGATCAGCACGTCGTCCCCGTCGACGACCACGATCAGGTCCGAGACCCCGACCAGCGCCACCCGCTTGCCAGGCTCCGCCCTGACCAGGCAGTCTGCCGTGTCGATCGCCACCACGTCGCCGCCGCAGACATTGCCGGCATCGTCGCGGTCGCTGATCGCGTGCAGCGCGTCCCAGCTCCCGACATCGGACCAGCCCATGCTCACCGGCACCACGGCGACCCGCTCGGCCTTCTCCATCACCGCATAATCGATCGAATCCGACGGCGATTTCGCGAACTCCACCGTATCGGGAAGGATGCGCGTTCCATCGCGCACCGCCCGCGCCATCGCCGCCCGCGCCGCCGTCAACATCTCTGGCGCAAAGGCTTCCAGCGCCGCCAGATAGGCATCCGCGCGAAACAGAAAGATACCGCCGTTCCAGGCATGATCGCCGGCGGCGATCATCGCCTCCGCCAGTTCGCGCTTCGGCTTCTCGACGAAGCGCTGCACCTTGTGCACACCTTCGCCGATCGTCTCGCCGACCTGAATATAGCCATAGCCGGTTTCCGGAGCGTCCGGCGCGATACCGAATGTCACCAGCCATCCGTCGTCGACCAGCGGCATCGCGGCATGGATCGCCGCATGAAACGCCGCGACGTCGCCGATCACATGGTCCGACGGCATCACCAGCAGCGGATCGTCGCCGCCGCCCGCGGCAATCGCCGCCAGCGCGATCGCCGGCGCAGTGTTGCGCCCCATCGGCTCAAGGATCAGCGCCTGGGCGCGTGTCTCGACAACCCCCAGTTGCTGCTCGACCATATCGGCATGAATCGCCGCCGCGACGATGATCGGCGCCGCGAACCGGTCGCCCTGCGGCGTACGGCGCGCGGTGAGTTGCAGCATCGTCTCCTGCGCAGTCAGCGCGAGCATCTGCTTGGGCCGTTCGGGGCGCGACATCGGCCATAGCCGTGTCCCGGCGCCGCCCGAAAGGATGACGGGGACAATGGGCCTGTGGTCGATCATTCGGGGTTCTCCAGCGGGGAACGGTAACGGCACGCACCCGCCCCGCCAAACACTTATCGCAGTACGGATTCCACGCCGCCCGGTATTTTTTCGTCAATTTCACCGACACGTACCATCCAGTGTCGGATTTGTTTACAGTTTCCGGAGTAGGGGTAGGCCGCCATGATCCGTCTGTTCAAACATTACATACCGAACGCGGTGCTTTTGCTCGCGCTGTTCGACGTCATGCTGCTGTTTGCGGCAGCCGAATTCGGCTGGATCTACCGCGCCTGGCAGATCGGGATGAAGGTGGATCCGATCCACACCCGTATCCTCCAGATGGCGAGCTTCGCCACCTGTCTCGAACTCGCGATGATCGCGGTCGGTGTCTATGGCGCGGATGCGCTTCAGTCGATCCGCGTCGCCGCCGCACGCCTGCTGGTCGCGGTATCGCTCGGCACGATCTTCCTGTCCGTCGTGTTCTTCGTCGTCCCTGCACTCACCTTCTGGCGTTCCAACCTGCTCTACGCGATGCTCGCGGCGGCCGTCATGCTGTTCATGCTGCGTCTGCTGCTGGGCAAGACGCTCGGCAGCCAGGTGTTCAAGCGCCGTGTCGTCGTGCTCGGTGCCGGCGCGCGCGCAGAACGGCTCAAGGTGCTCTCCAAAAAGCCCGGCGCCGGATTCGTCGTGGTCGGCTATGTCGCGATGAGCGAGGCCAACCGCGTGATCCCCGAGGCGATCGCGCGCGATGCAATCTACAGTCTCGCCGACCATGTCGTGCTGCTCAACGCCAGCGAGGTCGTGCTCGCGCTCGCGGAACGCCGCAACGCGCTGCCGCGCAAGGATCTGCTGCGGAGCAAGACGTCCGGCGTCCATGTCAACGACACCTCGACCTTCCTCGAGCGCGAGACGGGACGCGTCGATCTCCAGTCGGTCAATCCCAGCTGGCTGATCTTCTCCGACGGCTTCTCGTCGGGCCGCATGCTGTCGAGCATGTTCAAGCGCTTCTTCGACATCGTCGCCAGCCTGGTCCTGCTGATCCTCACGCTGCCGGTGATTCTGCTCGGCGCGATCGCGGTGAAGCTCGAGAGCCGCGGCCCTGCCTTCTACCGTCAGCGCCGTGTCGGCCTCTATGGCCAGGGCTTCGACATCATCAAGCTGCGCTCGATGCGTCAGGATGCCGAAGTCGCGGGCAAGGCAGTCTGGGCCGAGAAGGACGATCCGCGCATCACCCGCGTCGGCTGGTTCATCCGCAAGGTGCGGATCGACGAGCTGCCGCAATGCTGGAGCGTGCTTAAGGGCGAGATGAGCTTTGTCGGCCCGCGTCCCGAACGCCCGCAGTTTGTCGAGGATCTCGAAGCCAAGCTGCCCTATTATGCCGAGCGCCACATGGTGAAGCCGGGCATCACCGGCTGGGCGCAGATCAATTATCCTTATGGCGCGTCGATCGAGGACAGCCGCCAGAAGCTCGAATATGATCTCTACTATGCGAAGAACTACTCGCCCTTCCTCGATGTACTGATCCTTCTCCAGACGATCCGGGTCGTGATCTTCCCGGACGGCGCGCGCTGATGGTTGGCGCATTCGCGCTGCGGCACCAGCCCGCTCCCCCACCCGGCCACCCACAACGTATCTTGATTGGGCGGCCGGGTGGGGGAGCGGGCTGGTGCCGCTCACCTAGCGAAGCGCACTGATGGTCCCGGCGCTGATCCTCTGGGGCCATGCCCTGGCGGCGCTGCTGTTCGGTGCGCTGGGCCTGTGGGCGTTCCGCGGTGCCGAGGTCGGCGTCCCGCGCAAACCGCTCGGGATCGCGCTGATCCTGACGGCGTTGTGGGCGCTCGCGGTGGCCGGGATCGGCGAATCCGATCTCACGACACGCGTTGCCGAGAGCGCGCGCAACATCGCCTGGCTCGCCTTCATGATTGCGCTTCACCGCCGTCTGGGGGCCGAACGCCCACCGGCGGCGATCGGCACGGTCTATGGGGTGGTCGCGATGGTCATCCTGATCGCGCTTGGCCTGAACATCGTTGCGGCGACCACGCAGGATATCGAACCCCAGGTGATCGAGGCCGCGCTGCTGCTGCGGATGATGTCTGCGGTTGCCGCGCTCGTCCTCGTCCAGAGCCTGCACAGTGCGATCACCGCGCCCGGCACCACGGGGATGCGTCCGGTGGTACTCGCCATCGGCGCGATGTGGCTGGTCGATACCAACGTACTCAGCGTCGCATGGCTCACCATGACCTGGCCGGACCAGCTGGTCGCGGTACGCGGCGGCGCGATGGCATTGATCGCAGCCGCGATCGCGATGGGGCTTCAGCGGCGCGGCGAATGGCCGATGCAGCTCTCGCGCACCGTCGCCTACCAGTCGCTTTCGCTGGTCGCGATCGGCCTCTATTTCGCACTGCTCGCGCTCGCCACGTCGGCGCTCGCCGCGATCGGCGGCGACAATGCGCGGCTGCTCCAGACCGCCTTCGTCTTCGGCTCGACCGCCGCGATCCTCACCGTCGTTTCCAGCCCGTGGCTGCGCGCCTGGACCAAGGTGAAGCTCGCCAAGCATTTCTTCGCCCACCGCTACGACTATCGCGCCGAGTGGCTGCGCTTCACCGAAACGCTGGGCGAACCGGAGGGCAGCGCGCCCCTCGACGAGCGCATCGTCAAGGCGCTGGCCGATCTGACCGACTCTCCGGCGGGCGTGCTGCTGGTGCCGCAGGGAGAGGCGCTTGGCGTCAACGCGACATGGAATGTCGCGCGCGGCAGCCTCCCGGCCGCCTATGGTGAGGACTGGGCCCATACCGGGGTCGATCCCGCGCTGATCCTCGAACTCGGCACCGCCGATCCCGAGTCCACCATTCCGGGTTCGATCCGCGATTGGGATCAGGCCTGGGTCGTCGTCCCGCTCCCACATCAGAACCGTCTCGCTGGCGCGATCGTCCTCGCCCGCCCGCCCATCGCGCGTGCGCTCGATTGGGAAGATTTCGACTTGCTCAAGGCCGCCGGCCGCCAGCTCGCCAGTTATCTGGCCGAGGAGCGCGCGCAGGAAGCGCTGGCGGAGGCGGAGCGCTTCGACGAATTCAACCGCCGTTTCGCCTTCATCATGCACGACATCAAGAATCTGGTGAGCCAGCTCACCCTCGTCGCGCGCAACGCCGAACGCCATGCCGACAACCCCGCCTTTCGCGCCGACATGGTCGCGACGCTTCAGGATTCGGCGGGGCGGATGAACGACATGCTCGCGCGCCTCTCGCAGCATCACCGCGCACGCACCGAGGCGCCGGTGGCGGTCCCGCTCGCCCCGCTTGCACGCCGGGTGGCGAAGGCGCGCCGCGCGCAGCACCCGGTCGAAGTCTCCAGCGCCGGCGATCCGCTCGCCATCGCCGATCCGGCGATGCTCGAAACCCTGCTCGGGCACCTCATCCAGAATGCGATCGAGGCGAGCACTCCCGGTACCCCGATCACGATCGAGGTGCGCGCAACTGCAAGCGAAGCGCAGCTCGACGTGATCGATCGCGGCACCGGCATGTCCCCCGCCTTCATCCGCGACAAGCTCTTCAAGCCCTTCGTGTCGTCCAAGCCCGGCGGTTTCGGCATCGGCGCGTTCGAGGCGCAGAAGCTCGCCGCCGAGATGGGCGGCCGGATCGAGGTAGAGAGCAGCGAGGGCAAGGGATCACGGTTTCGCGTCGTGCTGCGGGCAGCGGGCGGCGCCGGTAACGAAGTTGGACGAGCGGCATGAGCGACAAACCCAAGATCCTGCCAAAGCTCCTCGTGGTCGAGGACGATGCCGGGCTGCAGCGCCAGTTGCGCTGGGCCTATGAAGGCTATGAGATCCTCACCGCGGGCGACCGTGAGAGCGCCATCGCGATGCTGCGCGCCGAGGAACCCGCCGTGGTCACCCTCGACCTCGGCCTGCCGCCCGATCCCGACGGCACCAGCGAGGGGTTCGCGGTCCTCGAAACCATCCTTGCGCTCAAGCCCGACACCCGCGTCATCGTCGCCTCCGGCCATGGCGAGCGCGAATCCATGCTTCGCGCCATCTCGATGGGTGCATGGGACTTCTACCAGAAGCCGATCGACATCGACGCGCTCGGCCTGATCGTCGCGCGCGCCTTCCATGTCCATGCGCTTGAGGCGGAGAATCGCCGCCTCGCCGCGCGCGCCGAAAGCGGCACTGCCCTGGGCGGCATCGTCACCGGATCGGCGGAGATGCTCAAGGTTACGCGCACGATCGAGCGCGTCGCGCCTGCCGACGTCTCGGTCATGCTGCTCGGCGCCAGCGGCTCCGGCAAGGAACTGCTCGCGCGCGGTCTCCACGACGCCAGCCGCCGCAAGGGCGAGTTCGTCGCGATCAACTGCGCCGCCATCCCCGAGACCCTGCTCGAATCCGAGCTGTTCGGGCATGAAAAGGGTGCCTTCACCGGCGCGGTCAAGACGACCGAAGGCAAGATCGAGCAGGCACAGGGTGGCACCCTGTTCCTCGACGAGATCGGCGACGTCCCCCTGCCCCTTCAGGTCAAGCTGCTGCGCTTCCTGCAGGAGCGCGTGATCGAGCGGATCGGCGGGCGCAGGCCGATCGCGGTCGATACCCGTGTGGTCTGCGCAACGCATCAGGACATCGACGCGATGGTCGCCGCCGGCACCTTTCGCGAGGACCTCTACTACCGCCTCGCCGAGATCGTCGTGCGCATCCCCAGCCTCGCCGAACGTCCGGGCGATGCCGGTCTGCTCGCACGCCACCTGCTCCACAAGCACGCCACCGCGATGAAGCTCGGCAGCAAGAGCTTCGCACCCGACGCGCTCGACGCGATCGATGTCTGGCACTGGCCGGGCAATGTCCGCGAGCTTGAGAATCGGGTGAAGCGCGCCGCGATCATGGCCGACGGCAAGCTCGTCACCGCTGCCGATCTCGACCTTGCGCCCGCCGACAATGCCGGCCCGATCAACCTCAAGGCCGTGCGTGAGGCTGCGGACCGTCGCGCGATCGTCCAGGCATTGTCACGCACCGACGGCAATATCTCCGGCACCGCGCGCCTGCTCGGGATCAGCCGCCCCACCCTCTATGATCTGATGAAGGCCTATGACCTCCAGCCCTGAAACCCCCATCGGCAAGCGGCGCAAATGGCGCAGCGGCGGCAATCGCCTGTCGGGCAAGGGCCGCGTCAACCTGCGCCGGATCGTTGTATTCGCGCTGTGCATCGGCGCGTTCGGCGTCGCGCTGCTCGCCTTCCGCTCGGTCATCGCCAACCGCGTCGATCCCGAGTCCGCGCGCGCCGCGCTCGCGCGCAGCCAGGAATATCTGAAGGCCAGCAACGCGTCGGCCGCGCGCAGCCAGGCCTTCGGCGCCGTCCGTGCCAACCCGCAATGGGGTGAAGCACATCTTGCCCTCGCCCGCGCGTCGCTTGCGCTGGACGAAGGGATCGCCGCCGAAGCGTCATTGCGCCGCGCGGTCGACAGCGGCGTCGATCCCACGCGCATTCATGCGTTGATGGCGCATGCGATCCTGCTTCAGGGCGATCCGCGCCGTGCGCTGGTCGAGGCGAACAAGGCGCCGGAGGCCGACCGTCTCTACGCGCTGCGCGTCCGCACCCGCGCCTATCTCGCCGGCGGCAACCTCGCCGCGGCACAGGAATCCGCGCTCGCCGCGGTCCGGCTCGCCCCCAATGACGCCGATGTCTGGACCGATCTCGGCCGCTTCCGCGCCAATGCCGGCGACATGGTCGGCGCGATCGAGGCCGCCGGCAGGGCGACCCAGCTCGACAGCGGCAATACCGACGCGCTGATCCTGCGCGGCGAAATGGTCCGCAGCCAGTATGGCCTCGTCGCATCGTTGCCTTGGTTCGAGGCCGCGCTGAAACGTGACCCCTATCGCCACGCCGCGCTGATCCAGTACGCCTCGACCCTGGGCGATGCAGGCCGCACGCGCGAGATGCTGGCTGTCACGCGCAAGGCGATGGAGGTCCGACCGCGCAGCCCGCAGGCACTCTATCTTCAGGCCGTGCTGGCGGCCCGCGCCGAACAGTTCGACCTCGCCCGCCAGTTGCTCCAGCGCGCTGGCAGCGGCATCGCAGCGCTGCCGGGCGCCCTGCTGCTCGGCGGCACGCTCGATCTGGAGGAAGGCAGCTACGAGCGCGCGGTCGAAAAGCTGCGCAACCTGGTCAATGCCCAGCCGATGAACATCACCGCGCGCAAGCTGCTCGCCACCGCGCTGTTGCGTTCGGACGCATCCAAGAACGGGATCGAGCTGCTCCTCCCCGTCGTCGCCCGCGGCGACGCCGATGCCTATGCGCTCAGCCTCGTCGCCCGCGGTTACGAACGCATCGGCCAGCGCGACATCGCCGGCCGCTATTTCGATCGCGCAGCGTCTCCGGCGCGCGACGGCGCCGCCTGGTTCAGCTCGGACGATGCCTTGCCCGCCCTCACCGCCGCGGTGCAGAAAGCGCCGGTCGATGACCCGCGCGCCACCGTGCCGCTGATCCGCGGGCTGATCGACAGCGGCGACCGCGCCCGGGCGCTCGCGGCAGCGCGGGAGATCGCCGCCAACAATCCCGGCGCGCCTGCCGCGCATACGCTGGTCGGCGACACGCTGATGCTGCTCAAGCAACCGGCCGAGGCCGTGCGCGCGTACAAGGACGCCGCCAGCATCCGCTTCGACGAAGCGGCGATGCTCCGCCTGGTCGAAGCCCTCGACCGTTCGGGCCAGCGGCAGGAGGCATCGACCACGCTCGCCCTGTTCCTGTCGCAGAACCCGCTCAACCTCGCAGCGCTTCGCCTCTCGGCCAGCTGGCAGGCAGCGGCGGGCGACTATGACGCGGCGATCGATTCGCTCGAGGCGGTACGTCTGCGCATCGGCAATCGCGACGCCGTCCTGCTCGCCGAGCTCGCGCTCGCCTATGCCGGCGCCGGCGAGCCAGACCGCGCCGCGCGCTATGCCGAGGCCGCCTATCACCTCGCCCCGTCCAACCCCGCGGTCGCCGGCGCAATGGGCTGGACGCTTGCCGAAAGCGGCGACACCGAGGGCGGGATCGAGCTGCTGCAAAAGGCCGTCACGATCGCCCCGCGCCACCCGGTGCTGCGCTGGCAGCTGGCGCAGGCCTATGCCGATGCCGGCCGCAACGCCGAGGCCAGGGCGGAGGCTCAGGCCGCCATCGCCATCCCGGGCTTCACCGATCGCAGCGCCGCCGAAGCGCTGATCGCGAAGCTGGCCTGAATCGCCCGCAAGCACAGAATCATTGCCAATGCGCCCGGCGCGCCATAGCGCGCTGGGCATGAGCGACCCGTTGGACCGTATCGCCGCCGCGCTCGAGCGCCTGGCCCCGCCGCCACCGCCCGTGCCGGATCTCGCCGCGCATCCGGCCTATGTCTGGCACCGCGGTTTCCTCCAGCCGGCCCGCGCCTTCGCCCCACTCCCGCTTGCCGAGCTGGTCGGGATCGAGCGGCAAAAGGAAACGCTGCTCGACAATGTCCGCCGTCTCGCAGGCGGCCTGCCCGCGCATGACGTCCTCCTGTGGGGCGCCCGCGGCACCGGCAAGTCCGCGCTCAGCAAGGCCGCCGTCGCGACGGTGCAGGCCGAAGGCGGTGCCATTGCGCTGATCGAGGCGCAGGCCGATGCGCTCGACACCCTGCCCCAATTGTTCGCGCTGATCGCCGCCAGTTCGCGCGCCTTCGTCATCTTCCTCGACGATCTCGGCTTCGACGCCGCGTCGGACGGTCGCGCGCTGCGTTCGCTGCTCGAGGGTGGAGCCGAGGCGCGTCCGGCCAATGCCCGCCTGTTCGTCACCTCGAACCGCCGCCACCTGATCCCGCGCGACATCGCCGAGCAATCGAGCGCGATCAATCCGCGCGACAGCATCGACGACAATCTCGCGCTCGCCGACCGGTTCGGCCTGTCGCTCGGCTTCCACGCGATCGATCAGGACACCTATGTCGAGATTGTCCGCACCTATGCGCAGGATCACGGCCTGCCCTTCGACGCCGCCGAGGCGATCAACTGGGCGACCCGGCGCGGCAGCCGTTCGGGACGCGTCGCCTGGCAATATGTCGTCGAGCTGGCCGGCCGGAACGGCAAGCGGCTCTGAACCTCAGCCCGCCTCGCCCGTTGTGACGCCGTGACAACGAACCTCCCCGTCCCGCGCGAAGCGGTACTCATCGTCAATGCCAAGTCGCGCCGCGGCGCGGCGCTGTTCGAACAGGCGCGCGCCAAGTTCGAAGCGGAGGGCATTCGCCTCACCGCCGCCTGGCCGATCCGCGATCCTTCCCGCCTCAACGACGCGGTACGCGGCGCGGTGCGCTCGGGCGCAAAGATGGTGATCGTCGGCGGCGGCGACGGATCGCTGTCGGGTGTGGTCGACGATGTCGTAGGCAAGGACGTGGTGTTCGCCGTCCTCCCGCTGGGCACCGCCAACAGCTTCGCGCGCACGCTCGGCCTGCCGCTCGACCTCGACGGCGCGATCAAGGCGATCGCCACCGGCAAGCGCCGCCGCGTCGATCTCGGCATGATCGATCACGACTATTTCGCCAACGCCGCCGCAATGGGCCTCTCGCCGATGATCGGGGAGAGCGTACCCCATAATCTCAAGAAGTATCTCGGCCGCGTCGGCTACCTCACCTGGGCGGTCTGGTGCTTCGCGCGCTTCCGCCCGTTCCGCGTCTTCATCGACGACGGCCAGAAGACCCACCGCATGTGGGGCAGCGAAGTCCGCATCCTCAACGGCAAGTTCCACGGCGGCGTGGTGATGAGCGACGAGGCCTGCGTCCAGAGTGGCGAGATGATGATTCAGGTCGTCACCGGCCGCAACCGCTGGCGGCTCGCCTGGGACTGGTACGCCCGCTTCTTTCGCCTGCGTTCGCGCGATCAGACCGTCAGCGAATTCCGCGGCGCCGAATTGAAGCTCGACACCCGCCCCCACCACCGCATCTCGATCGACGGCGAAGTGCTGGCGCGAACCCCGGTGACGGTGCGGGTGGCCGAACGCGCCATCGACGTGGTGGTCCCCGCCGACTAACGGCCCTTACGGAACCGACGAACGGAGATCAGGTGATGAGCGTAACCCACTGGCTATTCTCCTACGGCACGCTGCGTCAGCCCGAAGTCCAGATCGAGCTGTTCGGCCGCACGCTCGAAACCGTCGAAGACAGTCTGCCGGGGTTCAGGATCGAGCGGCTTCGGATCACCGATCCGGAAGTCATCGCATTGAGCGGCTCGGACGAGCACCCCGTCCTCCGGCGCGGCGCCGATGGCGATATGGTGAACGGCTCGGCGCTCGCGGTCACCGGCACCGATCTGGAGCACGCCGATCGCTATGAGGTCGACGACTATGTCCGGATCGCGGTGACCTTGGCCTCAGGTCGCGACGCGTTCGTCTATATCCACCGCGACGACCAATAGACCTCGCTCACCCCAGCCCCTCGACCATCTCCGCCAGCTCCAGCCAGCGCAACTCGGCCGCGTCCTTCTCGTCGCGCGCCTTGGCGATCCCCGCCATCAGCGTGTCGAACTTGCCCGGGTTCTTGGCGTACAGATCCGGATCGGCCAGCGCCGCCTCGTCCCTGGCGATTCCCGCGTCCAGCTCCTCGATCCGCTTGGGCAGCAGGTCGTAGTCGCGCTGGTCCTTGTAGCTGAGCTTGGTCTTCACCTTGGGCGCTTCAACGGCCGGCGCGGCCTTTGCCGCCGCCTTCTTCACCTCGGTCCGGACCTTCCGCTTGGCTTCCCAGTCGGCATAGCCGCCGACCACCATGTCGACCGTGCCCGACCCGTCGAGCCCGATCGTCATCGTCACCGTGCGATCCAGAAAGTCGCGGTCGTGGCTGACGATCAGCACCGTGCCGTCATAATCGGCGATCACTTCCTGCAGCAAGTCGAGCGTCTCGAGGTCGAGGTCGTTGGTCGGCTCGTCGAGCACCATCAGGTTCGAAGGCCGTGCGAACTCGCGCGCCAGCAGCAGGCGTGAGCGCTCGCCGCCCGACAGCGTGCCGACCTTGGCGTCGACCATGTTCGGTTCGAACAGGAACTCCTTGAGATAGCCGTGGATGTGCTTGCGCACGCCCAGCACGTCGATCCACTCGCCGCCATCCGCGACCACTTCGCGCACCGTCTTCTCGGGCTGCATCCGGCTGCGCTGCTGGTCGATGATCACGGGGTCGAGCGTCTTGGCGAGCTTCACGCTCCCCGTGTCGGGCTCGATCTCGCCGGTCAGCAGCTTGAGCAAGGTCGATTTGCCCGCGCCGTTCTTGCCGACGATGCCGATCCGGTCGCCACGCGTCACGCGCAGCGTCAGGTCGCGGATGATCGTGCGGTCGCCATAGGATTTCGACGCACCCTTGGCGTCGATCACCACCTTGGTCTTCGAATCGTCCGACGCGGTGGCCAGATTGGCTGCGCCCGCCGGGCCGGTCATCGCCGCGCGCTCGGCGCGCATCTCCAGCAGCTTGGTCAACCGCCCCTGATTGCGCCGCCGCCGCCCGGTGACGCCGCGCTGCAGCCAATGCTCCTCCAGCTTCAGCCGCGCGTCGAGCTTCTCCGCCGCGCGCTGTTCCTCGGCATAGACCTGCTCGGTCCAGGTCTCGAACCCGCCAAAGCCGATCTCGGCGCGCCGCATCGATCCGCGGTCGAGCCACAGGGTCTGGCGCGTCAGCCGGGTCAGGAAGGTACGGTCGTGGCTGATGACGACGAACGCGCCGCGATAGCGGTTGAGCCATTCTTCCAGCCACTCGATCGCATGGATGTCGAGATGGTTGGTCGGCTCGTCGAGCAGCAGCACATCGGGGTCCATCGCCAGCGCCCGTGCGATGCCCGCGCGGCGCCGCTCGCCCCCGCTCGCGGTCGCCGCCTCGCGGGTGAGGTCGATGCCCAGCTGATCGGCGATCGCCTCCGCCTCGTGCCGCTGCGGCGCATCGTCGCCCGACAGGACATAGTCCATCAGCGTCGTGCAGCCGGTCATGCGCGGTTCCTGCTCCAGCATCACCACGCGTGTGCCCGGCTGGATCGTCCGCCGCCCCTCGTCCGCATCGATCTGGCCGGCGAGCAGCTTGAGCAATGTGGTCTTGCCCGCGCCGTTGCGCCCGATCAGCGCCAGCCGGTCACGCTGCCCGACATAGATATCGAGGTCGCGGAACAGCCAGCCCGATCCCTGGACCAGACCGAGTTTTTCATAAGAGAGGACAGGTGCAGCCATAGGGTGGCGCAGGTAGGCGGACGGGCTTCGCGGGGCAACCATTTGCTGATCCACTGCGTGGATGCGGCACCGGCCATCATTCGGGTGAACAGCGTCCCACGCTGTTCAGGCCATGCCGGGGGCATGGCCGACCCGATGATCCCCACCCGGCCACCCGACGGCAGTATCATATGGGTGGCCGGGTGGGGGAGCGGGCCGGTGCCGCCG
>CAYOXO010000010.1:0-59195 GCA_964407945.1 uncultured Stakelama sp.
TCACCAGCTGATAGGGCTGGAGGACGTAGGAGCGGATCTGGTGGCCCCAGCCGATCTCGGTCTTGGCGCTGTACTCACCCATCGCCGCCGCTTCGCGCTTGGCGAGTTCGGCTTCGTAGAGACGCGCCTTGAGCATTCCCATCGCGGTCGCGCGGTTCTTGTGTTGCGAACGGTCCTGCTGGCTCGCAACGATGATGCCTGAGGGGACGTGCGTGATCCGGACGGCGGAGTCGGTCGTGTTGACGTGCTGCCCGCCCGCGCCTGACGCGCGATAGGTATCGATCTTGAGGTCGCTCTCGAGAATTTCGATGTCGATCGAATCGTCGATCACCGGATAGACCCACACCGACGAGAAGCTGGTGTGCCGCCGCGCCGAGCTGTCATAGGGCGAGATGCGGACGAGGCGATGCACGCCGCTCTCGGTCTTGGCATAGCCATAGGCGTTCTCGCCCTTGATCAGCAAAGTCGCGGACTTGATCCCGGCCTGATCGCCGGCGTGATAGTCCATCAACTCCACCTTGAAGCCATGACGCTCGGCCCAGCGCGTGTACATGCGCTGGAGCATTTCCGCCCAATCCTGGCTTTCGGTGCCGCCGGCGCCCGAATGGACTTCGAGATAGGTGTCGTTGCCATCGGCCTCGCCCGATAGCAGCGCCTTGACCTTGTCCTCGTCGGCGCGCGCGGCGAGCGCGGCAAGGCCGGCGACGCCCTCGACCGCCATTTCCTCATCGCCCTCGGCCTCGGCCATCTCGATCAGTTCGGACGTATCGGCAAGCTCCTGCTCGATCGCGCGGGTCGCGGAGATCGATTCGTCGAGCCGCCGGCGTTCGCGCATCACTTCCTGCGCCGCCTTGGGGTTCTCCCACAGCGTCGGATCCTCGACGCGCGCGTTGAGCTCGTCGAGCCGGCGCAGTGCCTTGTCCCAGTCGATGAAGCGACGGAGCAGTGCGAGCGCGTCGTTGATCTTGTCGGCATATGCCTGCGCTTCGGCGCGCATCGTCGTAACCTTTCAAACTTCAAGGGCACGGCAGAACCGGACCGTTTATTCGTCACCCCGGCCTTGTGCCGGGGTCCACCGGGCGGCAAGCGTGGTGCAAGAGGCTCAAGTCCATCCCTTCAGGCACCGTGGACCCCGGCACAAGGCCGGGGTGACGGTGAGGTCGGGATTTTGATCCCCGCTAGTAGATTCCGCCCTCGCGTTGCAAGAAGTCGCTGTCACGCGGGCCATCCCGTTGCACGGCTTTCTTCGTCACTTCGGCCCTGGGCGCTTCGGCGGCTTCGCTGTGGCGCGCGCGGCGGCGCGGTTCGCTCTCGGGCTTGAACGCCTCCCAGATCACCGCTGCCTTGGGATCGGTTCCCGGCCATGCCCCATAGACGCGGCGGCCGCTGGCGCGGTCGATGCGGACCATGCGGATCCCGGCAGGTGCGGTGAAGGGCAGGACATCGAGCCCTTCATAGGCCTTTTGCGCGAACTGCTTGAAGATCGGCGCCGCAAGCGTGCCACCCTGCGCGTAGCCGCCCAGATTGGTCGGCGTGTCGTAGCCGATATAGAGGCCGGCCAGCATCTGCGGGGTGCCGCCGATGAACCACACGTCGCGCGGGCCGGACGAGGTGCCGGTCTTGCCCATGATCGGGCGATTGAGGTCGCGCAGCGTGGTCGCGGTGCCGCGCTGGATCACGCCTTCGGCGATGTGGACCATCTGATACGCGCTCATCGCGTCGAGCACCTGGCGCGAACGGATGAAGGGGCGCGGCATCGGCTTGCCGTCCCAGTCGGGCATGTTGCAGCGGTCGCATGCGCGCCAGTTCTGCGGCCAGATCACCTTGCCATGGCGGTCCTGGGCAAAATCGATCAGCGACGGGGTGAGCGCGCGGCCGTGATTGACCAGGATCGAATAGGCGTTGACCATCCGCATCACCGTCGTCTCGCCCGCGCCGAGCGAGTAGGAGAGGTAGGGCGGATATTTCTGCGAGCTGACGCCCATGCGCTGCATGAGGTCGACGACCTTTTCCATGCCGGTAGCGTTCGCGGCCTGAACGGTCATCAGGTTGCGCGACTGTTCGACGCCCCAGCGCATCGTCTTGGGGCCTGCGCCGCGCATGTTGCCGAAGTTGCGGAAGCATTTCTGTCCGAGCGATGCGCCCTGATAGACGCAGAAGGGACCATCGGTGATGATCGAGGCGGGGGTCATCCCGTTCTCGAGCGCGGCGGCATAGACGATCGGCTTGATCGTCGATCCCGGCTGGCGCTGTGCCTGCGTCGCGCGGTTGAATGCCTGCACCGTCGCGTCGAACCCGCCCTGCATCGCGAGAATGCGGCCAGTATTGGGATCCTGTACGATCATCCCGCCCGAAACCTTGGGGATCGAGCGCAATGCGAAGACGCCACCTTCGGGCGCAACAGCGATCACGTCACCGGATTTGAGCGCGTTGAACGCTGCGCCGCCTTGACCACGGACGGGCATTTGCGCGCCTGATGCGGGGAGCGTGCCGGTGCTGCCGTTGCCGAAGCCCAGCTCGGCGGTGCCGCCGCTCTTGGAGATGACGATGGCCGGACGCCAATCTTCATAGTCGAGGTTGATGTTGGTATTGAGCAACGCGGCGCGCCAATTGTCGCCCTCGAATGCGACTTCGCGCATCGGGCCGGACCAGCCGCGGCCGCGATCGTAGCGCAGCAGTCCGTCGCGCAACGCCTTCTGCGCCGCCTTCTGCAGCTCGGGATCGAACGAGGTGCGCACCCACAGGCCGCCGGCATAGACGCTATAGGGGCCGACTTTCTCGGTCTCGCCGAACTTGTCGAGCAGCTGGCGGCGCACTTCCTCGATGAAATAGCCGCCGAGCGGGTCGACGGTGGGCGACTTGCGCGGCACTGCGCCGAGCGGTGCGGCGATCGCGGCCTGATAGGCGGCCTGGTCGATATAGCCATTGTCGCGCATCTGCCCGAGCACCCAGTTGCGGCGCTCGATCGCACGATCGGCATGGCGCTCGGGCATGTAGTTGGACGGACCCTTGGGCAGGATCGCGAGATAGGCCATTTGCGGCAGCGTCAGCTGCGAAAGATCGTGGTCGAAATAGGCATGCGCTGCTGCCTCGACCCCGAAGGCGTTCCGGCCGAGCGCGATCTGGTTGAGATAGAGCTCGAGGATCTGCTCCTTCGAAAGCGTATTCTCGATGCGAAAGGCGAGGATCGCTTCGCGCGCCTTGCGGACGTAGCTGACCTCGTTGTTGAGCAGCAGGTTCTTGGCGACCTGCTGCGTGATGGTGGAGGTACCACGCGGGGTCTCGCCGCTGGTCAGCCCCTGCCACGCCGCGCGAACTAGGCCGGGATAATCGACGCCGCCATGATCGAAGAAGGTCTTGTCCTCGGCCGAGAGGAAGGCACCGACCAGCAGCTTGGGATATTCATCGTACGAGAGTTCGACCCGCCGCTCGCGCGCATAGCTGCGCAGCGGGCTGCCGTCGCCCTGCCGGACATTGGTGGGCAGCGGCGGCTCATAGGCGCGCAGCATGTCGACCGAGGGCAGGTCGCGTAGGAACAGCGCCCACAGCACCGCGGTGCCGACGCCTGAGAGCAGCGCGAGCCACGCAAGCACCTTGAACCACCAGCGCTTGCGGAGTGCCGCAAACCGGCCTCCGCCATCTCCGCGCGTGAACTTCAGCCTGAAATTGGGTTGGGTCGTTTCCGCCATTGGGGCGGGGTTTAGCAGGATTGAAGCGCCTTGCCACCCGCGCTTGCGGCGGGTGGTGAAAGACACTTACCGCGCCGCCATCCGCGTCGCGAAATGGATGGCGACCGCGCGGCTCACGCTCTCCGCGATGCGGCGGCGGCCGTCGGCGGAGTTGAGGAAGGCAGCGTCCTTGGCGTTCGAGATATAGCCCGTCTCGAACAGGATCGACGGCACGTCGGGCGCCTTCAGCACCAGCAGCGATGCCATGCGGTGGTAATTGTCCTTGACCGGGATCAGCCCCTGCGCCTCGCGGCCGAGCAGGCGCGCGAACTTGGCCGAGGCATTCATCGTCTCGCGCTGGGTCAGGTCGATCAGGATCGACGAAACCTCGCGATTCTGGCCGCCAAGGTCGATGCCGGAGAGCAGGTCGGACTTGTTCTCGCGCGCGGCGAGCCGGGCGGCTTCCTTGTCGGACGCGACCTCGGACAACGTATAGACCGTCGCGCCGCTCGCCTCGGCATTATGGGCGGCGTCGCAATGGACCGATATGAACAGGGCGGCGCCGAGCTTGCGGGCGATCTCGAACCGGTCGCGATGGAGCAGGTAGCGGTCGTCCTCGCGCGTCATCGCGACGCGTACGCGACCGGAGGCGACAAGTTCGTCGCGCATCGCCCGCGCGACCTTGAGCGTCAGGTCCTTTTCCTGGAGGCCGTCGGCCGACATCGCGCCGGGGTCATGCCCGCCATGACCGGCGTCGATCACCACCAGCGGCCGACTGTCGTCGTTGCCCTGGATTCGCGGGAGCCGATAGGCGGCCGGACGTGCGGGCACCGGTGCCGAAACGCTATAGCTGTGGCGGCTCGACGTGCGTGCAAAGCTGAATGGCGGCAGGAAGCTCATCCGCCCTTCGGCGGCGGCGCGCGCGAAACGCGAATCGTCGACGGTGCGCAGCTCGAGCGTGAGCGCTGTGCCGTCGGCGGAGAAGCGGCCCTGGGTCACGATCGCCGGGCGGGACAGGTCGAACACCACGCGCGATCCATCGCCGCGTGCGGCCTGGCGGATGCCGTTGACCGGGCCGCCGGTGTCGGCGCGCGCGCCGGGGGTCGCGCCCGCCAGATCGAGCGCGATGCGGTTCGGACCCGCGAGCACGAAGCTGCTCGCCGCTGCCACCCGTTCGTCGAACTGGATGACGATGCGGTTCGACTGAACGTCGATCTCGCGGATCGCGCCTGCCCAACTCGGCGCGCCGGTAAGCCAGCCGGCGAGGAGGGCAAGGAAGAAGGACACCCGGGCGATATGCCGCGCCGGGCTGGGGGGGGTCCAGCCCAAAAGCATGCAATGAAACTCACACAACGAATTACCTGACCGGGCCGGGATAGCCGTGCGCCACTTCCAACGAGGTGAAACAGCACGGTTAATTCAGTATTCGGCATGTTTTTGCCGAAATGGGTGGCAAGGACTTGCCGGTCATGCCGGTCATGGGCTGATCCGTTGCGCGGCCGGTTGCAGGGTGCTACGCATCGCCGACCGGCTTGTGCCGGCCATTCGCCGCCACCATGTTTCGGCGGTAATTCAGGTTGATGCTGTGATGTCGCAATTTTCCCGCCGCTCCGATTGCCAGGCCCGTCCGGCCGGCCGGAACGCGACGGCGAAGCATCCGGGCCGCGGGCTCGGGCGTGCGCTTGCAGCAGACGCAAATCTTCAAACCTATTTCGACCGTGCGGCCAGGGGCCGCGCGGTCGGTATCATTGACCGCGTGCCGCGGCTGACAACCGCTCGGCGCGCCCGGAGAACATTAAATGACCACGCGTATGCTGATCGACGCACGCCACCGGGAGGAAACCCGTGTGGCCGTCGTCAAAGGAAACCGAATCGAGGAGTTTGATTTCGAGTCCGCTGAGCGCAAGCAGCTCAAGGGCAATATCTATCTGGCCAAGGTAACCCGGGTGGAGCCGTCGCTCCAGGCGGCGTTCGTCGAATATGGCGGCAACCGCCACGGCTTCCTGGCCTTCAGCGAAATCCACCCCGACTACTATCAGATCCCGAAGGAAGACCGCGAAGCGCTGCTTCGTGAAGAGGCCGAGCACGCCGCCGAGGAAGCGGCGCTGCGCGAAGAGGCCGATGGCGACGACGATCATGACCATGACGATGAGGATGGCGACGTCGAAACCCTCGAGCGTCCCGAGGACGAGGATGAGGACGCCGCCGAGACCGCCGAAGGCGAAGAGGGCGCCGCACCCAATGGTGGCCGCCGTCGCCGCGGCCGCAAGGGTAGCGACGATCAGGTGGAGGCGCTGCGTCAGCGCCGCATGAACCTGCGCCGCCGCTACAAGATTCAGGATGTGATCCGCCGCCGCCAGGTGCTGCTGGTCCAGGTCGTCAAGGAAGAGCGCGGCAACAAGGGCGCCGCGCTGACCACCTATCTGTCGCTCGCCGGTCGCTATTGCGTGCTGATGCCGAACACCGCGCATGGCGGTGGCATCTCGCGCAAGATCAGCTCGGCTGCCGACCGCAAGCGCCTGAAGTCGATCATGGCGGACATGAAGCTGCCGGCGACGATGGGCTGCATCGTCCGCACTGCGGGGCTCCAGCGCACCAAGACCGAGATCAAACGCGACTTCGACTATCTTGCCCGCCTGTGGGACGAGATTCGCGAGAAGACGCTGCAGTCGGCGGCGCCGGCGCTGGTCTATGGCGACAGCGATCTGATGAAGCGGGCGATCCGCGACATCTATAATCGCGATATCGAGGAAGTGATCGTCGAGGGCGAGGACGGATACCGTCACGCCAAGGAGTTCATGAAACTCCTGATGCCGAGCCACGCCAAGAAGGTGAAGCATTACAGCGATCCGGTGCCGCTGTTCCAGCGCGCGCATGTCGAGGATCAGCTTTCGGCGATGTACCATCCGGTGGTGCAGCTCAAGTCGGGCGGTTACCTCGTGATCAACCCGACCGAGGCACTGGTGTCGATCGACATCAACTCGGGCCGCTCGACGCGCGAGCACAATATCGAGCAGACCGCGACCGCGACCAATCTGGAAGCGACGCAGGAAATCGCTCGCCAGTTGCGTCTGCGCGACATGGCCGGCCTCGTCGTCATCGACTTCATCGACATGGACCACGGATCGAATGTCCGGAAGGTCGAGAAGGCGATGAAGGAAGCGCTCAAGAACGATCGCGCGCGCATCCAGGTCGGCCGCATCAGCGCGTTCGGCCTGATGGAGATGAGCCGCCAGCGCCTGCGCACCGGGGTGCTCGAGGCTTCGACGGTCACCTGCCCGCATTGCGAGGGTACGGGTCTGGTCCGTACCGCGTCGTCGGCGGGCCTGTCCGCGCTGCGCCTGATCGAGGACGAAGCCGCCCGCGGTCGTGGCTCGCTGCTGACGCTGCGTTGCAGCCAGGAAGCCGCTTTCTATGTGCTGAACCGCAAGCGCGCCGATATCGCCGAGATCGAGGACCGCTATGGCGTGACGGTTGAGGTCATGTCGGACGGCGAGCTCGAAGGCGCGCGCATGTCGGTCGAGGCCAGCGGCCCGCCGCCGGCGCACGCACCCAAGTTCGCCGCCGCGATCGAGGAGATCGAGGAGGACATCGTTGAGGAGATCGACGAGGAAGAGGACGAAGAGGAGGTCGAGGCTCGCGAGCCGCGTGAGCGCCGTGAGCGCAGCGACCGGGGCGAGGGTGAGGGCGAAGGCCGCAAGCGCCGCCGCCGCCGCCGTGGCCGCCGTGGTCGTCGCGACGACGAGGCTGGCGAGCATCATGAGTCCGAATCCGAAGACGCCGTTGAGGACGGTGAGCATGAGGATCAGGCAGAGGATGTCGGTCAGGCCGGAGTCGTTGCCGAGCCCGCAACCGCCGAGGAAGGCGAGCATCGCAAGCGCCGCCGCCGCGGCCGTCGTGGCGGACGCCGCGGCACGGGCGGTGAAGCCGGTGAAGCGGAGGCGGTCGAAGCCGCGGAAGTCGCCGAGGACGCACCCGAAGAGCCGGTAACGGTTGAGGCTGAAGTCGAGGCCGAAGCGCCCGCCAAGCCCAAGCGCCGCAGCCGCAAAAAGGCGGTCGAGGCCGAAGCGGTCGAGCCGGCAGTTGACGTCGCTGCCGAGCCCGAAGCGGCGGAGGAAGCCCCGGCCAAGCCCAAGCGGACCCGCCGCAAGAAGGCGGAGGCGGAAGCCCCGGCCGTTGAAACTGCGCCTGAGCCGGTTGCCGAAACGGCGCCCGAGCCTGCCGCAGAAGAGGCTCCGGCCAAGCCGAAGCGTCGCAGCCGCGCCAAGGCGGCGGCACCGGTGGCGCAGGATCTCGAACCGACGGCCGCTGCAGAGCCGGTTCCGGCCGATGGCGAACCCGAGGCGCTGGGCGAAGACGGCGAGCCGCGCCGCGGCTGGTGGCAGCGTACCTTCGGGGCGTGATCTGTGGAGCGGCGGGAATGGCCTCATTCCCGCCGCTCACGCATCGTTCATGCGGCCCGATCCATCCCGTTCCGGGGCTTGCGACCGCTGCTTGCGGTTGATCGCACGGGATAATCCGCCATGATATCGGCCATGAAGCGCTTCATCTCGCTCTTCGCGCTGCTGCTGCTCGTCTGCATCACGAGCCCGGTCTATGCCCAGTCGATCCTGCGTGACGCGGAGAGCGAGGCGGTACTCGCGGACATGTCGCGCGATCTGATCAAGGCCGCCAATCTTCAGCCGAACAATGTCCGCATCATCCTGATCAACGATCCGTCGATCAACGCCTTCGTCGCGGGCGGGCAAGCGGTCTATGTCCATTCCGGGCTGATCGACGCCGCCAGCAGCGCCAATGAGGTGCAGGGCGTGATCGCGCACGAACTGGGTCACGTCACCGGTGGGCACGTCCCCTTGGGCGACCGGATGGCGAAGGGTGCGACCGGGATCACGATCCTCAGCCTGTTGCTCGGCGCCGCGGCGATGGCCGCGGGGTCGGCGGACGCCGGCATGGGGTTGATGCAGATGGGCCAGCGCGCCGCGCTCGGCAATTTCCTCGCCTTCAGCCGCGCGCAGGAAGCGACCACCGACGCTGCCGGCGTGCGCTATCTTTCGGGCGCAGGGGTCAGCGGGCGGGGAATGCTCGACTTCTTCAAGAAGCTCCAGCAGCAGGAATATCGCTGGGGCCTCAAGCGGAGCGGCGAGCAGAGCTATGTGATGAGTCACCCGATGTCGGGTGATCGCATCGCGACCTTGACCGCCGATCTCCAGGCCGACGCGGCGTGGAGCAAGCCCAGCGATCCGGGACTTGAGGAGCGTTTTCGCCGCATGCAGGCCAAGCTGCGCGGCTATGTCTCCGAGCCCAAGGATACGCTGCGCCGCTATCCCGAAACCGATACGACCGTTCCGGCGCGCTACGCCCGCGCCTATGCCTATCACAAATCGGGCTATCCCCAACAGGCGGCGGCCGAGGCCGCGGCGCTGGTGAAGGCCGAGCCGAACAATCCCTATTTCCTGGAGCTCGAGGGGCAGATCCTGCTTGAATCGGGCAAGCCGAAAGAGGCGATCCCGCCGCTGCGCGAGGCAACCGAGAAGACCAATTTCCAGCCGTTGATCGCTACCACCTTCGGCCATGCGCTGCTTGCGGTCGAAGACCCCGCGCTGCTCCCCGAAGCGGAGAAGGTTTTGCGCCAGTCGGTGGTGCGCGATCAGGAAAATCCCTTCGCCTGGTATCAGCTCGGCATGGTCTATGAGCGCAAGGGCGACAGCGCGCGCGCCGCGCTCGCCACCGCCGAGCGATCGAGCATGATCGGCGACATGGGTCGCGCGCTTTCCAGCGCGCAGGCAGCGATGGCTGGCTTGCCCCAGGGCTCGCCCGACTGGATTCGTGCACAGGACATCGTCATGGCCGCACAGGCGATGATGCAGGGCAAGAAGAGAAGGTGATCGATAGCATGGTGAAGTCTCCGCTGGCGCTTGCCGGCCTCGTGGCGCTGTCCGCAGCGATCGGCGCGGGCACAGTCTTTGGCGTTCAGCTGCTCAAGCCCGCCGGTGTCGCCGGCACCGACAAGGCGCGGATCGGTCAGATCGTGCGCGACTATGTTCTCGAGAATCCGGAAATCCTGCCGGAGGCGATGAAGCGCCTGCAGGAACGCGAAATGGGCAAGGCGGTGGGGTCGAGCCGGACCGAAATTACCCAGCCCTATGCTGGCGCCTGGGAAGGCAATCCCAAGGGCGACGTTACCGTCGCGGTCTTCATGGACTATGCCTGTGGCTATTGCCGCGCCAGCCTGCCGATGATCGCGCGGCTGGTTGCGGAGGATAGCAATGTCCGCATCGTCTATCGCGAGCTGCCGGTGCTGAGCGAGGTCAGCCGCACCGCCGCGCGCTGGGGACTGGCAGCGGCCGAACAGGGCAAGTTCAAGCCGTTCCACACCGCGCTCTATGGCGCGGGACAGCTCAGCGAATCTTCGATCCGGGCCGCGGCAGCGTCTTCCGGGCTCGATACCGCGAAGGCACAGGCTGCGCTCAACACTCCGCGGGTGGAGAGTGAGATTGCCCGGAACCTCGATGTCGGGGGCAAGCTCGGCATCACCGGTACGCCCAGCTGGGTGATCGGCGATCGCGTGATTTCGGGCATGGTGCCCTATGAAGTGCTTCAGGAAGCGGTGAAGACGGCGCGCAAGCCGGGCTGACCGCTCAGATCGGGGGAGGGTGTATGCGTTTCGGGTTCCTCGCATTCGCTGCGGCTGTCGCGGCGATCGACGCCAGTCCGGCCGCTGCTCAGGATCCCCGTGACGCCGCGATCGCTGCGCTGGCGCGCGAGCACCCGCGCACCGCGATCGGTGCCGCGCTGATTCGCAACGGCAAGGTGGTGTGGACTGGCGTTGCCGGGGCGCAGACCGACAAGGTGATCGCGACCCGCGACACCCTGTTCAACGTCGCGTCGATGACCAAGCCGGTCACCGCTGAGCTGGTGATACGGCTGGTGGAGGCGAAGCGGATCGGCCTCGACGAGCCCATGGCTGCGGTGTGGATGGACCCGGATGTCGCGGGCGACGCGCGCGCCAGGCGCCTCACGCCGCGGATGGCGCTCAGCCATCAAACGGGCTTTCCGAACTGGCGCCCGCAGAATCGGCGACTGACCTTTGTTCGCGAACCGGGAACCGGTTTCATCTATTCGGGCGAGGGGATCGAACTGGTCGCCCGTTTCGCCGCGCGCAAGCTCAATGCCGATTTCGAGGATCTCGCCCAGGCGCATGTCTTCCGCCCGATGGGACTCACCCACACCGCCTATACTTGGCGGCCGTGGATGGAGGGTCGCGTCGCAGTGCCTGCCAATGGCAATGGCTATCCCGGCACTGCGGGGCCACACCCCTATGGCCATTGGCTGGGTGCGGATGATATCTACACCACCGTCGGCGACTATGCCGCCTTCCTTGCCGGGGTCGCGCGCGGCGACGGGCTGAGTGCGGCGCTCAAGGTCGAGCGGCTGCGGCCGCAGGTGGCGATGCCGGGTTGCCTGAAGCCGGTCGCGGGCTGCCCGGACAATGTGGCGATGGGGCTGGGCTGGCAGGTGCTGACCTTCGGCAAGCGGCGGCTGGCGCTGCATGAGGGCGGCGATCCCGGTGTCTCCGCCATCGCCTATTTTGATGTCGACAGTCGCGACGGCGCGTTGTTCTTCCTGTCGGGAGAGGGCGATGCTCCGCTGGTGATGCAGGTGATCGAGGCGATCGATCCGCAATCGCTGGTGCTCAGCGGCTATCGCGCGATGATGAAATCGCGCGAGGGCGCCGAATAGATAAATCGAACGAAGAACGAACATTGCGGGTTGCGAAGCCCGCATCCGTTCCTACATCGCGCGCTAATCAGGGGGCCTTCCATGCAGCCGATCCTATCCGTTCGCGGTGTCAGCAAGACCTATGCCTCAGGGCACAAGGCGTTGGGGTCGGTCGATCTCGATATCAACAAGGGTGAGATTTTCGCGCTGCTCGGCCCGAACGGGGCGGGCAAGACGACGCTGATCTCGATCATCTGCGGCATCGTCACGCCGAGCTCGGGCACGATCGTCGTGGATGGCCATGATGCGCTGTCCGAACCGCGTGCGGCGCGGATGAAGATCGGTCTGGTGCCCCAGGAACTGTCGGTCGACATGTTCGAGACGGTGCAGGCAACTACCCGCTACAGCCGCCGCCTGTTTGGCCGCTCTGCGAACGACGCCTATATCGATCAGGTGCTGAAGGACCTGTCGCTCTACGACAAGCGTCACAGCAAGGTGATGGAGCTGTCGGGCGGGATGAAGCGCCGCGTGCTGATCGCCAAGGCGCTGGCGCACGAGCCCGACATCCTGTTCCTCGATGAGCCGACCGCCGGCGTCGACGTCTCGCTGCGCCGAGACATGTGGAAGCTGATCGGGTCGCTGCGCGAGCGCGGCACAACGATCATCCTCACCACCCACTATATCGAGGAGGCCGAGGAAATGGCCGACCGGGTGGGCGTCATCAACAAGGGCGAACTGCTGCTGGTCGAGGGCAAGGCCGAGCTGATGAAGAAGCTCGGCAAGCGCGAGATGGACATCGCGCTGGTCGAACCGATGCTGGCGATCCCCGCCGAACTGGAGGAATGGCACCTCGCGCTGGAGGATGAGGGGACGCGGTTGCGCTACACGTTCGACGCGCAGGCCGAGCGTACCGGCATCCCCTCGCTGCTGCGCAAGCTCGGCGACCTCGGCATCCAGTTCAAGGATCTCGATACTTCCAAGTCGAGCCTAGAAGACATCTTCGTCGACCTTGTCGAACGTCGTGATGAGGAGAAGGCGGCATGAGGGGCTTCAACCATCACGGTGTCTGGGCGATCTATCGTTTCGAGATGGCGCGTGCGCTGCGCACCTTGTGGCAGAGCCTGGTCACGCCGGTGATCACTACCGCGCTCTATTTCGTGGTGTTCGGCGGCGCGATCGGATCGCGGATGCAGGAGCTGGACGGGGTTGCCTATGGCAGCTTCATCGTGCCGGGCCTGATCATGATGAACCTGTTGCAGCTGTCGATCTCGAATGCCTCGATCGGCATCTACTTCCCGAAATTCACCGGCACCGTGTACGAACTGCTCTCGGCGCCGGTCTCGGCGATGGAGATGGTGATCGGCTATGTCGGTGCGGCGGCGACCAAGTCGATCGCGATCGGGCTGGTGATCCTGTTCACCGCGATGCTGTTCGTCGATGTACCGATCAAGCATCCCTTCATGATGGTGGCGATGCTGGTGCTGACCGCGCTCACCTTCAGCATGCTCGGCTTCATCATCGGCATCTGGGCCAAGGGGTTCGAACAGCTCTCGTTCGTCCCGGCGCTGATCGTGACGCCGCTGACCTTCCTTGGCGGCGCCTTCTACACGATCAATATGCTGCCCGATCCCTGGCGCACGATCAGCCTCGCCAACCCCGTCGTCTATCTGGTCAGCGGCTTCCGCTGGAGCTTCTTCGGCACCGGCGACGTGTCGATCGGGGTCAGCCTCGGCTTCACCGCGGCATTCCTGCTGCTGTGCCTCGGCGTGATCGGCTGGATCTTCAAGACCGGCTGGCGGCTCAAGAACTGAGCTGCCTCATTTCGCCACCGGCCCTCATTCCGCCACCGGCAGCGTGATCAGCGATCCAGCGCACACCCGCTGGGTGGCTTTCGCGAAGTCGCTTGGCTTGGCCTTGTAGATATTGGGCACGAAGGTCTGCGGGTTGCGGTCGATTACCGGGAACCAGCTCGACTGGACCTGCACCATGATGCGGTGGCCCTTTTTGAAGACATGGTCGTGGTCGCGCAGCGGCACGTTCCATGCCACCACCTTGTTCGGCACCAGTGGCTTGGGCGTCGAGAAGCTTTCGAGCCAGCGGCCGCGCCGCACCTCCATCGCGATCGGCAGCTGATAGCCGTTGAGCGTCTTGGGATAGTCGCCCAGCGCCTTGATCTGGGTGGTCATGTCATAGTCGTCGGGCAGCACGTCGATCAGCTTGACCACCATGTCGCTGTCGGTGCCCGAGGTGGAGGCCTGCAACGTCGCGCTGATCGCGCCGCTGACGGTGAGGTCTTTGTCGAGCGGAGTGCTGACATAGGTGAGCACATCGGGCCGCCCGTTGACGAAGCGCTGGTCCGCCGCTTCCCACCATTTCCACTCCTGCGAGGGATAGGTGACCGAGATCGGCCGCTCGCGGTACGGCACCGGATTGGCCGGATCGGAGATATACTCGCGGCATGCCTCGCCCGACGGCGCGGTGAAGGACAGCGATCCGTCGGCATGAAGATAGAGATTTGTCGCCTTCGCCCCGGCGGGCGGCCACTTCGCATAATTCTTCCACTGCCACGATCCGCTCTGGAAGATCTTGGCCTCGCCCGTCGGCTGGGGGCCCTTGCCGTGCAGCCAGTGCGCGAAGAACGGCGCCTCGATGTCGCGCAGGAACTCGGTCCCGCTCGGCTTGCCGAACGGGATATAGCCGAGATTGTCGCCCGCATCGCGCCAGCTGCCATGGTTCCACGGGCCCGCGACGATCATGCTCAGGCCCTTGGGGTCGTCCTTCTCCATCCGCTCATAGATCTTCCACCCGCCCAGTGGATCCTCCTGATCCCAGAAGCCGACGACGTGCAGGGTCGGCACGGTCGTGCGGCCGAGCCGGTCGGTCCACACCTGGCGCTTCCAGTGATCGTCATAGTCGGGATGCTCGATGATCTGGGTCAGCATCGGCACGCTGCCCTTGAAGTAGAGCTTGTCGAGATTCTCGACCGGGCCGAGCTTCAGAAACCAGTCGTACAGGTCCACCGGCGGCGGGCCGCCGGGGTTGTAGTCGAAATCGTCGCCATTCTTGTTGTTCTGCAGGCCATAGGCCCAGTCGGTGAGGTAGGAGAGGCGGAACGCGCCATAGCGGTGGAGATCGTCGTTCATCCACCAGTCGTTCCATGCCGCCTGCGGGCTGACCGCCTTGAGCGCCGGGTGCGGCCGCGCCAGTGCGACCGCGGCGGTGTAGCCGGGATAGGAACCGCCCATCATCCCGACGCGGCCATTGTTGTCGGCGACATTCTTCACCAGCCAGTCGATCGTGTCGTAGCCGTCGCTGGCCTCGTCCGGCGCATCCGATCCCGGCGGGGATAGCGTCATCGACATGGCGAACACGCCCTCCGACTTGTAGCGCCCGCGCATGTTCTGGAAGACAATGATATAGCCGTCCTCCATCAGAAATCGCATCGATTCCGGAGTGGACCGCGGCGCCCCGTTGGGAACGCCATAGGGGGTACGGCGAAGCAGGATCGGCAGCTTCCCCGCCTTGTTGGTGGGACGCAGGATCACCGTCTGCAGCTTCGTCCCGTCGCGCATCGGGATCATCACTTCCTGTCGCGTGAAGGCGGCGCTGGGTGCCTGCGTTGTGACCGCCTGGCGCGCCGTGGCCGGGGCGGTCAGCGCGGCGGCGGCGAGGACGGCGGCGGCAAGAAAGCGGCGGTACATCAAACTCATCTCCCCGGTTTTGGCGAGAATAGAGGCGCGGCACCCGCCGCTGTCAATCGGCCCGTGGGCGCAGCGCCGCAGGGCGCAGGACAAGGCCGTTGAGGTTGAGCAGCACATGCACCAGCATTGCGAACCAGAGTTCGCCCGTCGCCAGATAGATCGTCGCCAGCAGCGCACCGGCCAGCCCGGAAAACGCCATGCCGGCCCAGCCCTGATAGCGGTGCGCGCCGGCAAAGAGCAGAGTCGCGAGCGCAAAGCCAAGCGCGGCGCTTCCGCTCGCCAGCGTCGCGAACAAGGGCAGGGCGAGGCGGAAGAACAGTTCCTCGACAATTCCTGCAGCGGTGCCCAGCGCCGCGGTCCAGCCGAATTCGCCGCGGTTGCGCGGCAGGATACGCTCGATATCGCCCGCGCTGAATGGCCGCTTCCCGCGTCCCAATCGCCATCGCGCGAGGAGAAGGCCGACCAGCGCGCCACCGGTCAGGCCACCCAGCACCGCCACCTCGAACGCCACACCGCCAAAGCCGGCAAGCCAGCGCGCCTTGGCCGCCAGCGCGGCGAACTCGGGGGGCAGCCGAGTCAGTGCGTCGAGCCGTCCGCCGATCGCGAGCGCGGCGATCGCGCTTGCTCCGAACGCCAGCGGTGCCCGGCGCATCCAGCGGCGGTACCGGGCCACCCGGCCAGTGCCCGGCGGCACCCCTCCACCCCGGAGGTACCAGGCATAGGCGGCGATGAGTGCCGCCAGCAGCGCCCAGTGGATCAACCGTGCAAGCCCTGCTGGCGTTGCGGCGCCGGTCTCGTTTCAGCGAAGCCGAGGACGCTGTGCATCACCCGTTGCGATGCTCGCCCCGGACCCAGCGGACGGTGCCGGAGCTCGACCGCATCACCACGCTTTCGGTGGTCATCTTGCCCGGCTTGCGTTTGACGCCTTCGAGCAGCGATCCGTCGGTCACGCCGGTCGCTGCGAAGATGCAGTCGCCCTTGGCCAACTCGGTCAGGTCGTACTGCTTGTCGAGATCCTCGATCCCCCAACGGCGGGCGCGGGCACGCTCGTCCTCGTTGCGGAAGACCAGGCGGCCCTTGAACTGACCGCCCACGCAGCGCAGCGCGGCACAGGCGAGGACGCCCTCGGGCGCGCCGCCCTGACCCATATAGACGTCGATCGTGGTGTCGGGATTGGTGGTCGCGATCACGCCCGCGACGTCGCCATCGCCGATCAGCACCACGCCGCAGCCGATCTGGCGCAGTTCGGCGATCATCTTCTCGTGGCGTGGACGGTCGAGCACGCAGGCGATGATCTCGTTGGGCTTGACGCCCTTCGCTGCGGCGATCGCCTCGATATTCTGGGTCGGCGTCTTGTCGAGGTCGATGACGTCTGCGGGATAGCCCGGACCCACCGCGATCTTGTCCATATAGACGTCGGGCGCGTTGAGCAGATTGCCCTCTTCGGCGATCGCCAGCACCGCCAGGCTGTTCGGCCCTGCCTTGGCGCAGATGGTGGTGCCTTCGAGCGGATCGAGCGCGATATCGATCTTTGGGCCCTTGCCCGGCGCCGATCCGACCTTCTCGCCGATGAACAGCATCGGCGCCTCGTCGCGCTCGCCCTCGCCGATCACGACGGTGCCGTCCATATAGAGCGAGTTGAGCGCGGCGCGCATCGCTTCGACGGCGGCGGCATCGGCCGCCTTTTCGTCGCCGCGGCCGGTCAGCGTCGACGCGGCGATCGCGGCGGCTTCGGTGACGCGCACCATCTCAAGCACCAGGACGCGGTCGAGCACCTTGCTGGCGGTCTGCATGATCGGGGAGGCCCTCTCTCAAGTTCGTTTCCGCTGCGCGATAGGAGCGCACGCGGACCTTGTCGATGGCCGCCAACGCTGTCATCCCTTCAAAAGCCGAAGATGCTCACGAAACCAAAGCGAATTCGCGGCGTTCGGTGTGGGTCGAGGGGTGAGGTGCGCACATGATGCTGAGTTTATTGCTGGCGCTGAGCGTTGCGGGCGAGCCCAGGATCGTCACCCTGCCCAAACGCGCCCGACCTGCCGCCACGGTCCGCAAGCGCGCTTCGCGTAAGGTCGCGAGGCGCCCTCTTCCGCAACCGGCGAAGCTGTGTCTGACCGGCACTTGCACCGCGTCCGCCGCGCCCGGTTATCGGCTGACCGGCGTGACGACTCCGGAGCGGAGCGGAAAGATGGATGTGGTCCGATCGACGGGTATGCCCTGCGGGGTTCAGGGCGCACCCGTCTGTCCCAAGAAAGGCCAGGAACTGCTCACCACCGGTATCGACTGACCCGGTTTCCGCGGCGCCCTCGTTATGCTAACGCAACGAGCGGAGGGTTTTGCCCATGTCCGTGTTGATTATACTCGCATTGACGCTTCAGGCCGGCAGCGATGACGCCGCGATCCAGGCCTATCGCGAAAAGACCCGCGCCATTATCCCGTGCAAGACGACAGGCGATCCGGATGAGGTCACTATCTGTGCGCTGCGTGAGGCGGACAAGAAGTACCGCGTCCCGTTCGTCAGCGTCCGCGCCGCCGACAATGTACCCGCTCAGACCGAGCGGGTGCTGGAGGACACGATGTTCCAGTGCGGCGTCACCGGTCCCTTCCTCACCCAATGCGGCGGGATGGTCGGGGTGACGGTCGGCGTCGGCTTCGACGGCAAGGTGATGCGCAAGCGCGAACCCGCGCCGTGACGCGTCACTCGCCCAGAATGTGCATCCACATCGGCTCGCCCGCCAGGCTGGGAGAGCCGCGAAGCTTGTCCAGCGCCTGCGCGATCGAGCGCTCGGCCACCTCGTGCGTCACGATCGCGACGAGCACGCTGCCATCGGCCATCGCCCCGCGCTGGATCAGCGATTCGATCGACACGCCCGCATCGCGCATTGCCGCCGCGATCTCGGCGAGCACGCCGACCTTGTCGGCGACGGTGAAGCGCAGATAGGCGCGGCTACGGCGCTCGCCGGTGGGTGCGGAGGGTTCGGCGGTCAGGCTGGTTGCGGGCATCGCATAGGGCGGGCCGAATTCGGTGCGCGCGATGTCGATCAGGTCGGCGACCACGGCGCTTGCGGTCGGGCCGTCGCCCGCACCCGCGCCTTGGAACAGCAGGCGGCCGACGAAATTGCCCTCCGCCACCACTGCATTGGTCGGACCAAGCACATGCGCCAGCGGATGCGAAAGCGGGACGAGGTGCGCGTGAACGCGCTGGAACAGGCCATGGCCATTGAGATCGGCAATGCCGAGCAGGCGGATGCGATAACCCAGCGCCGCCGCCTCTGCGATATCGGCGGCGAGCAGATGGCGGATGCCGCCGATCGCGACGTCGCCGAACGCCGGCTGGGTGCCGAACGCGATGCTGGCGAGGATCGAGAGTTTGTGCGCGGCATCGACACCGTCGATGTCGAAGCTGGGATCGGCTTCGGCAAAGCCCGCCGCCTGCGCTTCGGCCAGCACTTCGCCAAAGTCGCGGCCTTCGGCTTCCATCTTCGAGAGGATGAAATTGCAGGTACCGTTGAGGATGCCATAGACGCGGTCGATCTGGTTCGCCGCCGCACCTTCGCGCAGCCCCTTGATGACGGGCACGCCGCCCGCGACCGCGGCCTCGAACTTCATCGGCGTGTCGGTCTTCTCGGCGACCTGCGCGAGTTCGAGGCCGTGATGCGCGATCATCGCCTTGTTGGCGGTGACCAGACCCTTGCCCGCCGCCAGCGTCGCGCGGGCGAGTGCGAGGGCGGGGCCGTCCGATCCACCGATCAGCTCGACCACCACATCGGCGCGCGGATGGCGCGCCAGCTCGGTCATGTCATCGACCCAGTCGAAGCGCGAAATATCGACGCCGCGATCCTTGTTGCGCTCGCGCGCGGACACCGCGACGATCTCGATCGGCCGGCCCGCACGGCGCGCAATCAGCTCGGCATTGGCGTCGATCAGGCGAATGACGCCCGCACCCACGGTTCCAAGGCCGGCAAGAGCAACGCGCAACGGTTCGGTCATGTCTCAATCTCCTGGCACTCCCGCTAGAGAATGCCCGGAGCGCCGCAACCCTATTATTTCTTTGTGAGGCCGATCTCGCGCAGCCGTTCCGCCAGATAGTCGTGCGCGGTGATCGGCGGTTCGCGCTCGGGATTTTCCGCGGTCACGCATTGCGGCAGCGCCTTGATCAGGAAATCGGGCGCGGGGTGGAGGAAGAAGGGCATCGAATAGCGCGGGGTGCCGCGGCGCTCGACCGGCGGGTTGACCACGCGGTGGGTGGTCGATGGCAGGACATGGTTGGTCAACCGCTGCAGCATGTCGCCGACATTGACGACCATCGCGCCCTCGGGCGGCTTGACCGGCAGCCACCCGCCGTCCTTGTCGAGCAGCTCGAGTCCCGCTTCCTCGGCGCCGAGCAGCAGCGTGATCAGGTTGATGTCCTCATGCGCTCCGGCACGCACGTTCGGCGCATCCTCGGTCACCGGCGGATAATGGAGCAGGCGCAGCACCGAATTGCCGTCCTTCACCGCATGGTCGAACCAGTCGGGCTTGAGGCTCAGGTGGCGTGCGATCGCCGAGAGCAGCTTGTCGCCCGCGGTGTCGAACGCGGCGAACAGCTCGAGAAAGGTGTCGCGGAACCCCTCGGGCCGGTCGGGCCAGATATTGGGCGACATGTTCGCCTCGAAGCGATGCCCGGCGGGCAGCTCGCGGCCGATGTGCCAGAATTCCTTGAGGTCGACATAGTCCGCGCCCTTGGCGATCTCGGTCTTGAACGGGGTATAGCCGCGCGCACCGCCACCGCCCGCGACGAAATAGCCGCGCTTCTCGTCCTCGGGCAGGTCGAAGAAGGTCTTGGTCGCGGCCCAGGCGCGATCGATCAGGTCCTGGGGCACGCCATGATCGGACACCATCGCAAAGCCGAATCGCTCGAATGAACCGCCCAGCGCGGCGGCGAAGCCGTCGGGGTCGCGCGCCTGGTCGGCCAGGCTGACCAGCGGCACTTCGGCGAGAATTGTGTCGGGCATTCAAGGTAACTCCGGAAACGATTCTCCCGGAAATAGACCTTCGTGGCGTCCGCGAACAGAGGCGGGAGAGGTGCAGTGCCGTGCACCCCTCCCGCAGACCAATCGCCTACGCAGCGACGGACTTGTCGAGATCCTATTTGCCTAGAACGGTGAGTGTGCCGCGGCTCTTGCTATCTCCCGCCGGGTCGAGCTTGAGCGTGAAGTCGCTGCCCTCGCTGGTCTTGCCGGTGAACTGGCCGTCCTTGGCGGTGACGGTGAAGCCGGCCGCCTGCATCTGTTCCTGGAACCAGTTGCGGACCTGGTCGGCGGCGGCGGGCGAATCGAACTGGACGCGCACCGTGTCCTCGCCGCCTGCGTCGCGATTGGCGTCGACATTCAGGCTGGCGATCGTCGATCCGGGATAGAGCTTGAGCCCGTCGACGTCGAAATTCTCGGCCTTCAGATCGAATTTGGGCAGCTTGATCGATCCCTCGAACCCCGGCAGCTTGACCGCGACGCGGCCGTCCTTGTCGGCCTTGATCGATGCATTGCCCTCGCCGCTGTTGACCGAGAGGCTCGCGCCATTCCCGTCGCCCGAGCCGTCACCGCATGCCGCAAGTGCCAGCACCAGGGGAAGGGCGATCCAGTTCCGGGTCATACACACGCTCCACCGTATTAGTTGTACAACACACTACGCGGGCCGGCAAAAAAGATCAAGCCGCGGGGTGACGTGTTCCCGGCGATGCGGCATTGGGCGCGGCATGGACGCGCAGACTCACCAACCCGGCGAAGCGGCGAACCGGTCGCCCATCCCGATGGGCGAGTTCGTCGCGCTGATCGCATCGATCATGGCGCTGACGGCGCTCGGTATCGATTCGATGCTCCCGGCACTACCCGCGATCAGCGACGAACTGGGCGTGACTCAGCCCAACCACCGCCAGTACGTCATCACTGCCTTCATGCTCGGCTTCGCGGTCGCCCAGCTCTTCCACGGCCCGCTCGCCGACCGGTTCGGGCGCAAGCCGGTGATCGCAATCGCGCTTGGCTTCTATGTCGTGACCAATGCGGTCGCGGCTTTTTCGGGCAGTTTCGAGCTGCTGTTGCTTGCCCGTGCGGCAAGCGGCGCGGCGGTGGCTGCGGGGCGTGTGGTGACGATCGCGCTGGTGCGCGACTGTTTCCAGGGGCGGGCGATGGCGCGGGTGATGAGCCTGGCGTTCATGACCTTCATGGTCGTGCCTGTGCTCGCGCCCGCCTGGGGTCAGCTGATGGTGATCATCTTCGGATCGTGGCGACTGATCTTCGGCGGGATCGCGATCATCGCGGCGCTGGTGCTGATCTGGTTCACCTTGCGGATGCCCGAAACATTGCCGCGCGACGCGGTGCAGCCGCTCGATCTGCGCGCGATCTGGCGCGGCTACAGGACGATGTTCCGCGACCGCTGGGCGGTGGGCTACACCTTCGCCGCCACCGCGATCTCGGGCTGTTTCTTCTCGTTCATCGGGTCGATCCAGCAGATCGTCTATGATGTGTTCAAGCGGCCCGAACTGCTGAGCGTGGTGTTCGCTTCCGTCGCCGGGCTGATGGCGCTGGGATCGTTCCTGAATTCGCGGCTGGTGATGCGGTTCGGGATGCGCTTCCTGTCGCACTTCGCGCTGGTCGTGACGACCCTGCTCGCCGTCACCCATCTCGTCGTGATCCTGCTGGGCGGCGAAAACCTGCTGGTCTTCATCGTGCTGCAGGCGCCGATGATGGCCGCGATGGGCCTCGCCAACTCCAATTTCTCGGCGATGGCGATGGAGAATATGGGCGAGATCGCGGGCACCGCGTCGAGCCTTCAGGGCTTCATCGCCACCATGGGGGCGGCGGTGCTGGGTGCGGTGATCGGTCAGGCGTTCGACGGTACGACGATCCCGCTGTACCTCGGCTTCACCGCACTTGGCTTCTCCGCGCTCGCCATCGTCTTCGTCACCGAACGCGGCAAGCTGTTCCGTCGCACCTGAAGGCGTTTGACGGACATCCAAGGAACCGTGTGCGCTGTTCCGCCGTTCGCGCTATAGCAGAGGCATGGAGGGCTGCGATGGGCGGTCATCAGGTTCCAGGACGCGGACCCGGCGACGACGGGTATGACGAGGATGGCTATGACGAAAGTCAGCGCGCCCAGATCCTCGAAGCGACACGCAACGGCCCCACCGACGGGCTGATCCAGACCGACCTCGACCCCGATCTGGGCGAGGATATCGATGCTGATGAGGACGACGAATTTGCCATGGTCGCGGACGATGCGACGGGCGATGTCGTCGAATATGAACCCGATCAGGATGACGATACCTGACGCGCGAAGCGATTGACTGCAGCACGCTTCGGGGCGAGCATCGCCGCAATTGGGGAGCGCGCATGGTCACCGATCCGCGAATCGATGCCTATATCGACCGCCAGGCCGATTTCGCCCGGCCGATCCTCATCTGGCTGCGCGCCCGGATTCACGCCGCCTGTCCCGATGTCGCGGAAGACATCAAATGGGGGATGCCGGCCTTTTCCTATCGCAATCGTCCGCTCGCCGGCATGGCCGCGTTCAAGGCGCATGCCAGCTTCGGCTTCTGGTATCGCGACCAGCTTGCGACCGGAAAGGAAGGGGAAGCGATGGGCCAGTTCGGCCGCATCGAATCGCTCGCCGACCTGCCCGACGATGCCGCGATGGAAGCCCAGGTGCGCGAGGCGATGGCGCTGACCGACTCGGGCGACATTCCCAAGCGTGCCGCCAAACCGCCCAAGCCCGAAGCTGAAATACCCGAGGTTCTGGCCGAAGCGCTCGCCCGCGATCCCGTCGCCGCCGCCAATTTCGACGCCTTCGCGCCGAGCTGTCGCCGCGAATATTGCGAATGGATCGGCGAGGCCAAGCGCGAGGCGACCCGCGACAAAAGGCTGGCCGAGGCGATGGAATGGATCCGCGAGGGCAAGAAGCGGCACTGGAAATATGAAAGCTGCTGAACGGGCTTGCGTCCTCTAGAATGCATGGCATGATATATCATCTCTAATCGAAGAGGTGATCCATGCGTCGTTCCCTTGCTCCCACTCGATCCGCGGACGAGCCGATCTCCGCGCTCAACACCACCCCATTGATCGACGTGTTGCTGGTGCTGCTGATCATGCTGATCGTCACCATCCCGTCCGCGATGCATAAGCTGCCGGTCGATTTGCCGCAGGGGCCATCCCCTGCCGTGCCGGAACTGCCGCACCGGCTGGATATCGCCGCCAATGGCGCGCTTGCCTGGGATGGGCGGGCGATCACCGATGCCGAATTGCCGACACTGCTCGCCTCGACCGTCGCCGCAAGCGGCGTGCTTCAGTTCAAAGCGGATGAGGCCGCCCGTTACGAGCGGTTCGCCACGGTGCTGACTCAGGTGAAGCGTTCGGGCGTCACCCGGCTGGGCTTTGTCGGCAATGAATCGATGCGGTTCGACTGACCTTTCCCGCGCGCCATAGGTGCCGTAAACGTCAACCCTATGGCGCGCTTCACACGCACGATCACCGCCGGGCCGGACGACATCGACGAGCTTGGCCATGTCAACAATGCGGTCTGGGTCCGCTGGATCCAGGATGTCGCGGTGGCGCACTGGCATGCGGTCGCCGCGCCCGAGCATCACGATGCCTATATCTGGGTCGTGACCCGGCACGAGATCGACTATCGCGGCAATGTTTCCGAAGGTGAGACCGTCATTGGCGAGACCTGGGTGCCCGAACCGCCGCGCGGCGCGCGGTTCGACCGCCACATGCGCTTCACCGGTGAAGACGGCAAGGTGAAGGTCGAGGCGGTCTCGACCTGGGCGATGCTCGACCGCGCCACCGGCCGGCTGGTGCGCGTGCGCGACGAGATCGCGGCACCGTTTCTGGAGGGGTGAAGGGGCGACGCACGAAGGCTGCCTTCGACCCTATTGTGGCCATGGAGGTCGCTGAAACATGAGCCATTCTCGCGCGATGAAGGTTTGCGCTTCGCTTTTCTTCGCTGCGGTCCTCAGCGCCTGCACACCGTCATCTAAGACGACGACCATACATGAATTGAGGGAAGCGCAGGCCAAGTCCGGCTATGGTCCCACGACGAAGTGGCGCTTGGCTCCTGCGACATGGTCGCAATCGACCCAAGATATGCGTGATCGGGCATATCGATTCTGTGCGATCAAACGGCCGAAGGATATGGCATGTCGAGATGCGCAAGATGCTTCGTTGATCGTGGCGAACCATGCTGAAAGCAACTTCGCTAACCTCTCGAAGGATACAGATAGTATTTCGCCATACTTTGAGGCCATACGCATGCGCCCAGAGGCATTCATCAACGTCCGGGACCACTGCTTGCAGATCTACGAAGATGCCGGTTCTGCGGATGCTCGACTACTCGGCCCTTGTATCTCAAATGCAGTCGGCGGTGATTATTTTGGAATCGTGCCAGTGCCCTAGGAATCGACCGCTCACTACCCGATAGCCGACGATCGCCCTGCGCGGCTCAACCCGAGTTCCGCAACGCCGTCGCGATCGCGTTGATCGACAGCAGGATACCCTGTTCGATCTTGGGATCGGTCTCGCCCGCGCGGTGGCGCTTGAGCAGCTCGACCTGAAGCAGGTTGAGCGGCTCGATATAGGGCAGGCGCAGCTTGATCGAGGTTTCGAGCGCCGGATGCTTCTCGAGCAACCGCGTCTGGCGAGTGACTTCGAGCAGCTGGTCGTGCGTTGCCTGCCAGCCGTCGCGGATGCGCCCGAAGATCGCATCGCCTGAGCTCCGGTCCTCGACCAGTTCGGCATAGCGCGCGGCGATGCCCATGTCGGACTTGGCCAGCACCATTTCCATATTCGCCAGCGCCGAGGCGAAGAGCGGCCAGCCCGCCGCCATCTCGCGCAGCAGGCCGCGATCCTTGAACTCGGACAGCGCCGCGCCGACGCCGTACCAGCCCGGCAGCATCACGCGCGCCTGCGCCCAGCTGAACACCCAGGGGATCGCGCGCAGGTCCTCGATCGCGTCGCTCTTCTTGCGGCTCGCCGGCCGGCTGCCGATCTTGAGACCGGCGATCTCGGCGATCGGGGTCATCTGGCGGAAGAAGGTCGTGAACCCCTCGGTGCCGTAAACAAGCCCGCGATACGCCTTGAACGCCGTGCCGGACAGTTCCTCCATCGCCGCCTCGAACCGTGCGGCATCGGCGGTGCTCAGCTGCTGCGGCTCGAGGCTGGCGAGCAAAGTCGCCGACGCCATCGCCTCGAGGTTGGTCTGCGCGCTCTCACGCGTGCCGTACTTGGCCGCGATCACCTCGCCCTGTTCGGTGATGCGGATGCGGCCTTGCACGGTGCCGGCGGGCTGCGCCTGAATCGCCTGGAACGACGATCCGCCGCCGCGCCCGACCGCGCCGCCGCGGCCATGGAACAGCTGCATCGCGATCCCGGCTTCCTCGAACACCGGCTGCAGCGCCGTCGAACCCTTGGACAGACCCCAGGTCGAGGTGAGGTAGCCGCCGTCCTTGTTCGAGTCCGAATAGCCGATCATCACTTCCTGATGCCCGCGCTTGCCGGCGATCGCCGCGACCTCGGGCAGCGCGAACCAGGCGCGCATGATGTCCGGCCCGGCGTCGAGATCGGCGATCGTCTCGAACAACGGCACCGCCATGACATGCGCCTGCGGTTCCTCGCCCGGGATGTACAGACCCGCTTCCTTGAGCAGCACATGGACTTCGAGCAGGTCGGACACCGACTGCGCCATCGACACGATATATTGGCGGATCGCGGCGCGGCCGTAGCGCTGGTGCGCCTCGGCGGCGGCCTGGACGATGGCCAGCTCCGACGCAGTCTCTTCCGAATAGCTGGCGAAGCGGCTGGTGAGCGGACGCGGGCTGGCCAGCTCGCGGCGGAGCAGTTCGACGCGTGCGGCTTCGTCGAGCGCGGCATAGTCCGCCTCGACCCCGGCAACCTTGAGCAGCTCGGCGACGACGCGTTCGTGCACCGCGCTGTTCTGGCGCATGTCGAGCGTGGCGAGGTGGAAGCCGAAGATATCGACCGATCGGATCAGCCGGCCCAGCGCGCCGCTCGACGCCAGCGTCTCGGCGCCCTGTGCGGCCAGGCCGTGCGCGACGGTGGAGAGGTCGGCGCGGAACGCCGCGGGATCGGGATAGCGTTCCCCGGTCAGCGCGCCGGGACGCGGCGGCGCTTTCCCGGTCAGGTCGCGATAGGTCGCGGCGAGCCGGGCATAGATGCCCGAGAGCGCACGGCGATAGGGCTCATCGGCACGGCTCGCCGCGGCGTCGCCGCTCGCTTCGGCAAGGGCAACGACGCCCGGATCGATCTGCGCATGATGGCTCGAGATCGACAGCTCGGCGCCGAGGGCGTGGACCGCGTCGAGATAGTGATTGAGCACCGTCTCGGCCGATCGCGACAGGGTGAGGCGCAGCGAATCGGCGGTGACGAAGGGATTGCCGTCGCGGTCGCCGCCGATCCAGTTGCCGGGCCGCAGGAACGCCGGCACACGGCTGCCCAGCGCGCGGTCCCAGCGCGCGTGGAGCGCGGGCAGGACCGGCAGGAACACGTCGCGCATATAGGAGAGCGCGGTCTCGACTTCGTCGGCGACATAGAGCCGCTCGGGGCGCAGCACGCGGGTCTGCCACAGCAGCGCCACTTGCCGCACCACTGCTTCATCGACCAGATCGCCATCGGCGGTCTCGGCGATGCCGCGGTCCTTGAGCGCCATCAGCTCAGCGATGCGATTGCGATGGTCGATCATCGACTTGCGCCGCACCTCGGTCGGGTGTGCGGTCAGCACCGGCGCGACCAGCGCATGGTCGAGCAGCTCGGCGATCCTGGCGGTATCGACGCCATGTTCCTTGAGCCTGGCGATCGCGTGCTCGACATCCGCGCCGCTTTCTGCCGCCACGCCCTGCCGGTCCTCGGCCAGATTGGCGAGCATCGAGAACAGCATGAAGCTGCGCACGAAATCGAGCGTGTCGTCGAGATTGAGGCTGCCCAGCCCCGGATCGATGCTGTCCGCGCCGGCAATGCCGCGATGCCGATCGACCGATGCCGAGCGGATATATTCGATGCGCCGGAACAGTTTCTCCCCACCATAGGCGCGGATCACGTCGCCAAGGACGCGGCCCAGATAGCGGATGTCGGGATTGTTCGTGATGGGGGGTGCGCTGGCCATGCGCGCGTGCTGCACTGCGGCATGGCCAGCGTCAACCGGATCGTTACTTTAGAGACGAGAAGTGTGAATGATTATGTCGCATCTTCGTCGATCCGGCGGCGGAAGGTTTCGGGCAGGAAGAGCAGGCCGAGGATCAGCGTCAGCACCGCGACGGTGATCGGATACCATAGGCCATAATAGATATCCCCGGTCGCCGCGACCATCGCAAAGGCGATCGTCGGCAGGAACCCGCCGAACCAGCCATTGCCGATATGATAGGGCAGCGACATCGCGGTGTAGCGGATGCGCGTGGGGAAGATCTCGACCAGCAGCGCCGCGATCGGGCCATAGACCGCCGTCACCAGCAGCACGAGCCAGAAGAGCAGCGCGACGATCAGCGGCTTGTTCATCGCCGCCGGATCCGCCTTGGCGGGATAGCCGGCTGTCGCGAGCGCTGTCTTCAGCTCGTCTTGATAGGCGGCGATCACCGCGGCGCGTTCGGCGGGGGCGATTCCGGCCGGGTCGGGCGCGGGGTGCTCCTCGTCGCCGATCCGCACCATCGTGAATTTGAGCGTCGGCGCGCCGGGCGGCAGCGTCGCGGGCACGCTCTTGTAGGGGATGCCCGACTTGGCGAGATAGGCCTTGGCGATGTCGCAGCCCGACTGGTCGAACTTGTTGCGGCCGATCGGGTCGAACTGGACCGAGCAGAGGTCGTTGCTCGACATGATGGTCACCGGCGCCCGTTCCTGCGCCGACGCCAACGCCGGATTGGCCGCCTGGGTCAGCGCATGGAAGGTCGGGAAATAGGTGATCGCCGCCAGCGCGCAGCCGGCCAGGATGATCTTCTTGCGCCCGATCCTGTCGGACAATGCGCCGAAGATCACGAAGAAGGGCGTGGCGAGGGCAAGGGCGATCGCGATCAGGATATTGGCGGTCGCGCCATCGACCTTCAGCGTCTTTTCGAGGAAGAAGAGCGCGTAGAATTGTCCTGTATACCAGACCACCGCCTGGCCCGCGACCGCGCCCAGCAGCACGATCAGCACGGTGCGCAGATTGCGCCACTGGCCGAACGCTTCGGTGAACGGCGCCTTGGATGTCGTGCCCTCCTCCTTCATCTTCTGGAAGACGGGGCTCTCGGCGAGCTGGAGCCGGATCCACAGCGACACGGCGAGCAGCAGGATCGAGACGAGGAAGGGCAGGCGCCAGCCCCAGTCGGCAAAGGCCGCCTCGCCGATCGCGGTGCGGATGCCGATCACCACCAGCAAGGCGGCGAACAGGCCGAGCGTCGCGGTGGTCTGGATCCAGCTGGTGAACAGGCCGCGCTTCCCCTCGGGGGCGTGCTCGGCGACATAGGTCGCGGCGCCGCCATATTCGCCACCGAGCGCAAGGCCCTGGAGCAGGCGCAGCAGCACCAGGATCACCGGCGCGGCGATGCCGATGCTGGCATAGCTCGGCAGCACGCCGACCGCGAAGGTGGACAGGCCCATCAGGCCCATGGTGACGAGAAAGGTGTATTTGCGCCCGACGACATCGCCCAGTCGCCCGAACACCAGCGCGCCGAACGGCCGCACCGCGAATCCCGCGGCAAAGGCGCCGAGCGCGAGGATGAACGCCGTGGTCTCGTTCACGCCGGAGAAGAATTTGGCCGAGATGACCGTCGCCAGCAGTCCGTAGAGGTAGAAATCATACCATTCGAACACGGTGCCGAGCGATGAGGCGATGATCACCTTGCGCTCGTTCCGGCCCGCAATTGCTGGCTGTGCCGTCATCCTCTTCTCCCTGATCGGTTTTGGGCGGGATGGTGGCGGGATTTGTCCGACACGTCGAGGGTCGAAATGCCGCTACGGCGCGGGCAGCTTGGGCGAATCAGTCGTCGAGCTGGGTGAGGTTCACTCGGGCGGTGCCGGTGCGGTGCATCCCGATCTCGCGCGCGGCAGCGTGGGAGAGGTCGATCACGCGGCCGCCGCTGAACGGCCCGCGGTCGTTGATCCGCACCACCACGCTCTTGCCGGTGGACAGGCTGGTGACGCGGATGCGGCTGCCGAACGGCGCGGTGCGATGCGCGGCGGTCAGCGTGTCGGGATCGCAGCGCTCGCCATTGGCGGTACGGTTGCCCGCCATCTCGCGGCTGAAATAGCTCGCCATGCCGCTGCCAAGCTCGGTGCCGGCATCGTCCTCCTGCGCCGCGGCCGGAACCGCCAGCGCAAGCGCCAGCGCGCCGATGAAAAGACCCCGCATTCCCATGTCCCCTTTTGCGGGCACGGGTGAAACAACCAACTGCACCGGGCGGCAATCCGTTCAGCGCCGCATTGCCCGGAATCCGCGACCATCCGCGTCCATTTCGCCAAATCGCTTGTGCAAGGGGCGGCGGTGATTACAGCGTATGTGCAACCATGGGGGTTGAAGCAGAATCGGGTGCCGCAACTGGCGGCGAGAGTGGCACGCAGCATGGCGGCGCGGTCTATTCCTATCTGGATGCGGCCCGTTCTCTGCTCGCCGCGACCGTGGCCTTTGCTCATGCCTGGCACCTCGTCATCGCCGACTATGACGGACATGCGCCGATCTGGGCGCGGATCGGCTATTTCGTCGCCGGCTTCTCGCACGCCGCGGTCATCCTCTTCTTCGTGCTGTCCGGCTACTGGATCGCGCGATCGGTCGAGCAGCGGCTTGAACGGGGCTGGACCTGGCGCAGCTATCTGTCCGACCGCCTGTCGCGCATCTGGATCGTGCTGATCCCGGCGCTGCTGATCGGCGGCACGTTGGATATCATCGGGACGTTCTGGCTGCAGACGCCGACTCATCTCGGCCTCACCAATACCTATGTCCTGCGCACCGATGTCGCCGCGAACCTCGCCTGGCCGGTGTGGATCGGCAACCTCTTCTTCCTTCAGGATACGCTGGTGCATCCGCTGGGCACCAATGGGCCGTTGTGGAGCCTAGCCTGGGAATGGTGGTTCTATCTCTGGTACCCGGCGTTGATCCTGCTGTGGAAGACGCGCAGGCCGGCGCCAGTGCTGCTCGCGATGGCGATCTTCTTCTGGTACCCCATGATGCTGCTCGGCTTCCTGTGCTGGCTGCTCGGCGTGCTGGTGCGGGTGGTCGAGCGGAAGGGGATTGCGCAGGCTCTGCTGAACCGTCGCACGACGCTGGCCGTCACGGCCGCTGTCAGCCTCGCGGTACTCGCCTGGGCACGCCTCGCGCCGGTGCCGGGCTGGGAGTTTCCGGTCGCCGTAGCATTTGCCGCATTCCTCGCCGCGCTGCTGGCGGTGCGGCCGCGCTTTGCGAACCTCCTCGAACCGCTGGCCAATTTCGGCAGGCGCGCGAGCTTCTCGCTCTACGTCACCCATTTCCCGCTGGTCGCGCTGATCGCCGGGACTGAGGTCGGCGCTGCGCGGCTGGCGCCGACGCTGACATCGCTGCTCTTCGTCGGCCTCGCCTTCATGGCGGCGGTCTTCTTCGCCTACGGTTTCTCGATGGTCACCGAAGCCAATACCGGGCGCCTGCGCCGCTGGCTGAAGGCGCGCCGCGCCTCGACGTGATCACACGTCGAGGTTGGCGACGCTCAGCGCGTTTTCCTGGATGAATTCGCGGCGCGGCTCGACCACATCGCCCATCAGGCGCGTGAAGATCTCGTCCGCCACGTCGGCTTGATCGACTTCGACCACCAGCATCGAGCGGTTCTGTGGATCGAGCGTGGTTTCCCACAATTGCTCGGCGTTCATCTCGCCCAGCCCCTTGTAGCGCTGGATCGACAGGCCCTTGCGACCCGAGGCGAGGATCGCGTCGAGCAACTCGCTCGGCCGTGCGACCAGCGTCTCGCCCTTGGCCGCGACCACGGGCTCTTCGTCCTCGCTCGCGGGCGCGGCTTCCTCGGCTTGCGCGGTCTTGACCGACACCAGCTTCGACACCGCCGCATAGCTATCGGCCTGCTCCGCCGCGAGCGCATGGAGCTTGCGCCCCTCCGCCGATGCCAGGAACGCCGCCTCGATGATGTGGTGATCGGTCACGCCGCGCCACAGCCGTTCGAAGTGGAAGCCGCCATCCTCGGTGACGCGCGCCGACCAGCGCGCATCCTCGTCGGTCAGGTCGAGCCGCTTGGTCACTGCTGCCAGCCGCTCGCCGCGCTGCTCGCGCGTCGCTTCGGGGTCGAGCGTACGGCCCAGCGCCAGGGCTTCGATGATCGAGGGATCGTAGCGGCGCGGGACATAGCGCATCAGCGTCTTCATGCGGCGGGCATGTTCGACCAGCTTGGCCAGATCCTCGCCGAAGCGCGGCCCTTCGCTGGTCTCCAGGCGGTTGCCGCCCACGCCCCCCTCGACCAGATAGTCGTCGAGCGCAGCATCGTCCTTGAGGTACACTTCCGACCGCCCCTTGCTCGCTTTGTAGAGCGGCGGCTGGGCGATGAAGAGGTGCCCCGCCTCGATGATTTCAGGCATCTGGCGATAGAAGAAGGTGAGCAGCAGCGTGCGGATATGCGCGCCGTCCACGTCTGCGTCGGTCATGATGACGATCTTGTGGTAGCGCAGCTTCTCGATGTTGAAATCGTCGCGGCCGATGCCGGTGCCCATCGCCTGGATCAGCGTGCCGATTTCCTTCGATCCCAGCATCCGGTCGAAGCGCGCGCGCTCGACGTTCAGGATCTTGCCGCGCAGCGGAAGGATCGCCTGGAAATGCCGGTCGCGGCCCTGCTTGGCCGATCCGCCTGCCGAGTCACCCTCGACCAGGAACAGCTCGGACTTGGCGGGATCGCGCTCCTGGCAGTCGGCGAGCTTGCCGGGCAGCGAGGCGATGTCCATCACGCCCTTGCGCCGGGTCAGTTCGCGCGCCTTCTTGGCGGCCTCGCGTGCGGCGGCGGCGTCGATCACCTTCTGGATGATCGCCCGGGCCAGCGCCGGATTTTCCTCCAGCCAGTCGGACATCTTGTCGGCCATCAGCGCTTCGAGCGGCTGGCGGACTTCGGAGCTGACCAGCTTGTCCTTGGTCTGCGAGCTGAACTTGGGATCGGGCAGCTTGACCGAAACGATCGCGGTGAGCCCCTCGCGCATGTCGTCGCCGGTGAGCGTCACCTTCTCCTTCTTCAGCAGCCCCGACTTGTCGGCATAGCTGTTGATCGTGCGCGTCAGCGCCGCGCGGAACGCGGCGAGATGGGTGCCGCCGTCACGTTGCGGGATGTTGTTGGTGAAGCAGAGGACGTTCTCATAATAGGAGTCGTTCCACTCCAGCGCGACGTCGATGCCGATATCGTCGCGCTGCCCGTTGACCGAAATCGGATCGGGGAACAGTGGCGACTTGTTGCGATCGAGCCACTTCACGAACGCGGCGATGCCGCCTTCGTAGAACAGCTCGACTTCCTTGACTTCCTCGTGCCGCGCGTCGCGCAGGAACAGGCGCACGCCCGAATTGAGGAACGCCAGCTCGCGGTAGCGATGCTCGAGCTTGTCGAAGTCGAACTCGATCTGGTTCTTGAACGTACCGCCGTCGCCCGGCGTCTTCTCGGTCGAGGCGAGGAAGGTCACGCGCGTGCCCTTCTTCCCCTCCGGCGCCTTGCCGATCACCTTGAGCGGCGCGGTGGCGTCGCCATAGGCGAAGCGCATGTAATGCTCTTCGCCATCGCGCCAGATGTTGAGGTCGAGCCATTCGCTCAGCGCGTTGACCACCGACACGCCCACGCCGTGCAGGCCGCCCGACACCTTGTAGGCGTTGTCGTCGGACGTGTTCTCGAACTTACCGCCGGCGTGGAGCTGGGTCATGATGACCTCGGCCGCCGAAACGCCTTCCTCGGCATGGATGCCGGTCGGGATGCCGCGGCCATTATCCTCGACGCTGACCGATCCGTCGGCGTTCAGCTGGATGATGATCTTGTCGCAATGCCCGGCCAGAGCCTCGTCGATCGCATTGTCCGAGACCTCGAACACCATGTGATGCAGGCCCGAACCGTCATCGGTGTCGCCGATATACATGCCGGGCCGCTTGCGCACCGCGTCCAGGCCTTTCAGGACCTTGATGCTGTCGGCGCCGTAGCTGTTCGCGTTGGGAGTGTTTTCGGGGGTGTTCTGATCGTTCGATTCCATGCCGAGCATATAGGGTCGCGAGTCACGAAACGGAAGCAAAATGGGCCGTCCGGTGGCGCCGGCGCGCTTATGGAAACTTAATGGCCGCGGGGCGGGTTCGCCGTGGCAAGTTTATGCGGGTCCGGGCCATCTGATGCGGCATGGAACGTCATCGACGATTGGTCCGCGACCACCGCACCCGATGGGAAGCGATCACCGACTGGCTCGGTGCCTGCAAGCCGCTTGAGCTGATCCTGGGCATGGTCAGCGGCATCACCCTGATCGCCGCTCTGCATGCGCTATGGAGCGCATGATCATGGACGCGCTGCTGGTCTTCGCGGTCACGATCGCCTTCATGGTCTTCGCCATCGGCTATACCGGCCGGATGGCGTTGCTGGAGCGGCGTGGCCAGCTTGCGCATCGCGGTGCGCTGCGGCGGCGGCGTCAGGCGGGCTGCACCACGCCATCGCGAACAGCATAGCGCGTGGCTTCGTCGATTCCGTCGAACAATTCGGGCTCGGTTCCGGTCATCCACACCTGTCCGCGTCCCGCCAGCCGATCAAACAGCGCGCGTCGGCGGCTGGGGTCGAGATGTGCGGCGACCTCGTCGAGCAGCAGGATCGGCGCCCGGCCGGTGCGGTCCGCGACCAGTTCGGCATGGGCGAGCACGATGCCCAGCAGCAATGCCTTCTGTTCGCCGGTCGAACAGAGTTGCGCCGCTTGTCCCTTGCCCAGATGCGTCACCGACAGATCCTGCCGATGCGGCCCGGTGAGGGTGCGCCCCGCCGCTGCATCGCGTGCCCGGCCCGCCCGCAGCGCCTGCACCAGATCGGGAACCGCCTCACCCTCCAGCACCAGCCCGGCCCGCGCAAATACGCCTTCGGGCTGATCCGCCAGCCGCGCCGCCAGCGCCTCGACCGCGCCGTGCCGTGCCGCATCGATCGCTGCGCCATGCTCGGCCATCAGCGCGGCCAGCGCGGTCAGCCAGTCGGGGTCTGCAGGTTCATCGGCGCCGAGCAGCCGATTGCGCTCGCGCATCGCTGCCTCGTAGCGCGCGGTGTGATGGGCATGGCCGGGCGCAAGCGCCAGCGTCAGCCGGTCGAGGAAGCGCCGCCGCTCGCTCGCCGGCTCGACGAACAGCCGGTCCATCGCCGGCGTCAGCCACAGCACCGTCAGCCATTCGGCAAGACTGGTCGCCGCCGCCGCCGCGCCATTGACGCGCACCACCCGCCGCTCGGGCGCGGTGGCTTGCGTCCCCGTCCCGATCTCGACGCTCTCGACCAGCGTCGCCGCCACCGCGAAGCCGCCACTGCCGCCCTGCCGTGCGATCTCGGGCAACGGTGCCCGCCGCAACCCGCGTCCCGGCGCAAGCAGCGAGACGGCCTCAAGCACATTGGTCTTGCCCGCGCCGTTGTCGCCGGTCAGCACCACGAAGCCGGCGCCGGGCGTCAGCGTCGCGGCGGCGTGGTTGCGGAAATCGGTGAGGACAAGGCGGGCGAGGGCCATTCGACCGCCTGTAGCGATGCGGAAGCAGGAGCGGAAGCGACCGCCATTGATCCGCAACGATTGCGCGCTATCTCCCTCCTATGCCGAATCGAGCGCGCGTCTTCCTCACTACCACCACCCGGGGCGACCGGGTGAGCCGCACGCGCATCTAGCCGCGGCGGACTCTCTCCCGGTGACGGGTGAGGGCGCACGGCACCTGTTTCCGCTCCGGACTTTTTCGCGCCAGCTTTTCCCGGCGCCGTCCGCTGTGTAAGGCGCACCAAACAGGATTGCCGAAATGAACATGATTTCCGTCACGCTTCCCGATGGTTCGGTCCGCGAAGTCGCGCCCGGCACCACCCCCGCAGACATCGCTGCGGCGATCGGCCCCGGCCTCGCCAAGGCGGCGATCGCCGCGCGCGTCGATGGCGAGCTGCGCGATATCGGGCGGCCGCTCGACCATGACGTGCAGCTCGCGCTGGTGACCTCGCGCGACGAAGCCGACGCGCTCGAGCTCGCCCGCCATGATTTCGCGCACGTCCTGGCCGAGGCGGTACAGGCACTGTTCCCGGGCACGCAGATCACCTTCGGCCCGGCGACCGACGACGGCTTCTATTACGACGTGATGGCCCCGGCCTCGCGCGATCCCTTCTCGATGGACGATCTGCCCGCGATCGAGGAGAAGATGCGCGAGATCATCCGCGCCGACAAACCGCTCCGTCGCGAGGCGTGGAGCCGCCAGGCGCTGATCGACCGCTGGACGGCCGAGGGCGAGAGCTTCAAGGCCGAATGGGCCAAGGAATTGCCCGAGGGCGAGGAACTGACGGTCTACTGGTCGGGTGACGACTGGCTCGACATGTGCCGCGGCCCGCACCTCGCCAGCACCGGCAAGCTCGATCCGCAGGCGTTCAAGCTGATGCGCGTCGCGGGCGCCTATTGGCGCGGCGACCAGAAGAATGCGCAGCTGACGCGCATCTACGGCACCGGCTGGCTCAACAAGAAGCAGCTCGACGCGCACCTCCACAAGCTTGAGGAAGCCGCCAAGCGCGACCACCGCAAGCTGGGGCAGGAGATGGACCTGTTCCACCTCCAGCAGGAAGCGCATGGCAGCGTCTTCTGGCACCCCAAGGGCTATATGATCTGGCGCGAGCTGGAGGCCTATATGCGCCGCGCGATCGACGGCGCCGGCTATCGCGAGGTCAAGACGCCCCAGGTGATGGACGCGCGCCAGTGGGAGCAGTCCGGCCATTGGGGCAAGTATCGCGAGAATATGTTCGTGATCCCCGACGAGGTGCCGAACGTCGAGGATGACGGCCCGATCGTCTCGAACGACGCCGACTGGATGGCGCTCAAGCCGATGAACTGCCCGGCACACATCCTGATCTTCAAACAGGGGATCAAGTCGTACCGCGATCTGCCGCTGCGCTTCTACGAGAATGGCTGCTGCCACCGCAACGAGCCGCACGGCGCGCTCCATGGGCTGATGCGCGTGCGCCAGTTCACCCAGGACGACGCGCACATCTTCTGCCGCGAAGACCAGATCGTCGATGAGGTGAAGGCGTTCTGCGCGCTCGCCGACCGCGTCTACAAGGATTTCGGCTTCACCTATTCGATCAAGCTCGCGCTGCGCCCCGAAAAGCGCTTCGGGACCGAGGAGATGTGGGACCAGGCCGAAGCGGAGCTGCGCGACGCGGTCGAGATGGCCGGGCTCGCGACGCCGGAATATGGCTGGGAGGAACTGCCGGGCGAGGGGGCCTTCTACGCGCCCAAGCTCGAATGGCACCTCACCGACGCGATCGGCCGGACGTGGCAGGTCGGCACGATCCAGTCGGACCGCGTGCTGCCCGAACGCCTCGACGCGACCTATGTCGGCGAGGATGGCGAGCGCCATCGCCCGGTCATGCTCCACCGCGCGATCTTCGGCAGCTACGAGCGCTTCATCGGCATCCTGATCGAGCATTTCGCCGGCCGCCTGCCCGCTTGGCTGGCGCCGACCCAGGCGGTGGTCGCGACGATCGTCTCCGACGCCGACGATTATGCCAAGGACGCCGTGGCCCAGCTCAAGGCCGCGGGCATCCGCGCCGACAGCGATCTGCGCAACGAGAAGATCAACTACAAGGTGCGCGAGCACAGCCTCGCCAAGGTCCCGCATCTGCTGGTGGTCGGCAAGCGCGAGGCGGAGGAGGGCACCGTCGCCATCCGCACGCTTGGCGTCGAGGGGCAGCGGGTGATCCCGCTTGCCGAAGCGATCGCGTGGCTCCGGGACGAAGCCACGCCGCCCGATCTCAAGCCGTGATCCGCGCCGGAACCGCTGCGGATGTGCCGCGCGCGCTGGAGATCTGGCGCGCCGCGGTCGATGCGACGCACGGGTTCCTCAGCGACGAAGACCGGATCGAGATCGACCAGCTGGTGGCGGAACAGTTCCTGCCCAACGTGCCGCTATGGCTCGCGGTGGACGGGACGGGCCGGCCGCAGGGCTTTCTCGTCATGGACGGCGAGATGATCGACGCGCTGTTCGTCGATCCGGCGGTGCATGGCCGCGGGATCGGCACGGCGCTGGTCGATCATGCGCTGTCGATCGCGCCCAATGCGCTGGTCGATGCCAGTGAGCAGGCGAGCAATGCCGCACCCTTCTACGAAGCGCGTGGCTTCGTCCGCACCGGCCGCTCCGAAACCGATCCGCAGGGACGACCCTATCCGGTGATCCATTTCCGCCACCCCGGCCGTGCGGGATGAAGCGCTGGACGCGCCACGCTCCCGGAGAGGCGCTGGCGCGGCACCGGCATGATGCGGGCTATGTCGCGGTCGTGCTTGACGGCGGCTATCTCGAAGCCGGGGAGGGCGGCCGTATCCGTGCCGAAGCGGGGATGGCGCTGATTCATCACGGCTGGTCGGCGCATCAGGATGGCTTCGGAAGCAGGGGCGCGCGTGTCCTCAACCTGCCTTTGGCCGCCGGTCTTGCCGAAGGCGCTGTCCGGATCGCCGATCCCGACGCCGTCGCGCGGCTGGCCGAGCGCGACCCGCATGCCGCCGCCGAACTGGTGCGCGATACCGCGACACCCGTCGCGCTCGGGCCGGACGACTGGCCCGATCTGCTCGCCGCCGCGCTCGGCGGCGATCCGGCGCTGTCGATCACGCGCTGGGCCGACCGTGCCGGACTGGATCCTGCCTCGGTCAGCCGCGGCTTCCTGCGCGCCTATGGCGTCAGCCCCAAGCGCTTCCGGCTCGAACTGCGCACCCGTACCGCCGTCCGCGCGCTGTCCGGGTGGCAGGGTTCGCTCGCCGACCTCGCGGCCGATCACGGCTTTGCCGATCAGGCGCATTTCGCGCGCGCCGCGCTGGACCTGACCGGGTTCACCCCCTCGCAGCTGCGAACGGCAGGCTAGGCCCAACGATTCACTTCTACATCCGTCATTCCCGCGCAGGCGGGAATCCATTCCGGCTGACCAATCGGATTGAGCCGCCAAGGCAACCTCAATCGATTCCAGCCTGCACGGGAATGACGAAGTGGAGATGGTCCTAGGTGCCATCGCTTGGGCAAAGTCCGTTCAAGCCGAACCTTGGTGTCCTAGTCTAATAGCACAGTCATGGACCGCCGCCTCTTCCTTGCCGCCACGCTGGGCTCGCTCGCCGCCGCCCGCGCCATCCTCCCCGCCGCCGCACGGGCCGAGCCACCCGCTACTCGCTGGAAGGTCGGGTCGTCGGAAGGGCATGATGCCTTCGCCTTTCTCGGGCCGCTCTCGGGCGAGCCACTCTATCAGACCTATTATGCGGCCGCCGCCGCCGCCTTCGCACCCAAACTGCCCGAAGCGATTCGCGCCGACATCCCGAAACTGTGGAAGGAAGCGGGCAAGGACTACGGCCTGCTCGGTCCCAATCTCTCGACCACCTTGTCGGGCGCCGACCTTGCCACCATCGACGCGGTGATCGCCAATTTCGACGATCTCGAGGGCCGCGTGCGCCCCGCCTATCAGGCCAGCCCGTATTGGGACGCCAAGGACTGGGCCTGGCTCACCGCCCAGGCACCGCGTCTGCGCGGGGTGTTCGCGGCGATGCGCGATGCCGGCTTCGCCGCCTTCCGTGCCGAACGCACTGCGGGGATCGAGGCGCGCGCCGCGGAGATCGCCCGTGCCCTCGCCAACTATGATGTGATCAAATGGCAGCGCAAGCTCACCGGCCGCGCCTTCGATCCCGAGATTGCGATCGTGCTGCTGCAATTCTCCAAGCCGCACGGGATCAAGGTGCAGGGCCAGACCTTCCTCCAGTCCGCGGACTATGACGTCGCCCTCACCGTGCGAATCGCCGCACATGAGATGTTGCATCCGCCGGTCCCGATGGATGGCGCCGCGGCCAAGGCGGCGATGGCGGTGCTGGAGAAGGACGCGGTGATGATGCGCATCGTCCGCGAGCATGATCCGCGCTGGGGCTACACCACGCTTGAGGGCTATCTGAACGAGGATCTGTGCCAGGCACTCGACCAGACGATCAGCGAGGCACTGGGGGTGGCGCGCAATCCGGCCGACCGCTGGCGCAAGGCCGATGACGGCATGCACGTCCTCGCCGCCGGCCTCTATGGCCTGCTGCGCGCCGATAAATGGGTCGAGAATGGCGGCGACATCGAACAGTGGCTGGCACGGGCGGTCGCAGCGGGCCGGCTCGCGCCGCGGGTGCTTCACCCCGTCGCCGCACAGGTGCTCGAACGGCCGGTGGGTAAGCTCTGGCCGCTTGCCTAGTTTGTTGCAGCCGCATCAGCCAGTGCCGGGTGAACACAGGCGCTCCGCTTGCCTGAACGGGCCGCAGCACCCATATTGCGTAGCGTTCGCGCCACAGCCTGTGGCTTTTTCGCCTGAAGGCGTGCGGCAGGGCTACCCTGTCGCGCTGCGGCGCGCTATCTTACCGGTCTATAACTGTCACAGGAGCTGTTCCTATACGTCCTCCCATGTCCCGGCGCGGGTTCGCGCCCCCGGTGCCCACCGGCCCGCGCTTCAACGAATTCATCCAGTCGCCCAAGGTTCGCGTGATCGACCATGAGGGTGAGAATCTGGGCGTGATGTACACGCGTGAAGCGATGGAACAGGCGCAGGAGCTGGGCCTCGACCTGGTCGAAGTGTCGCCCAACGCCGATCCGCCCGTCGCCAAGTTCCTCGATGTCGGCAAGTACAAGTACGAGGCGCAGAAAAAGGCGAACCTCGCACGCAAGTCGCAGAAGACGCAGGAGATCAAGGAGATCAAGATGCGTCCGAACATCGACGACCATGACTATGAGACCAAGATGAAGGCGGTCCACAAGTTCATCGGTGAGGGCGACAAGGTGAAGATCACCCTGCGCTTCCGCGGTCGCGAATTGTCGCACGGCCAGCTCGGCATGAATCTGCTCAAGCGCGTCCAAGAGGATTGCGCCGAGGATGCGAAGGTCGAGTCCTATCCGCGCATGGAAGGCCGTCAGATGCTGATGGTGCTTTCGCCCAAGTGAGTCGCGTGCGGCTGCGCTAGTCGCAGCCGCCGCCACCCCCGTCAGAAGCGCAATCCGAAGCGGTGGAGCTGTCGCCGCTGGTGCTGTTATGCGCATCGGTGCCGCCGTCGCGGGTCTTTTTCACCTGCGCGGCGTAGATCGCGACGAACGTCGAGATCAGCGAGACGCCGACGGCGAGCAGCGCGATCCACACCGGCTTCATGCCGGCGGCTCCCACAGCTCGATCGCATTGCCTTCGGGATCGTGGATGCGCGCGAACTTGCCCGTTTCCGGCGTGTCCCATTCGTCCTTGGTGATGATCGCGATCCCCGCGGCATTGAGCTGTTCCAGCATCCCCTCGAGGTCGCTGACGCGCAGATTGATCAGGAACTGCTTGTCGGCCGCGAAATAATCGGTGTCGGCCTTGAACGGCGCGAACACCATCGGGCCGCCCTGGGTTTGCCAGAACCAGTCATCGGCATCGCCGGCATCGGTGTCGTCGGCCTTGCAGCCCATGCCGATGTTCAGATGCTCGCGATACCATGCGACCAGAGCATCCGGGTCCTTCGCGCGAAAGAAGAACCCGCCCATGCCGAGTACGCCCATCGATCCATCTCCTTGCCGGTGCCGCGATCCTAAGGTGCAAAGCCCGGCTCGGCTAGGTGGGGGTGGAATGCACCACCCACCTCGTCATCCCGGCACAAGGCCGGGATGACGGTCGAGGCTACGGGAAGCGACGTCGTGTACTCTCAAGCCGCCGTGGCGAACTCGCCAAGCCCGGTCGCCGCGTCCAGCATCCGCCGCTCGAGCGACTTCAGCCGCAGCACCGCGTTGATCTTGTCCCCGGTCAGGTCGGTCACATAGAAGGTATCGACCGCGCGCTCGCCATAGGTGGCGACATGCGCGCTGTGGATCGTCACCTTCGACTGGAACAGCGCATAGGCGAGGTGGTGGAGCAATGCCGGCCGGTCGCGCGCATTCACCTCGATCACCGTGAACCGGTTCGACGCCTTGTTGTCGATCAGCACCGCCGGCTCGATCGCAAAGGCGTCGGCGCGCGGGCGGGGCAGGGGTTTTGCCGCCAGCCGCTCGGTCAGCTTGGCGCGGTTGGCCAGCGCCTCGGCGATCGCCGTCTCGATCCGGGCGAGCTGGCCGGGGTCGTCGAACGGTCGGCCCAGCGGATCCTGCACCAGGAAATTGTCGATCGCCATGCCGTCGCGCGTGGTGTGGATGCGCGCGTCGATGATGTTGCCGCCCGCCGCATGGATCGCGCCGGCGATGCGGTAGAACAGGCCGGCATGGTCGGCGGCATAGACCGTCACCAATGTCGCGCCGCGATCGGGATAGACCGTCGCCTCGACCGACAGCTGTGCCTCGCCCACCCGCTCGATGAAGCGCGCGTTGCGTTCGATCACATCCTCCGGCTCGGCGACCCAATAGGCATCGGGCAGCCGCTTGATCAGCGCGCTCATGTCGCGGCCGATCGCCACCGACAGCTCGGCCTGCTTCGCCGCGATCCGCTCGCTGCGGCCCTTCTGCTTGTGGCCGAGCCGCAGCACCTCTTCGGCACTGTCGTAAAGGTTGGTGAGCAGCTGGCGCTTCCACCCGTTCCACACGCCGGGGCCGACGGCGCGGATATCGACGATGGTCAGGACCAGCAGCATCATCAGTCGCTGCGGCGACTGCACCACCTCGGCAAAGTCGAGGATCGTCTTGAAGTCACTGAGGTCGCGCTTGAACGCGGTCGCGGACATCAACAAATGCTTGGCGACCAGCCACGCCACCGTCTCGGTCTCCGCCGGGGTCAGCCCCAGCCGCGGGCACAGCCGCTGCGCCACTTCGGCGCCCAGCTGGCTATGGTCGCCGCCGCGGCCCTTGGCGATGTCGTGCAGCAGCACCGCGACATAGATTGCGCGCCGCGACGCGATCTGGTCGAGGATTCCGCTGGCGAGCGGGTGATCCTCCTTGAGGTCGCCCTTCTCGATCTGGCTCAGCAACCCGATCGCACGGATCGAATGCTCGTCCACCGTATAATGGTGGTACATGTCGAACTGCATCTGCGCGACGACGCGGCCAAAGTCCGGAACGAACCGCCCGAATACCCCTGCCTCGTTCATCCAGCGCAGCACCGTCTCGGGGTCGCGCGGGGACGTCAGCACGTCCATGAACAGCGCGTTGGCGCGCGGATCGGTGCGCTTCTCGTCGATCAGCTTGGCGTCGCGCGCGGCGGCGCGCATCGTCAGCGGATGCACCTCCAGCTTGTGCAGGTCGGCGAGCTGGAACACTTCCAGCAGTCGCACCGGATCTTCGGCAAAGAACGTATCGCGCGGCAGCGCCAGCCGTCCGCGGTCGAGCACGAAGCCCTTGAGCTTGGCCGGCGATCGCCGGATGCGCGGCAGCCCGAAGCGGCTCCCGCGCGCCGCGAACTTCTCGTCAAGATGGGCCAGGAAGACCCCGGTCAGGTCGCCGACCATCTTCGCCTGCAGAAAGTAGAAGTGCATGAAGCGCTCGACCTTCGACTTGCCCGGCCGGTCGGCGTAGCGCATCCGCTCGGCGATCTCGCGCTGGAAGTCGAAGGTCAGGCGATCCTCGCCGCGCCCCGCGATGTTGTGAAGGTGACAGCGCACCGCCCACAGGAAATTCTCGGCCCGGCGGAACTGGCGATATTCCAGCTTGGTCAAGAGGCCGGCGCCGACCAGCTCGGCCGGCTCGACCACGCCATGCGCATACTTCCCGATCCAGAACAGCGTGTGCAGGTCGCGCAGCCCGCCCTTGCCCTCCTTGACGTTGGGCTCGACGACATAGCGGCTGTCGCCCATCTTGCGGTGGCGCTCGTTCCGCTCGTCCAGCTTCTGCGCGATGAAGGCGCGCGCGCTGTCCTTCTGCACCTCGGCCTTGAAGCGCGCGGCACCCTCGTCATACAGCGCGGTGTCGCCCCACACATAGCGCCCTTCGAGCAGCGCGGTGCGGATCGTCACGTCCGCCTTGGCCTCGCGTACCATCTCGTCGAGCGAGCGCGAGCTGTGCCCGACCTTCAGCCCCATGTCCCACAGCGAATAGAGGATCGATTCGATCACCTGCTCGCTCCAGCTGGTCTGCTTCCACGGGGTGATGAACGCGATATCGACGTCGCTGAACGGCGCCATCTCGCCGCGCCCGTACCCGCCGACCGCGACCAGCGCCATCCGCTCGGCCGCGCTCGGGTTGCTGTTGGGATAGAGCCGCGCGAGCGTGAAGTCCCACAGGACGCGAAGCAGCTGGTCCATCAGGAACGCGCCGCTCGCCGCGCTCTCATGCCCGCGCGCGGGGTGCTCGGCCAGCCGCCGCGCGATCTCGGCGCGTCCCGCCTCCAGCGCGGCCTTGAGCCGCAGCGCGCCGGCCTGCCGCAGCCGCATCGTATCGGGTGCCGTGATCGCCGCCAGCTCGTCCGCCAGCGCCCGCCGATCGACGATCGCGCGGCGGTGCGGAACGGAGTCGAAGCGCGCAGACATGGGAAGCAGATAGGGGAAGCGCCGTGCGGGCGCCACATACGATAACTATATCGTCACCCCGGCCTTGTGCCGGGGGCCACCGGGAGGCAGGCAATGCGCACAAGGCTCTTGCGCATCCGACGAGGCGTCGTGGACCCCGGCACAGGGCCCGGGTGACGGATTTCGATGAACGTTAGTCCTGCCTGCGCGCCACACGCACCTTGGCACTATCGCTCCAGTGCAACGAGTTCACCCCCAAGAAGGACCTTTTGGGGTGGTTTTCCGCCGCGGAAGATCACGTGTTGCGACTCGCGTCTTCCCTGCCAGCTGTCCCAACAGGTCAGGGTACGCCGCTGCACGCGGCAGCCTTCGACGGCCACGTCGTAGGTTCCGACATATTTCCGCGCGTTGCGGATCAGGATCACGCCCCGCCGCCCGTGCCGGGAGACCGGATTGGTCCAGTTGTAGAAATACAGATCGTACCGGTTCCTGGGGCTATGGATCGATCCGATCAGCCGGAACTGGCGCGGCGGCGGGTCAAGGCCGCGCCAGAACCCTTGGCTCTTGAGCAGCCGTTTCGCGGCTTCGGGAGTCAGCGCCGGTTGCCCGGCCGCGGCCGGGGCCGCCAGCGCCATAAGCGCGATGGCGGCCGCCGTCCGGATCAATCCGGCTTCTTCGCCACGCCGACCAGCGCCGGGCGCAGCAGGCGGTCCTTGATCATATAGCCCGACTGGATTTCCTGCACGATCGTGCCCGGCGCGGCGTCGGCGCTCGGCACTTCCATCATCGCCTGGTGACGGTTGGGATCGAGCGTCTCGCCCAGCGCCGATACCTTCGACACGCCATGGCGCGCAAACACGCTGTCCAGCTCGCGCCCGGTGGCTTCCAGTCCGGTGACCAGGCCCTTCAGCTTCTCGTCCTCGCGCAGCTCGTCCGGAATCGCGGAAAGCGCACGGGCGAGGTTGTCGGCGACCGACAGGATATCGCGGGCAAAGCCGGTCGCGGCATAGGCGCGCGCGTCCTCGGTCTCCTTCTGCGCGCGGCGCAGCATGTTCTGCGCGTCGGCGCGGGCATAGAGGCTCGCCGCCTGCGCCTCGGCAAGCTGGGCTTCCAGCTCGGCGACGCGGTCATGCTCGGCGACTTCGGGGGCGCCCTCCGCGGTCTCCTGGCGGAGATCCTCGGTCGCTTCGGTCTTGCTTTCTTCGGTCATAGTCCCTGTTTTTCTTCGTGTTTCAGGCCAGCAATCTGGCGAGTGTCGCCGCAGTGAAATCCACCATGGGCACGACGCGGGCATAGTTCAACCGTGTCGGTCCGATGACACCGACCACGCCGACCACCCGCCCGTCGAGCGAACGCACCGGTTTCGCGATCACCGACGACCCCGACAGCGCGAACAATTTGTTCTCCGATCCGATGAAGATGCGCGTCGCCTCGCCCTCGCGCGCGCTGTCGAGCAGGCGGGCGATCTCCTCCTTGCCCTCGAGCTCGTCGAGCAGCTGGCTGACCCGGTCGAGGTCGTCGGCCGCCGCGCTGTCGATCAGCCGCGCCTGCCCGCGCACGATCAGCACCGGCCGGTCGCCGCCATCCTGCGACCACACCGCCAGCCCGCGTTCGACCAGCGCCCGTGCCGCATCGTCCAGCGCCGCGCGCTCGACGCGCAGCTCGCGCTCGACCCGCGCCCGCGCCTCGCTCAACGTCAGCCCACCCAGAGTCGCGGTCAGGTAGTTGGCGGCCTGTTCCAGTGCGCCCGCCGGCATTCCGGATGGCAGTTCGACCACGCGGTTCTCGACCGACCCGTCTTCGCCCACCAGCACGGCGAGCGCTCGGTCCTGTCCCAGCGGCACGAAGCCGAACTGGCGGACCACGCGTTCGGCCTTGGGTACCAGCACCATGCCGGCACAGGCCGACAGGCCGGACAGCGCCGCAGTGGTGCTGGCCAGCGCCTCTTCCACCGGCCCGCCGCCGCCCGCCCGCGCCTCGATCGCCGCGCGCTCCTCTGCCGAAGGTTCGGACGCGCGCATCATTCCGTCGACGAACAGGCGCAGCCCCAGCTCGGTCGGCATCCGCCCTGCGCTGGTATGCGGCGCGGCGAGCAGGCCGAATTCCTCCAGATCCTGCATCACGTTGCGGATCGACGCGGGCGACAGGTTGAGCCCCGCCATGCGCGATATCGTCCGCGATCCCACCGGCTGCCCGGCATCGAGATAGGATTCGACCACCACGCGAAAGATGTCGCGTGCGCGATCGGTCAACTCGGTGATCGGCGGGGTGGTCATCGGGTCTATCTAGGGCGGTTCTACGGATGCCCCAATAGCGACGGCAACATCCCTTCCAGCAGATCGATTTGCGCCTCCAGCAAATTGTCCATCCTGCCGTCATTCGGCAGATAGCTGTGTGCCGTGAATTCGTGAACCTTTCCGTCGTCGCGGTGCCAGTGAACCCTCGCATATTCGGTGAAGGCGCAATGATCGCACGGGCGGTGAAGATTGCGGTCGAACTCGCTTGCCGAGACGTCGGCGGCAGGCCTCAGCTCCTCGAACCTGATCTGGATCCGGCGAAAGGCGAAGGGGGACATTCTGAACCGGCGAACCTCACGCTGGCCATTCCGATAGAAGATCATGTCGCCGGTGCCGTCGCGGTTGATGGCGATCTGATAGGCCTTGCACGACCCCTCGCCGGTACAGGTCACGGACGCGATCTCGATTCGCGCGTCGCGCAATTTCTCGGGCACGATCATCTGCGAAACCCCGGAGGGTTGCGGCACGGGCTCGCGCCCGCTCGCCGACCCGGTCAGTACTAGGGCGAGGCAGCTCAACGTCGGTCCGGATAGAGCATGAACATTCAAGGGTGCGGACCAATCAGCGGGGCGAGGGCGGGGATCAGGTCGGGTGCGTTGCCCAATGCATCGGCCATTGCCCGATTGGTATCGCGATTGCAGCCGAAGTCAAAATAGAGCGTCGTCGTGCTGCGCCGCCCGCGCCAGCGTACCTCGGCGCTCGGCATGTCGGTCGCGGCGCGCTCGCACCCCGGCTCGCCGTGCGAGAAGCGACGTGTCCGCCCGGTCGCCGGGCGATACGGGGCGAGCGACTGGGCCAGCGCCGCCGCCTGTTCGGGCGTCACCCGAAAGCTGCGCTGCCCGGTCACGGCGGTGAAGCGGATTCCGGTGAAGCTGCCGGTGCCGTTGGGGTTCACCTGAAAGCGATAGACCGGGCAGCTGCCGAAGCACGGCCCGGTCTGGTATTCGATCGCCTCGCCACTGATCGGGCGCGCCGGCGCTGCTGGTGCCGGGGGCGTGTAAGGTTGAGGCGGCGGCGCCTGCGGCCTTGGGGCCACGGGCGGGCGCGGCGCGCCGCCCGGCGGTATCACCTGCGGAATACAGGCACTCGCCCCCAAACCGGCCAGTATAATCGCAATACGCTTCATTCATGATCCTCCACGGATCGCGAACCGAGACTGGCGCGTTCGGTTCCCGGCGTTTAGGTGCCGGGACAAGAAACCCACAGGAGATTCCCGTTATGCGCCCCAGCGGCCGCACCCCCGATCAGATGCGTACGATCTCGATCGAGCCCAATTTCACCATCCATGCCGAAGGGTCGGTGCTGATCGCGTTCGGCAATACCAAGGTGCTGGTCACCGCCAGCGTCGAAGAGCGCGTGCCGCCGTTCCTGCGCGGCAAGGGGCAGGGCTGGGTCACCGCCGAATATGGCATGCTCCCCCGCGCCACCCACACCCGCGGCAACCGCGAGGCGGCCAAGGGCAAGCAGTCGGGCCGCACCCAGGAAATCCAGCGGCTGATCGGCCGCAGCCTGCGGGCGGTGACCGATCTCACGGCGCTGGGCGAGCGTCAGATCACGCTCGATTGCGACGTGATCCAGGCCGATGGCGGCACCCGCACCGCGGCAATCTCGGGCGCATGGGTCGCACTGCGCATCGCGGTCGACAAGCTGCTCGCCTCGGGTGCGCTGACCAAGGATCCGATCCTAACTCAGGTCGCCGCCGTCTCGTGCGGCATCTATCAGGGCAACCCGGTGCTCGATCTCGACTATGACGAGGACAGCGCGGCCGACGCCGACGCCAATTTCGTCCTGCTCGCCGACGGCAAGATCGCCGAGGCGCAGGCGACCGCGGAAGGGGCCTGCTATGACGAGGAAGGGCTGCTGCGCCTGCTCCGCCTCGCGCGCATCGGCTGCGCCGACATCTTCGCCGCCCAGCTCAAGGCGGCGGGCCGGTGAGCGGCGAGGGGCGCGACCCGCAGGCGATCCGCAAGCTCGCCGCCGGCAAGCTGGTCATCGCCAGCCATAATGAGGGCAAGGTGCGCGAGATTCGCGCGCTGCTCGCCCCCTATGGCATCGAGCCGGTCAGCGCCGCCTCGCTCGGCTTGCCCGAGCCGGACGAGACCGGCACCACCTTCGTCGCCAATGCCGAATTGAAGGCGATGCAGGCCGCCGACCTGTCGGGCCTGCCCGCGCTCGCCGATGATTCGGGGATGTGCGTCGATGCGCTCGGCGGCGATCCCGGTATCTTCTCGGCGCGCTGGGCCGGTCCGACCAAGGATTTCGGCGTCGCCATGGAGCTGGTCGAAAAGAACATCGCCGACAAGGCGGTTCCGGGCGAACCCGCCCCGTCGCGCGACGCGCATTTCGTCTGCGCGCTCGCACTCGCCTGGCCCGACGGCCATGTCGAATGGTTCGAGGGGCGAGTCGACGGCATCCTCGTCTGGCCGCCGCGCGGCAAGAACGGCTTCGGCTATGACCCGATGTTCCTGCCCAACGGCCATATCCAGACCTTTGGCGAGATGGATGCGGACGCCAAGCACGCGATGAGCCATCGCGCCGACGCCTTCCGCCAGCTCGTCGCAGCCGTATTCTGAGTCCGGAGCGGGCGGTTCGCCGCTCGCTTCAGGAACGGATCGGACTCATGTCGCCGTCGAGCTTCGCCGCATAACGCTGTGCGAATTCGCGATGGACCTTGCCGATCGCCGGGTCGGTGGCGGCATCGGCGCGCTCGACGCTCTCGCGATGTCGGCGCGCAAGATATTCCTGTGTGGGGGTCTGGTGCATGTGAAAAGCTCCGGCTTTGCAAGCGGCAGCTCTCCAGTTGCTGTCGGTCGACGCCGTGCTTGGGAATCCCCTAGCGCCGATGACTTAACCATGCGCCCTTTGGGGACAGGTAGCGAGTCCAATCCGGGTTCCTCGGGGCGTCCATCGGGGAATCGGAACGGCCTGTCGGGGGAGGCCGAGGCGATGTTCCGCGACATGCATTTTTTGCAAGCGCGGCGGATGGAGAGTCGGTCGAGCCGCGCTCCACTCAATCTCCATCAATTCGCTTGCTGCGTGACCACCTCGCGCTGTACGTGACAGTCCAATGACAATTCCTCCGCCGGATCGGTCGCGGGATCGCCGGATCGAGGATCCGTCGAACCTCTGGATCATCCACCCGGCAGGCCGCGGCCTGCTGCCGTGGTTCGTCGCCCGCGGAATATCGGCCAATGCGGTCTCGGTCGGCGGTCTCGCGCTCGGCATCGGCGCCGCCTACGCCTATTCGAACTGGACCGACTGGCGCTGGGCGCTGGTCGGCCTGATGCTTTCGGTCGGCTGGCTGATCGCCGACGGACTCGACGGGATGATCGCGCGCGCGACCGGCACCGCCAGCGCGCTCGGCCGCTTCCTCGACGGGCTGTGCGATCACGGCGTCTTCATCCTGATCTATGTCGTCCTCGCCACCTCGATCGGCACGGTCGAGGGCTGGGCGCTCGCCATTGCCGCGGGCGTCGCGCACGCGGTCCAGTCGAGCATCTATGAAGGCGAGCGCGCGCGCTTCCATCGCCGCTGCAAGGGCGAAGCCGGCACCCCGCCGGTGCCCAGCCGCAACCCGCTGGTGCGACTCTATGATTCGGTCGCAACCGCTGCCGACCGGTTTGCCCGCGCCTTCGACGATCTGCTGCGCCGCCACCCCGATCCAGCCGCGTTCGGTGCCGCCTATGGCGAGGCCGCAGTGGGCCCGATGGGGCTGATGCGCCTGCTCAGCGCGAACATGCGCGTGCTCGCGATCTTCCTTGCCTGCCTTGCCGGTAACCCGCGCTATTTCTGGTGGTTCGAGCTGGTTCCGCTCACCGTCGTCCTCGTCATTGGCCTGTTCTGGCACCGCGCGGTCGAAGCGCGGCTCGCCGGCGCCTCACCCGTTTCCACCCCATCCCACACCCAAAGGACGTGAAGTAAAATGTCGAGCATCAACATCGCCATCGTCGGCGTCGGCAACTGCGCCAGCTCTCTGGTTCAGGGCCTGTCGCATTATCGGGACGGCGCCAATGACACCGTTGGTCTGATGCACTGGGACCTTGGCGGCTATCGCCCCAGTGATATCCGCGTCGTCGCCGCCTGGGACGTCGATGCGCGCAAGGTCGGGCACGACGTCGCCGACGCGATCTTCGCCAAGCCCAACTGCACCGCGATCTTCTGCGAATCGATCGAGCCGACCGGCACCAAGGTCCAGATGGGCCGCATCCTCGACGGCGTCGCCGATCACATGGAGGATTATGCCGACGATCGTACCTTCGTCGTCGCCAAGGAGCGTGAAGCGACCAAGGACGAAGTCGTCGCGGCGTTGCGCTCGGCCAAGGTCGATGTGCTGATGAACTACCTGCCCGTGGGTAGCCAGGAAGCCAGCGAATTCTACGCCGAATGCGCGCTCGAAGCCGGCGTCGCCTTCGTCAACAACATCCCGGTGTTCATCGCCAGCAACCCCGAATGGGCACAGCGCTTCGTCGATGCGGGCGTTCCGATCATCGGCGACGACATCAAGGCCCAGCTCGGCGCGACCATCGTCCACCGCGTGCTGACCGACCTGTTCGCCAAGCGCGGCGTCAAGCTCGAGCGGACCTACCAGCTCAACACCGGCGGCAACACCGACTTCCTCAACATGTCGAACCACCGCCGTCTGGCGTCCAAGAAGGTGTCGAAGACCGAGGCGGTGCAGTCGGTTGCGGCCGAGCGGCTCGAAGACGAGAACGTCCATATCGGCCCGTCGGACTATGTGCCGTGGCAGAATGACAACAAGGTCTGCTTCCTGCGCATGGAAGGCGCCATGTTCGGCGGCGTGCCGATGAACCTCGAACTGCGCCTGTCGGTCGAGGACAGCCCGAACTCGGCGGGTGTCGCGATCGACATGATCCGCTGCGCCAAGCTCGCCAAGGATCGCGGCCTCGCCGGCCCGATCGACGCGGCCTCGGCCTATTTCTGCAAGCATCCGCGCACGCAGATGACCGACGACATCGCCAAGCTCGAAGTCGAAAAGTTCATCGCCGCTGCTTGATCTGTGAACGGTGCCGGCCCGCTCCCCCACCCGACCACCCATAGCATATCCTGACTGGGTGGCCGGGTGGGGGAGCGGGCCGGCACCGCGGAGCTAACAATGACGATCGAAACCGCGATCCTGCTCGCCGCGGGGGAGGGCAGCCGCCTTCGCCCCGCCGCGCCGTTCAAGCCGCTCTGCCCGGTCGCCGGGCGCCCGCTGATCCAGCACGCGCTGCAGGGGCTGGCCGCCGCGGGCATGTCGCGCGCGATCGTCGTGCTCGGCTATGGCGCGGACGAGATCGAGGCGTATCTGCGCTCGAGCCATTGGCGGGTCTTTGTCGAAATGGTGCGGGTCGAGGATTATCGCAAACCCAATGGCAGTTCGCTGCTCGCCGCCGAGCCGCTGCTGCAGCGGGGCGAGCAGACGCTGCTGGCGATGTGCGACCATCTCGTCGATCCGACGCTCTACCGCCGTATGGCCTATGCCGGGGCGGGCTATGGCGCGCGGCTCGGCATCGACCGGCGCCTCGGCCATCCCTGGGTCGATCCCGAAGACGTCACCTGCGTGCAGACCGATGGCGATGCGATCATGGCGATCGGCAAGGGGCTCGAGCCGCACGACTGCTACGACACCGGCGTGTTCGCGATCGGCCAGCCGCTGTTCGACGCGCTCCACATGCTCGACGCCCCCTCGCTGACCGAGGGGATGCGCATCCTCGCCGCGCAAGGGCGCGCGCAGGTGGTGGATTGCAGCGACCTCGACTGGATCGATGTCGACGATCCCGCGGCGCTCGAAAAGGCGGAGGCGTGGCTGGCCAGCCGCTAGCCGCGCTCAGCGCGGCCGGTGATCGGTGCCCGCGCCCGCGGTGATGAACACGCAGTTCGCATGCTCGCCCGGCGCGACATCGGCGGTGTGCCACACGCCGGGCGGATTGATCGCATAGTCACCCGCTTCCAGCGTCACCCGCGTCTCGCCACCGTCGTCGCCCTGCTGGATCAGCGTCACCCGCCCGTCGACGCACAGCACCACCTCCGCGCCCAGCGGGTGGACCTCCCACATCCCCCAGCTCTCGCTGAAGTCGTGCTGCATCACCACGCGCCCCTCCGCGCCATCGCCCGCGTGGCGCGCGCCATAGGCCTCATACCATTCGGGGCCGGTCAGCACCGGCTCGACGATCGCGGTGGCGCCAAGGCCAAGGTGGATGGGCTGGGTGTCGAGCCGGGGCATGATCGGTCCTTTCAGGCGGCTTCCAGCGTGCGTTCGGCCGCCAGGAAATCGGTCAGACGGTCGGCATTGGGTTCGATCCCGTTCTTCTGCAGGATGATCCCGATATTGCCGCGATGATAGGTGCCGTGGGTGGCGACGTGCAACAGCATGTCGCCGCGCGACATCCGCCCCGGCGATCCGTTCGTGTAGAGGAAGTCGATCGTCTCGTCGCGCTGCGTCGGCGTCAGCCGGTCGGCATAGCCGACATACCAGTCGGCGGTCGCGGCGGCGGTGCGCGCCAGCGCCTGGAATGTCGGCAGCTCGGCCGATCGCGGCGCCCCCTGCCCATGCGGCCGGCCCTCCAGATTGTCGCGAAAGATCGCATCGACCGTCTGGATATGATCGAGCAGCCGCCGGATCAGCATCAGGTCGCCCTCCCCGATCCGGTGCAGATTGCCCGCCACGACGGCGTTCAGATCGTTGGTCGCCCAGCGCTTGTACCGGGTCAGCGTGTCATAGGGATAGGCGGGCATCGTCATCCTCCGGGGCTTGCGGATTGCGTGCCGAAAATTTGCGAGCTATTGCTCACATTGTCTACTCGCATTGCCAGGAACGCACCGTCATGCCCCGCGCCGTCGCGATGAATCCCCGCAAATCCGCCTCGCAGGATCGATCGCGCGCGACGGTCGAAGCGCTGCTCGACGCGACCGCTCGCATTCTGGTGCGCGAGGGGTATGAACGCGCCAGCACCAACCGCATCGCCGCGGTGGCAGGGGTCAGCGTCGGCTCGCTCTACCAATATTTCCCGAACAAGGAATCGATCGTCGGCGCGCTGGTCGCACGCCATAACCGCCAGATCCTCGACCTGCTGCGCGACTCGATGGCGGCGGTGGCCGAACTCGATCTCGAATGCGCGATGCGCGTGCTGGTCGGCGCGATGATCGATGCGCACCGCGTCGATCCAGACTTGCACCGCATCTGCGACGAACAGATCCCGCGCATGGGCCAGCTCGCCGAGGTCGAGGCGATCGACCGCGAGATCTTCGCCGTGGTCCGCGCCTATCTCGACGAGCGGCGCGGCGAGATCGAGATACGCGACCTCGATACTGCGACCTTCATCTGCGTCACCACGGTCGAGACGCTGACGCACGACGCGGTGCTCCATCCCCACGGCTCGATCGATCCCGAGGCCCTGATCGAGGAGGTGACCCGGCTGCTGGTCGGCTATCTGCGGCCCATGCACCGCACGCTGGAAACAGTTCAACCTCGCCAACAGAATCGATATTGCGAGTCAGTTGCAAAATAACTATCCGCCCCCTCGATAAACAGGGCGGGAAACACATGAAAACGAACTTGCAGGCTTCGGCGGCACTGGCCGCGATCCTTCTCGGCACGGGCGCGGCGCATGCCGACCAAACCCCGCCGCAAGCCCGCGGCGGCGCGCCCGCAGCCGAGGATGCGCAACCCTCGCAGTCGTCCGACACGGTCACGATCACCGGTCATCTCGCCGAGGCGCCGGTCGCGGCCAAGGCCGATATTCCCCTGCTCGAAAGCAGCCAGGCGATCTCGACCGTCTCCGCGGATCTGATCGCGGCCCAGGGCCTGCGCCGCGTCGGCGACGCGCTGTTCAACGTCGCGGGGGTCTCGCGCAGCAACAATTACGGCTTTTTCGACGGCTTCAACATCCGCGGCTTCAACGCCACCAACGCCACCTATCTCGACGGGCTGCTCGACGACACCGGCTATGGCACGTCGGAGATGAGCATTCTCGACCGGGTCGAAGTGGTGAAGGGCCCCGCCTCGGGCCTGTTCGGGCAGGGGCCGATCTCGGGCATCGTCAATCTCGTCAGCAAGCGGCCCCAGGCCGACGCCTTCCTCGATATCGGCGTCGCGGCCGGCTCGCATGCGCTCAAGGAAGTGACGTTTGACGCCAACGCTCCGCTCAATGCCTCGGGCACGCTGCTCGCGCGCCTCGCCGGGGTCTATCGCGACCAGAATTTCTTCGTCGATTATTCGGGGCAGCGCCGCATCCTGATCGCGCCCGCGCTGACATGGAAGCCGACGCCGGAGACCACGCTGACCCTGCTCGGCCGCTATCTCGACGATCATATCAATCCGTGGTCACCGACCACCGCCTATGGCACCGCGTTGCCCAATCCCAATGGGCAGGTGCGCCGCTCGCTCTCGATCAACGACGGCACCTACCCGGCGGTGCAGGACAATGACTATTGGAGCCTGGGCTATGTGTTCGATCACAAGTTCAGCGACGCGATCGCCGTCCACCAGTCGCTGCGCTACCAGGATTTCCACAATAGCTGGGACAATTGGCTGTTCATCACCGGCATCTCGGCCGACCGCCGCCGCGTGACCCGCGCCTTTTACGGCCCTTATGATCAGAACGGCACCTATTTCCGCGTCGACACCAATGCCAGCGCGCGTTTCGATACCGGGCCGTTCGACCATTATCTGCTGGTCGGGGTCGATTATGGCCGCCGTCAGTCGAGCGACACCAATCTCTACGACACCAGCCGCCCCTATGAGCTGGACCTGTTCAACCCCGTCTATGGTACCGTGCCGACCCACAACCCGGCGGTTCCGGCCTCGACCGCCGCGAGCGTCACCCGCCAGCGCGGCATCTATGTCCAGGACCATATCAAGCTCGGCGACGCGCTCGCGATCACGCTCGGCGGGCGCTGGGATCTCGCGATCAGCCGCAACACCAACAACGGGGTTCAGGGTACGGAGGTGCGCGACACCGCGTTCAGCCCGCGCGCCGGCGCGACGCTCAAACTCGCCGACTGGATCTCGGCCTATGTGAATTACGCCAAGTCGTTCAACCCGCAGGGCAGCTATCGCTCGGCCGACGGCTCGCCGCTCCCGCCCGAAAACGGCGTGAACTATGAGGGGGGCTCAAATTCGCGCGCGCCGACGGCAGCCTCACCGGCATGCTCACGGTGTTCGAACTGACCCGCACCAATGTCGCCACCGCCGACGCCGTCCTGCCCAACGTCTATGTCCTCACCGGACAGCAGCGCACCCGCGGGCTTGAGGTTGAGGCGGCGTGGCGCCCCGCACCTGGCGTCGAGCTGACCGGCGCCTATACCCATCTCAACGCCGTGGTCACCGCCGACAACCGGCTGCGGGTCGGGTCGCGGCTCGGCTCGATCCCGCGCGACATCGTCAATCTCTGGGGCCGTTACACCATCCAGGACGGTCCGCTCGCCAATCTCGGCGCGGGGCTGGGGCTGCATCATGAGAGCAACCGCATGGCCAGCACCGCCTCGGCGGTGCCGGGGGCGACCGCGCCCTTCCTGCTCGGCGCCTATACGCTGGTCGACGCTGCGCTCTATTACCGCCTCGGCGACTGGTCGCTTCAGGCCAATGTCCGCAACCTGTTCGACGAACGCTATTTCCCTACCGGCTCGCTCACCCGCACCACCCCGGGCGAACCGCGCAGCTTCACGGTGAGGCTCAGCCGGCGGTTCTGAGGGGAAGCCTCCGACCTTCATAGTCCGTCATCCCCGCGCAGGCGGGGATCCATTCTGGCTGACCGATCGGATCGAGCCGAGACTTCGGTGCCAATGGATCCTCGCCGCCCCTAAGGCAGCGCCCTCCGCCCCCACACATTCCCCGCGGGCGAATACCGGCAAACCAGATACTCGTCGCGCCGGTTGCTCGCGATGGCGCAGCCGACCCGCACCGTGCCGTTCCACACGATCTGGGTATAATGTCCGACATCGCCGAACTTCCCGGTCCGGCTGATGTTCGGCACCGGCCCGTTCACGAAGTCGCGTCGCTCGTCGATCCAGTGCTGCGCCATTTCTTCGTAGCGATAGGCGCCGCGGGTGCCGGTCCACAGATTCTCGCCCTGCGCCGCCGGTCCCGCGGGCTGTTTCGAATGCTCGAACACGCCGCGCCGGGCCAACTCCCGGGCATAGCTTTCCGCGGCCTTGGCCAGCGCCGGATCCCAGCTCAGCGGCGGCATCCGCACATCGGCGCGCGCTTCGTTATGCATGTCCAGCATCGTCTCGCGCAGCCGCTCGCTCCCGCGCGGCGCATTCTCCTCGAACCGGCGCGGCTCGATCACGCGTTCGGGTGCATCCTGCGGCGGCGCCGAACATCCCGCGAGCAACAGCAAGGGCAGCAGCATCTTTCGCAAACCTCCATTCGGGCGCATAGCGCGCCACAAATGAACGCTTCCCGACCGCAGCCGCCTCTGGCCCTCTATGTCCATTGGCCGTTCTGCGTTTCCAAATGCCCCTATTGCGATTTCAACAGCCATGTCCGCGAGTTGGTGGACCAGGATGCGTGGCGCAAGGCGATGCTCGCCGATCTCGCGCATGAGGCGGCGTTGCTGCCCGGCCGCCGGCTCGGCTCGATCTTCTTCGGCGGCGGCACCCCGTCGCTGATGCCGCCCGAGACGGTCGCGGCGGTGATCGACGCGGCGACGCAGGCTTGGACGCCTGTAGGCGATGTCGAGATCACGCTCGAGGCGAACCCCTCCTCGGTCGAGGCAGCACGCTTCGCCGACCTCGCCGCCGCCGGGGTCAACCGCGTCTCGCTCGGGCTTCAGGCGCTTCATGACGACGCGCTGCACTTCCTCGGCCGCGCGCATGGCGTGGACGAGGGGCTGGGCGCGCTCGCCACCGCGCAGCGTCATTTCGGCCGGGTCAGCTTCGACCTCATCTATGCCCGTCCCGGCCAGAGCGTTGCGGCGTGGGAGGCGGAATTGGCGCGCGCGCTGACCTTCGGCACCGAGCATCTCTCGCTCTACCAGCTGACGATCGAACCGGGCACGCGCTTCGCCACGCTCGCCGCCAAGGGTCAGCTGACGATCCCCGACGAAGACGCCGCCGCCGATCTGTGGGACGTGACTCAGTCGCTCACCAATGCCGCGGGGCTGCCGCGCTACGAGGTGTCGAACCACGCCCGGCCGGGGGCGGAGAGCCGCCACAACCTCGCTTACTGGCGCTACACCGATTATGCCGGGGTCGGTCCCGGCGCGCATGGCCGCCGCACCGGCCTTGCCACGCTGCGCCACAAGAAGCCCGAGAATTGGATCGCCGCGGTCGAACGCAACGGCTCGGGCCTGCAGGAAGAGACGCCGCTGTCCGAAACCGAGGTGGCGATGGAGCGACTCGTCATGGGGCTGCGCATGACCGCGGGCATCGACCTTTCGGACATTCCGGAGGGAATGGTGGACATGGCGAAAGTCGCGAATCCCAACTTCGACCGCTACTTGTTGCATTCGGGCAATCGCCTCGCCGTCACCGACGCCGGCATGCCGGTCCTCGAAGCCATCCTCCGCGAGATCGTCCGGGGCTGATTGCGCGCTCGTAAGTCCCTGCAAGGGCGAGTGAATTCACCCGCCCTTGCAATGTTGGATTTCATTTGCTGCCATCGATGAACCGCGCCCCGGCACGGCTCTTCGAGAAACGGCAAAGGAGGAACAACAACACGCGCGCCGTCATTCCAATGGTGTGAAGTTAGCGCCCCCCAAAGCCCGTCGGCGCGGGGGAGATGGTGACGGTGGTGCCGCCGCGGATCTCCTGCACCTCCAGCGCGCGTTCGGCGATGCCGTCGCGGCCGAAGCGGAAGGCGCCGTCGAGGCCGGCGAACCCGCCCGGATCGCCCAGCCGCGCGGTCGGGAACCGGTCGCCCGGCCGCCAGTCGCGGGCGATGCGCACGGTCAGCAGCACCGCGTCATAGCCCAAAGTCGACAGGCGGTACGGCGCCGCACCGAAGCGCGCACGATACTTGGTGGCATAGGTGCGGTAGTAAGTGTCGGAAACGCTGGCGAACCACGCCCCATTGAGCGCGGTGACTCCGCCGATCCCCGAATCGCTGTTCCACAGCTCGGTGCCCAGCACGCGTGCGCTGGCATTGGCGCGGCGGATGCCGGGGACGGCGGCGACCGCACCGGTCGCGCCGTCGGCGATCAGCACCGCCTGGAAGGGCGAGCGGGCGAGCTTGGCGATCGCCGCGTTCATCGCCGGCGCGCCGCGGGTGTAGGTTTCGAGCGCGGTGACCTTGCCGCCGGCGCCTTCGACGGCACGCAGGAAGGCGGTCGAGGCGCGCTCGCCATAGAGGCCGGTGGGCATCAGCCCGGCGAATTCGGTGACGCCGTTGCGGCGGGCATGGTCGACCACGCGCTCGATCGACTGGGCGGGGGCATAGCCCATCAGATAGGTGCCGTTGCCCGCGACGCTGGTGTCGTTGGAGAAGCTCAGCACCGGCACCCCGGCGCCGCGTGCGATCGGCGCGATCACGCGGGCGTCCTCGGCGAGCAACGGTCCGAGGATCAGCTTGTTGCCGTCGGCGATGGCGCGCTGCGCGGCGGCGGCGGCGCCGGTCGCGGTGTCATAGCTGGTGATGCGGACATCCTCGGCCTTGAGGTCGAGGATCGCGAGCTGGGTCGCATTGGCCAGGCTGCGGCCGACCCCGGCATTGCCGCCCGACAGCGGCACCAGCAGCGCGACGCGATGCCGTGCGGTATCTTCCTCGGGCAGGCCGGGGCGGACCGGGCCGGGCGCGGGGCGGACAGGAGCGGGTTCGGGGCGAGTCGGGGCAGGGGGCGGGCCCGACGGACGGACGCAGGCGGACACCGCCAGCGCTCCCACGATGACGAGCCCCCGGAGCAGCGAGGCAATGCCCCGTTGCGGTTTCACTACTGCCTCTGCCATGACGCTCCCCAATGACACTCGTTCTTGCCCCCGGCCTCTACATCGTCGCGACGCCGATCGGCAATCTCGGCGACCTTTCCCCGCGTGCGGCTGAAATACTCCTGAACGCCGATATTGTTGCAGTCGAAGACTCGCGTGTGACGGCGGGACTGTTCCGCCACCTCGGCGTGAGGCGGCCGATGACCCCCTATCACGATCATAATGCCGAAGCGGTCCGCCCCGGCCTGGTCGCGCGAATGGCCTCCGAAGCGGTCGCGCTGGTCTCGGACGCCGGCACGCCGTTGATCTCCGATCCGGGCTTCAAGCTGGTCCGCGACGCCCGCGCCGCCGGCCATGCGGTCACCA
>CAYOXO010000011.1:0-59013 GCA_964407945.1 uncultured Stakelama sp.
TGGCGACGGCCATCTGATCGAAGCGAGCCGGGGCTATGAGGCGCTCCTCCGCGCGCTACTCGGTGTGCAATTCGATCAGAACTTCCGCCGTACCGCGATCGAGGATGCCGCCCCGGATCTCTTTGCGCCGATGATCCGGCGTGCCGCGCGAGCGCCGGCAGTCGCGCATACGACCCCCTATGGGCGCATCGTCGTGCGGCTCTATCCTGTCGAGCCGGTTGTCGGCCTGGACAACGGTGACGAGGCGATCGCGCCTCAATCCTATTTTGCCTTGATCGAGCGGCAGGTGCCTCTCGCGTTGAAGGTACTGAGTGGCCTCGCCGAACTGGACCTCTCGCCACGGGAGCGGGAGGTGGCCCGGCATCTGGTGATGGCGCGCGGGCCGGGTGAAATTATGCGTGACCTGAGCATCGGTGCGCATACGCTCCACGACTATCGGCGTCGTATCTATCGTCGGGTCGGAGTCTCCTCCCGCGAGGAGTTGGAGCGCAGGGTTCTTGGCGCCGCATAGGCCGAGCCGGATTCACCCGATAAAGGCGAGCATGTCGTCACGCACACGATCATGGTGGGTAATGAACAGGCCGTGCGGTGCGCCCTCATAGATGTTGAACTTCGCGCCGCGGATTCCATCCGCGGTCGGGCGGCCGGTGATCTCGATCGGGGCGGACGCGTCCTTCGTGCCGTGGATGACGAGGACCGGCTTGTCGATCTTGCCGAGCGCCGGCCGTAGATCGGTTCCGATCAACGCGCGGTTGCATTCGATCGCTCCGGGTAGCCAGGTGTTGAGCATCATCGCCGCCATCCAGTTCATGGTCTCGACTGATGTTTCGGGCGTGAAGAACGGGGCCTTGTTGGCCTCGATCCATCTGGGGAAGTCCCGGCGCCATTCGGTACGGATGCCTTCGAAGAAGGCTTCGGGCGCGCCAAACGCATTGTCCGCGGTCTTGAGCAGGAAGGGTGTGACCGGCGCGAGCAGCACGATCTTTGCGATCCGCGCGGTGCTGTGCCGCTGGATGTAGCGCAGGATCTCCGCCGCGCCCATCGAATGACCGACCAGGATTACGTCGCGCCGGTCGCCGATCACCGTGGCAAGATCGTCGGCCAGCGTGTCCATGTCGTAGCCCGATGCGGGCGCATCCGAACGGCCATGGCCACGCCGGTCGAATCCGACGCATTCGAAGCCGCGCTCAGCGAGATCGAGGAACATCCGGCCCCACATGCTGCTGTCGAGCGCCCAGCTATGCGTGAAGACGATCGGCCGGCCCTGACCCCAGCGGCGGACGAATAGCCGGGTGCCGTCTTGGGCAGTGACGTGGGCGGGAGCGGACTTCGCGGCAGCTTTCACGGGAGCGGGAGCGGTGAGGGTGGTGGCGATCGTTCCGGCGGTAAGCGCGAGCAAAAGATTACGGCGGTGCATCTGAGCCTCCCTGGTTGATAGAGGCCGGATAGATGCTTGCGGAGGAGTGATCGATTACGTCACAGGTAAAGTCGGTTGCCCGCCGCGCTCGCATCGTCTAGCGACCGGCGCTCGCGACGGGCCCCTGTGGCGAAATGGTAGACGCAGTCGACTCAAAATCGACCGCCGAAAGGCATGCTGGTTCGAGTCCGGCCAGGGGCACCACGCAAAGAAAAAGGGCCGGTGAGTTTCCTCACCGGCCCTTTTGCGTTTCAGCCCGCGACGGGGCCGTCATAGGGGCGTCGGGCGTAATAGCCGAACGCCGCGATCACCGCGTAGCAAAGCGCCGGCAGGATCAGCGCCAGCGCGAGGCTGCCGGTCGCATCGGCGAGGGCGCCGGTCGCCAGGGGCACCACGGCGCCGCCAAAGATGGCGATGTTGATGATCCCCGATCCGTCCGCCGCGCGACTGCCCAGCTTTTCGCAGGCGAGGCTGAAGATCGTCGGGAACATGATCGAGTTCATCAGACCGATCGCGAGCAGACTGTAACCCGCGACATTGCCAGTGGTGTTGGTCGAAATCAGGATCAGTGCGACCGCGCCGATTGCGACGAATGCGAGCAGCTTGCCTGGGCTGATCACACGCATCAGGCCCGAACCGATGAAACGGCCGATCATTGCGCCACCCCAATAGAAGCCGATCAGCTTGCCCGCTGCCTGTTCCTGAAGCCCCATCACGCCGGGCTGCATCAGATAGTTGACGATCAGCGAGCCGATCGAGACTTCCGCGCCGACATAGAGAAAGATGCACAGCGCGCCGAAGCTGAAACGCGGGCGGGTCAGCAGATCGTTGTCATAGAGCCAGATCGCTGGCGCGAGCAGGATCAGCAGCAGGCCGACCACCGCATGAACCTGCGTCGCCACGACTGCGCCTGCGATGATCAGTACCAGGCCGACAGCATAGCGCGGAAGGCGAACCAGTTCCTTGCCCGCCATGCTCGTTGCATCATGCGGCAGTTTCTTGCGGAACATCCAGACGATCGCGGCGACCACCGCTAGCGCCGCGGCGATGCCGAGATAGCCGTGCATGATCGCCTCGCTCTCCGCGACGCGATAGGCTTCGAGCGCAGGGCCGGAGAGTTGGTCGGCAGTGACGGTGGCCAAGCTGCCGAGGATCAGGATCGAGCCGACGATCGGGAAGATGGTCGTGCCCAGTGAATTGAATGCCTGGGCGAAGGTGAGGCGGCTGTGCGCGGTCTGCGGCTTGCCGAGCAGCGAGATCAGCGGGTTGGCGACGACCTGGACGATCACGACACCGCTCGCGAGCACGAACAGCGCGAACAGGAAGATGCCATAGGTTGCGTTCTGCGATGCCGGGATGAACAGCAGGCAGCCGACCATCATCGTCAGCAAGCCAGCGACCGCGCCGCGCATATAGCCGATCTTCTTGATCAGATTCGCACCGGGAATGCCGATCACCAGATAGGCGGTGAAGAAGCAGAACTGCACCAGCATCGCTTCGGTGTAGCTGAGCGTGAACAACTCCTTCAGCTTCGGGATGATCACGTCGTTGAGCGAGGTGATGCCGCCGAAGATGAAGAACAGCGCAAAGACGAAGAACTGAAGATCGGGCGCGTTGACGCCCTGTGCGGTTGCATCGCCCGATGCCGGATCGGTCGAGCTTGGTTGTATGACGGGTGCGGCCAACGCCCCTCTCCCTGATAACGTTGTCAGTTAATCGACACATACCGCGTGTGGGGGGAAAGGCGAGATCAAAATGCGGCGAGGGTGATGATAGCGCTAAAATGACGCTACGCAGCCGGCACTTATGCTGCGCACGCGACCGGTCCCGAGAAACTCTGGTGGCTTCAGCCTTCGACGTCGGCGCCCGATTCCGGAATGCGCTCGCGGTGGGCGGCGCACGCGTCCGCCAGAAAGTCGAGCAGGGCGCGGATCGAGGGAAGGAGGCCGCGCCGCGAGGGGAATACCGCGTGCACGATCTCGCTCGGCGGTCTCCATTCGGGCAGCACCGTTGCGAGCCGCCCCTCCTGTAGATCGTTCCATACGACAAGCGTGGGTAGCCGCACGGCGCCGGTTCCCGCCAGCGCTGCCTGACGCAGGACGGCCATGTCGTCGGTGACCAGCCGCGGGGTGTGGCGCACTTCGGCAATGCTGCCGTCGCTGTGCATCAGGCGCCAGCGATGCTCGCCACCGGCCGGCCCGTAATCCAAGCTGGGAAGCGCCGAAAGGTCCGATGGCAGCGCGATGGACTGCGTTTGCAGCAGGGTGGGGCTGGCAACGATCCGGATGGTGCGCTCGTCGAAACGACGCATGACGAGGTCGCTCTCGGCCAATGGGGGCGGGCGCACGCGGATGGCAAGGTCGAAGCCTTCGCCGATCACATCGACGCGGCGGTTGGTACTCTCGATATGCAGTTGGACATCGGGGTAGCGCGCCATGAAGCGCGCGAACAATTCGCCGAACTGGAAGGCCAGAAGCCCGGTCGGGCAGCTCAGGCGGACGGTGCCGCACGGTTCGGCGCGCGACTGATCGACTGCCATTTGCGCGGCGTCGGCCTCGACCAGCATCGCGACGCAGTGGCGGTAATATTCGCGGCCGATCTCGGTAACGGCAAAGCGCCGTGTCGAACGCTGGATCAACCGGACACCGAGCCGCTCTTCGAGCAGACCGATCCGGCGGCTGAGCTTCGATTTCTGCATCCCCAGCGCGCGTGCCGCCGCGGCAAAGCCGCCATGATCGACCGCCTGGACGAAGAAATAGAGATCGTTGAGATCCTGCATTGTCCTGATTTTAGGACGCTGAGTCCAAATTCGCAATCTTCTGGTCTGATTGGTGCGTGACTATTCTGTTCTCCAACAGCTGCCTTCCCTGACGGAGGGCGCGGGAGAAAGACCATGAAGACGATCCTCGGCACCTACAGCAACCCGAACCAGCATTGGGTCGGCGACGGCTTTCCGGTCCGCTCGCTCTTTTCGTACAACAGCCTTGGCGGGCAGGTGAGCCCGTTCCTGCTGCTCGACTATGCAGGACCCTATAATTTCGCGCCGACCACCGACCGGCGCGGCGTCGGCCAGCATCCGCATCGCGGGTTCGAGACGGTCACGATCGTCTATGACGGCGAGGTCGAGCACAAGGATTCGGCCGGAAACGGCGGCATCATCGGCCCCGGCGACGTCCAGTGGATGACCGCCGCCGGCGGGATCCTGCACGAGGAGTATCATTCCCCGGCATTCGGCAAGACCGGCGGCCCGTTCCGCATGGTCCAGCTCTGGGTCAATCTGCCTGCGAAGGACAAGATGGCGCCGGGCGGCTATCAGGGCATCACCGCAGCGGACATCCCCACCGTCGAGCTTCCCGGAGGCGCGGGCCTGGCCCGGGTGATCGCGGGCGACCTGCTCGGCGCGAAAGGGCCTGCGCGGACCTTCACGCCGATCAACGTCTGGGACGTGCGCCTCAACCGCGACGCCGACCTGACGCTCGACCTGCCCGAAGGGCATACCGCGATGCTCGTGGTGCTCGGCGGCCACATCACCGTCAACGGCAGCGAGGGCGTGCGCGAGGCGGAGATGCTGCTGCTAAGCCGCGAGGGCGATGCTGTGCGCGTCCACGCGGACGGCGACGCGATGATCCTTGTTCTCACCGGCGAGCCGATCGACGAGCCGATCGCGGGCTACGGCCCCTTCGTGATGAACAGCCAGGCGGAAATCCGTCAGGCGATCGACGACTTCAACAGCGGCAGGTTCGCGAACGCCGCGGCCTGACGCGGACCCGGCTCCTCTCTTTCCCCAAGGGAGCCGGGTCCCCCTTTTCTGGACGGCTTGGCGTTCGGCCGTCGCAGCCCCCCAACACAGGACGCAATACGAAAGGAAACGTCATGGCCAGCGAAGCAATCCGCGACCCGCTGAACGACCATCTGCTGACCCCGCAGAATTCGGCCTTCATCATCATCGACTATCAACCGGTTCAGGTGAACTCCATCGCCTCGATGGACCGCCAGCTGCTGGTCAACAACATCGTCGGCACCGCCAAGGCGGCGGTCGCTTATGGTCTGCCGATCGTCCACTCGACCGTGAACGTCGAAACCGGCCTCAATCACCCGCCGATCCCCCAGGTTCGCAAGGTTCTGGCAGATTATCCCACCTATGACCGTACCACGATCAACAGCTGGGAAGACGTCGAATTCCGCAAGGCGGTCGAAGCGACCGGCCGCAAGAAGCTGATCATGACTGCGCTGTGGACCGAGGCGTGCCTGACCTTCCCCGCGCTCGACGCGCTGGCCGCAGGCTACGAAGTCTATGTGCCGGTCGATGCCGTCGGCGGCACCTCGCTCGCCGCACACGATGCCGCGCTGCGCCGCATCGAACAGGCGGGCGGCAAGATGATCTCGGTGCCCCAGCTCTTCTGCGAGCTGCAGCGCGACTGGAAGCGTAGCGAGACCGTTCCCGCCTTCATGAACCTGTTCATCGAGACGGGCGGCACCGCCGGCATCCAGTTCTCGTACGACAAGGCCGATTGACCTGCCTCGCCCGCCGGGGTGCGACCATCGCCCCGGCGGGCAACCCCAAGCTCAAGGAAATACCCCATGTCCACCCCCGCCAATTTCAACGGCGCCGGTCCCGTGATCGATCCCGATGATGCCGTCCTGCTGCTGATCGATCACCAGAGCGGCCTGTTCCAGACCGTCGCGGATATGCCGATGCCCGTGCTGCGCAATCACGCGACGGCGCTCGCCCGCATGGCCACGCTCACCGGCATCCCGGTCATTACCACCGCGTCGGTGCCTCAGGGCCCCAACGGACCGCTGATCCCCGAGATCCACGAGAATGCACCCCACGCCACCTATGTCGCGCGCAAGGGCGAGATCAACGCCTGGGACAACCCCGACTTCGTCGCCGCGGTAAAGGCGACCGGCCGCAAGACGCTGATCATTGCCGGCACGATCACCAGCGTCTGCATGGCGTTCCCGGCGATCAGCGCGGTGCAGGACGGCTACCGAGTGTTTGCGGTCGTCGATGCATCGGGCACCTATTCCAAGATGGCGCAGGAAATCACGCTGGCGCGCGTCGTCCAGGCGGGCGTGGTGCCGATGGATACCGCGGCCGTGGCGTCGGAACTGCAGCGCACCTGGCATCGCGACGACGCCGCCGAATGGGCCCAGGTCTACACGAAGATCTTCCCGCCCTATCAGCTGCTGATCGAAAGCTATGGCAAGGCGCAGCAGGTCGCGACCGAGCATGAGATGCTCGACTCCGAACGCAGCTGAACCGGTTGCGGAATGATCGCCGGCAGGGCGGTCATTCCGCACACGGATGCGCCTTGCCGCAAGGCAGATTGTCAGGCGCATCGAACCGTTGCAGCCTCGCGCGCGAGGCGAGACGGATGACTGACGCAAATCCAAAACCAATTTCAGGCCGGGACGAAGTCTCGCTCCAGACGCTCGATGCACGCTTCCGTGCATCGCTCAATCGCTACTTCTCGCGCCGCATCCGGGATCGCGGCGAGATCGAGGATCTGATCCAGGAAGTTTTCCTGCGGCTCGCCAAGCGCGGCACCCTCGACGATATCGACAAGGTCGGTGGCTATGTGTTCGAAACCGCGAGCAGTGTGCTGACCGATCGTCTGCGCCGTCGCCGCAGCCGGTTCGAGGCGGATCACGAAAGCTTCGACGGACAGCAGCATGGCGATGTGGATTTTTCGCCCGAGCGCGTCCTATTGGGCAAGGAGGCGCTGGTGCATGCCACCGCCGCGCTCCTCGAACTGCCTGAACGGACGCGGATGGTCTTCGTGATGCGACGCCTGGAAGGGATGCGATACCTCGACATTGCCGCGCGACTGGGGATCTCGGTCAGCGCGGTCGAGAAGCATATGACGCGCGCGATGGCGCATCTCGTCAGCCGGATGGGCGATCAATGATCTCGCTCGCACGCACCAATCCGACACTGGGCATGACCCCGGACGAGGCCGCAATCTACTGGGTGCTGCAGCACGACCGGGGCGATCTGACGGCAGCCGAACAGGCAAGCTTCGACGCCTGGCTCGCAGCAAGCGAAACCCATGCCCGCGCCTTCCGTAAGGCCAATGGCGTCTGGGACGTGTTCGACCAAGCCGACGCGGATCCGCACCTGACCGCTCTGCGCCAGGCGGCGCTCGCCACCAGGCCTGCCCGCCGCCGCTGGATCCCGGCGGTGGGCGCGGGGATAGCGGCCAGCCTTGCTGCGGCGGCGGTGCTGCTCCCTGGACAGCTTCAGCTCGCCGACGGTTCGGCGCAGGCGCCCGGCAACGAAGTTGCGGCGGCGAGTGCGCCTCAGCCGGCGGCGATCCGCTTCTCGACTGCGAAGGGCGAGCGCCGGACCGTCCAACTGCCCGATGGCACGCGCGTCACGCTCAACACCGACACCGCCGTCGCGCTGGCCTATACGCCGGGTAGCCGGCTGGTACGGCTGACCCGCGGTCAGGCGCTGTTCGAGGTGGCCAAGGACGCCAGCCGTCCGTTCACGGTCGAGGCGGCGGGGCGGCGGGTCACGGCGCTCGGCACCGTCTTTGAGGTGCGCCTCGACCCCGGCCGGATGAAGGTGGTGCTGGTCGAAGGGCGCGTCGTCGTCGATCGCGCCTCGGCTGCTTCCGAGCCGCTCGATCCCGCGCCGACATTGCTCAAGCCGGGGCAGGCGCTGGTGGCGGAGCTTGGCGTGCCGCAGCGCGTCGCGGCGGTGGATGTCGGCAGCGAACTGATGTGGCGTGAGGGCTATGTGTCGCTCGAGGATGCGCCGCTCGCGACCGCGGCCGCAGAGATGAGCCGCTATACCGCGACTTCGATCCGCGTGCTGGACGACGAGACCGGGCGCCTGCGGATCAGCGGCGTCTTCCGGACCGGTGATGCCGACCGCTTCACCGGGCTTGTCCGTGAGCTGTTGCCGGTGCGGGTCGAGCGGCTCGCAGACGGCAGTATGGTGATCGCGCGGACATCACCGACAACGCCGGACAAAAAAAGTTCGGCAACCGATGTGGAAAACTGAATAGCGCACGTCCTCCCCCTTTGAAGACTGGTGGAAACCAGCTTGGAAATGGGAGGGGAACTACATGCGCCGTCGTCAATCCGCACTTCACCTGCTGGCCTTTGTCAGCCTCGCGCCGCTCGCCATGACGGTCGCGCCGGCGGTAGCGCAGGCTGCCGCGCGTGCGCCTGTCCAGCTTGAGGCGCAGAGCCTGTCTTCGGCGCTCACTCAGCTCGGCCGTCAGACCCGGACCGAGATCATTTTCAATCCCGCGCTGGTGCGCGGCAAGCATGCAGCGGCGCTTAGGGGTAACTACTCGGTGGCCGAGGCGATCGACCGGCTGCTCGCAGGTCATGGCCTGCGCGCCCGAGCTGCTGCGGGCGGCGCTTTCGTGATCGAGGCTGCGGCCGCCGCTCGGCCCCAGCAGATCTCGGAAGTCGCGACCGATGCGGTCGAGGAGGGGCCGTCCGAGGCACTGGAGGGCAGTGAAGTCGTCGTGACCGGTACGCTGCTGCGCGGCGTCGCGCCGACCGGCACCAATGTCGTCAGCGTGAAGCGTGAACAGATCATCGCCAGCGGCGCGACCTCGGCGAACGATCTGCTCGCCTCGATCCCGCAGGTCGGCAACTTCAATACCGTGCCCAGCGGCAGCGGCGACATGTCGATCCCGATCGTGCGGCCCAATATCCGCAATCTCGGCGCGTCGGGCGGCACCACGACGCTGGTGCTGATGAACGGGCGGCGCATGGTCGGTGCGGGCGTGCTCCAGACCTCGGTCGATCCCTCGATCGTTCCGCCCGATCTGATCGATCGGGTCGAAGTGGTGCCCGATGGCGGCTCGGCGATCTATGGTTCGGACGCGATCGGCGGCGTGATCAACTTCATCACCCGCAAGCGTTTCGACGGGGTCGGCGCCAATGTGCGCTATGGCTTCGCTGACGACTACAAGACGGTCGACGGCAACATCACCGTCGGCAAGGATTGGGGCAGTGGTTCGATCTTCGCCTCGTACAGCTATGCCTGGCACGACAATATCCTCGGCATCGACCGCGACTATGTGCGTGCCGATCAGACCGCGCGCGGCGGGCAGGATTTTCGCGCGACGACCTGTTCGCCGGGAAACTTCACCGTGGGTGGCGTCAGCCACGCGGCGCCCGGGCTTGCGCCCAACACGGTCAACAAGTGCGACACGACCGACTATGCCGATATCTATCCGCGTGAACGGCGCCACGCCGTCTTCGCCGGCCTGACTCAGGCGCTCAGCGACAGCGTCAATTTCGAAGCGACCGCCTATTGGTCGCGCCGCGACACGACGCGGCTCAACGCCACGCCGGGGTTCACCGGCACGATGGTCTTCACCAATCCCTATTTCCGCCCGATCGGCCTGTCGCCCGTGCAGAGCGTCGCCATCTCCTTCGCCGATGTATTCGGCGAGAGCATGGAGAGCCGCGCCCGCTTCGACAGCTGGGGAGTCTCGCCCAGCCTGTCGATCGACCTGAGCGACCGCTGGCAGCTGCGCACCGAGGCAAACTACGGCAGCAGCTATTCGCTGATCCGCGAGCCGACCATCAACACCATCGCCGCGACGGCAGCGCTCGCCGGCACCACGCTCGCTACCGCGCTCAATCCCTATGATCCGGGCAAGAGCAATCCGGCGGTCCTCGCCGCGATCCGCGATTTTGAGAATTACGGCCAGGCCGATCAGGAGATGTTCCAGACCCGCGCGATCCTTGATGGCAAGGTCGCGACGATCGGCGGCGGAGATATCCGCTTGGCAATCGGTGCCGAATATTTCTTCGAGAAGCTCGACTCACTCGTCTCGCTCGATCGCCGTAACGTCTTCACCAACGCGATGGGGTCGGTCACCAGCCGCAATGTGAAGTCGGTGTTCGCCGAGGCGCTGATCCCGCTGGTGGGATCGGGAAACGGGATGCCGGGCCTTCGCGCCTTGCAGATTTCGGGCTCGATCCGGCACGACAGCTATGACGATGTCGGCGGCAGCACCAACCCGAAGATCGGCGTCAACTACAAGCCGTTCGACGATCTGCTGATCCGCGGCAATTACGGCACATCGTTCCATGCGCCGAGCCTGGCCGACACGACCAGCCTGGCCGATGCGCGCGCGCAGATCCTGCTGTTCAGCCCGTTCCGCGCGTCGAACAGCTCGCCGCTCGACATCCTGCGGCCGACGATCATCCTGGCGGGCGGAAACGCCAATCTGAAGCCTGAGAAGGCGACGACCTGGTCGGTCGGCTTCGACTGGACGCCCAAGGCGATCCAGGGTCTGGTGGTGAGCGCGACCTATTATAATGTCCGCTTCACCGATGCGATCTCGGTGCCGCCGTTCCTGTCGCCGGTCTTCTTCACCGATCCGGGCTATAAGAGCTTCTACATCACCAATCCGACGCTGGCACAGGTGAAGGCGCTGGTGGGAAGCAGGCCGCTCAACGGCGCGCCGAGCCTCGACAGCCTGTATTTCGGCACCTCGCCCTATGTGATCATGGACGCGCGCCGCACCAATCTGGGCGCGATCCATGTCGATGGCATCGACTTCAACCTCGCCTATCTGCGCGAGACCGGGTTCGGATCGATCAACGCCGGCGTCTCCGGCACCTATACGCTCAACCGCAAGACTCAGGCGGTTCAGGGCGCTGGCTTCGACGACAACCTCAAGAACGGCACTGGGCGCCTTGCGCTCAACGCCGCGCTGGGGGCGAAGGTCGGCGATTTCACCGCGCGTGCCACGTTCAGCCATCGCGGCGGCTATCCGATGCTGGGCGTTCCGCCGCAGACGCGGGTGAGCAGCTTCAACACGGTGGACCTGTTCTTCGCCTATGATCTGGGCGGTGCGCTCAAGGACACGATGCTGACGGTCAACGTCGACAATGTGTTCGATCAGGATCCGCCGTATCTCAACAGCTCGACCGGCTACACCAACGGCTTCTCGCTGGGCCGGTTGGTCTCGTTCGGCGTCCGAACCAAATTCTAGAGGCCTATCGGCGTGTTGCGTACACTCCCCTTTTCCGGAAGCGGCCACTGCATCGGCCGCTTCCGGGTTTTTACCGGGGCGCTCCTGCTGGTCGCTTTGGCGCCCGCTCAGGCGGCGGATCCGGCGAAAGTACCCGAGGGGCTGCGCGTCGAATATGCGTCGGGGCCGATCGGCCTCGACGAGCCTGCGCCGCGGCTCGCCTGGCGTTCGCCGGTCGCGCGCCAGACCGCATACCGAATCCAGGTCGCGCATTCGCCCGAGGCGCTCGACCGGGGGGAGTTCGTCTGGGACAGCGGCAAGGTCGTCTCGGCTGACAATGTTCAGATCGCCTATGCTGGCCCCGCGCTCATGTCGCGGGGCCGCTACTGGTGGCGCGTCCAGGCCTGGGATGCCGAAGGCCGGCCGAGCGGCTGGAGCGCGCCCGGCGCATGGGAAATGGGGCTGCTCACTCCCGCCGACTGGCAGGCGCAGTGGATCGCCGGGCGCACGCCCGACGCGCATGACTGGCGCGACCTGACGCTCGACGTCGATCTGACGCTGACCGGCAAGTCGGTCGATATCCTCTTCCGCGCATTGCCCAGCGGCAAGACCTATGGCGACGCCTATGTCTGGACGCTGAGCGAAGGCACCGCCGGCGCTACGCTGACCGCCAGCGTCCGCCGCTATCCCGGTGGATCGAGCGCCAGCGTCAAGACCGATATCCTCAAGCGCATCCCGCTGGCAGCTCCGCTCAAGGACAAGCGTAGCCGCCTGACGATCCGCGCCGAGGGATCGCGCATCGTTACCCAGCTCGACGGAAAGACGGTCGATACGCTGGAAGACGCGACCCACAGTCACGGCACGATCGGCTTCGCGGCTGCCGAACCGAAGACCGCGACGATCCATTCTGTCGCGGTCACAGGCACCGGCAGCGCGCCGTTCCGCACCGATTTCGCGCGTAACGACAACCCCTTCACCGGCGGTTCGGTCGAGGCGGATGGGCTGGCCATTCCCGCAGGCGTCCCCCGCGTCGCCTTCGTCCTGCCGATCGAGGCGCCCGCGCCGCTGCTGCGCCGCAGCTTCGCCGTCGCGCGCAAGCCGGTCGCGCGCGCGCGACTCTATTATGTCGGAGCCGGGATGCCCCGCATCCTGCTCAACGGCGCGCAGGTCGGCTCCCCGCTCGGCGCAGGCTTCACCGCCTATGACAAGCGCGTGCTGAGCTACACCCAGGATGTCACCGCTCAGCTTCGCGCGGGCGAGAATGTGCTGGGCGCCGAGCTCGGTCGCGGCTGGTACGCGCTGACCGATCCCGACGAATGGTATTTCCACGCGGCGCCCTGGCGTGCCGCACCGGCACTCAAGGCCCAGCTCGAGATCGACTATGCCGATGGTACGCGCCAGACGGTCGCGACCGGCGAGGGCTGGCAATCCGCAGACGGCCCGACCCGCAGCGATTCCGTCCATCGCGGCGAACGCTACGACGCCCGGCTGCTGCCTTCAGGCTGGGATCGCCCCGGCTTCCGCGCGAAATGGCAGGCCGCAGCGGTCGTCGCCGGACCCGCGGGCAAGCTCGCCGCCGCCAATGCCGAGCCGATCGAGGCGGTCGAGACGATCGACACCGTCTCGGTCAAGGAAACCGCGCCCGGTGTCTGGGTGCACGATTTCGGCCGGATCGTTGCCGGCCGCCCGGTGCTCGAGGTCAGCGGCCCGCGCGGCGCCACCGTCTCGATGATGGCGGGCGAGAAGCTGACGGCGGATGGCCGCGTCGTCCCGGTCTCGGGCCTGATCCACGCCCAGCTCCAGACTGACCGCTACACGCTGGCAGGCAAGAGCGTCGAGCGCTGGGAACCGAGCTTCGGCTATCGCGGCTTCCGCTATGTCGAGGTGCGCGGCGTGCCCGGCGCCAAGCTCAAGGCGCGCATCGTCCATTCCGCCGTCGCCCGCACCGGCAGCTTCGCCAGCGCCAACCCGCTGCTCGGCAAGATCGATGCGGCGGCGACCGGCACCATCCTCAACAACCTCCACGGCTTCGTCACCGACACCCCGGCGTTCGAGAAGAATGGCTGGACCGGCGACGCCCAGGCTTCGGCGGGCGCGGCCGCGCGCAGCCTCGACATTGCGCGCGTCTGGACCAAATGGCTCGCCGATTTCCGCGATGCGCAGGCGCCTAACGGTGAAGTTCCCGAGATTGTCCCCGCGACCCCCTATTACGGCTATGAGAACACGCCGGGCTGGAGCATCATCTGGGGCCCGACCACGCCGTGGGACGCCGCCGCGCTGATCCTGCCATGGGAGCTCTACACCACCTATGGCGACACGCGCATCCTGGCGCAGAACCACGACATGCAGCGGCGACTGGTCGACTATACCGCGACCTATATCAAGGCGCCCGACTATCGCCGCGCCTCAGGCCTCAGCGAATGGATGCCGCCGGGCCCGCTCGACTTCTTGAACGCACGGGGCGGCGGGGTCGATGCGGTGACGACCGCCTATTTCTTCCATGAGGCGGATTTGTTGGCGCGCTCCTCGGCGGTGATCGGCAAGGCCGAGGACGCGGCGCGCTACCGCCAGCTCGCCGAGGCGATCCGCACCGCCTACAACGCCCGCTACTGGGACGACGCCAATGGCTGGTACCGCACCGTCGATGCCAAGGGCGTTGCCGGGCCGGCGGCGCAGATCCAGAATGTCCTCCCGCTCGCCTTCGGCATGGCGCCGGCGGGCCGCGAGCAAAGCGTCGCCGATGCGATCGCGCGCGACGTCGACAAGCAGGGGCTGCGCACCGGCGTCTATGGCACGCGCCATTTGCTCGAGATGCTGAGCGATTACGGCCATGCCGATCTCGCCTATCGCGTCGCGACGCGTACTGATGAGCCGAGCTGGGGCTGGTGGATCGCCAACGGCCATTCGACGATGTTCGAGAGCTGGAGCCTCGAAAGCCGCTCGCGCGATCATCATTATTTCGGGTCGATCGCCGACTGGATGCGCCAGCGGCTCGCCGGCCTTCGCCCCGGTGCGCCGGGCTACAAGACCGTGCTGGTCAAGCCCGCCATCCCCGCAGGTCTCGCCTCGGCCGAGGCGGTGATGGAGACGATCCGCGGCCGCGCCGCCTCGCGCTGGAAGGTCGAGAGCGGCCGCCTGACGCTCACTGCCGAAATCCCCGCCAACACCGGCGGCGACATCCGCGTGCCCGAACGCTTCGGTGCGATCACCGCGCCACAGGGGGCCGAACTGTTGCGCCGCGAGGGCGGCTATGCGGTGTATCGCACCGGCCCCGGCATCTTCGAATTCCGCACGGGAGGCGGTCAATGACCCGGTTGCTCATTCTTGCCCTGCTCGCTGCGACGCCCGCCGCCGCGCAACAGGTGACCATCGACAGCGGCGCGCTCACCGGCGCGACCGCGGACGGCATCACCTCGTTCAAGGGCATTCCCTATGCCGCGCCGCCGGTGGGCGAGGGGCGCTGGGCGGCGCCCGGACCGGTGGCGCGCTGGAGCGCCCCGCGCGATGCGACCCGTTTCGGCGCGGACTGCGTCCAGAACGCGGTGCCGGGCGACGTCAGCCTCGGTGCGCCGATGGCCGAGGACTGCCTGTTCCTCAACGTCTGGACGCCCAAGGCCGCGGCGAGCGCCAAGCTCCCGGTGATGGTCTGGATCCATGGCGGCGGCTTCGTCGCCGGATCGGGCGCGCTGGCCCCGACCGACGGGGCGCAGCTCGCCAAGCGCGATGTCGTGGTCGTCACCTTCAACTATCGGCTCGGCCGTTTCGGCTTCTTCGCGCATCCGGCGCTGGGGGCGGGGGCCAATTGGGGCCTGATGGACCAGATCGCCGCGCTCGCCTGGGTCAAGCGCAACATCGCTGCGTTCGGCGGCGACCCCGCGAACGTCACGCTCTTCGGCGAAAGCGCAGGCGGTGAGTCGGTGGCGCGGCTGATGGCCTCACCTGCCGCGCGCGGCCTGTTCCACAAGGCGATCGCCGCATCGGGTGGCGGGCGTGACCGCTGGCCTACGCTGGCGAATGCGCAGATCAAGGGGATCGCCTTTGCCACCAAGGCGGGCGCCGCCGATCTCGCCGCCCTCCGCGCGCTTCCCGCAGACACGGTGCGCGGCGGCATCACCATCCTCAACAAGGAGGATGCGGTCTATTCCGGCCCGGTCACCGACGACGAACTCGTGCCCGGCCATGCCGACGCGGTGTTCGCTTCCGGCAAGCAGGCGCGCATCCCGTTCATCGGCGGAAGCAACGATGACGAGCTCGGCTTCGTGCCTGCGCCGTTCCTGCCGATGGTCAACGGACCGCTGCTCAAGGACTTTGGCGCGGGGGCGGATGCGGTGAAAACTGCCTATGGTTCGGAAGAGAAGGCGGCCCGTCACCTTGCCGGCGACGCGATCTTCGTCGAGCCGGCGCTCGCGCTCGCCAGCCGTCATGCAAAGACCGGCGCGCCGACCTGGCTCTACCGCTTCGGCTATGTCGCGGAAGGCAAGCGCGAGGCTGGCAAGGGCGCCGCGCACGCCAGCGACGTGCCGTTCCAGTTCGGCAATCTGCCTGCAGACGCTACCGCAGCCGATCGCGCGGCGGCAGCGCAGCTCATGAGCTACTGGACCCACTTCGCCCGGACAGGCGACCCCAACGGCAAGGGCGCGCCCGCATGGCAGCGGCTCGAGCCGGCCAAGCCCGCGCTGCTCGCGATCGGCGTCGACCAGACCGTGATGGCGCCCGCCGCGACCCCGCCGATTGCCGCCATCGCCAAGGTGAGAGACTCGCAATGAAGAAGATCACGCTGCGCATTCTGGCCGGATTTGCCGCGCTCGCCGCGCTTGTCACCGTCGCGCTGATGCCGGTCGCGGCACCCGCTTCGGCACAGGAAGTGGTGCGCCTCTGGCCCAACCAGCCCGCCGCATCGCCGGGCGACCGGGAAAAGCGCGCGCCGTTCGGCATCGTCGTCACCAACGTCCAGGATGCGACGCTGACCGTCTATCGGCCCGATCCCAAGAAGGCGAACGGCACCGCGGTGATCGTTGCGCCCGGCGGCGCCTTCCACCTGCTCTCGATCGAGAATGAGGGCGAGGCGGTCGCTCAATGGCTCAATGAGCAGGGCGTCACCGCCTTCGTGCTGCGCTATCGCCTGCTCAAGACCGGCGGCGATCTGCCCTTCGCGATGCTGCGCTACATGACCAATTTGCCTGAGCTGTCCAAGGCGGTCGAACCGCTGCGGCCTCTGGCGACGGCGGACGGCGAACAGGCGGTGCGCTACGTCCGCGCCAACGCCGCGCGCTACGGCGTCAAACCAAACCGGGTCGGCCTGATGGGCTTTTCTGCAGGTGGCGCAGTGACGGTATGGACGATGCTGGCCAACAAGCAGGATGCGCGCCCGGACTTCGCCGCCGCCATCTATCCCGGCCTGCTGCCCGATCCGATCGTCGCGCCCAAGAAAGCGCCGCCGCTGTTCGTCGCGGTCGCCGATGACGACAAGATCTCGCGCGGCGACAGCGCCCGGCTCGATGCCGCGTGGCGCGCGGCGGGTGCGCGATCGCAGTTCGAGAGCTTCGCCAGCGGCGGTCACGGCTTCGGCATGAAGCGTCAGGACAAGCCGAGCGACGTGTGGACCGACCGGATGCAGGCATGGATGAATTCTCTGGGAGTGCTCAAGAAATGAAGGCAACCTTGAGCGCGCTCGCGCTCGTCATGGGATCAGCCACCGCGCAGACTCCAACGCTCGCGCAGACGCCAACGCAGATATCGCCGCCGGGGCCTACCGTTGCCAATTGCGTCGCGCTCACCGGCCGTGCGCTGGCCAATGGCCGGATCGAGGCCGCGACCCCGCTGACGATCGGCGGCACGGTCGATACCGGTCCCGGTATGCCGGGCTTGCCGGCCGCCGCGGCCTTCTGTCGTGTGCAGGCGGTGATGACCCCGGTCCCCGGCTCGTCGATCAAGGTCGAGGTGTGGCTGCCCGAGCGCGCGGCGTGGAACGGCAAGCTGATGGGCGCGGGCAATGGCGGCTTCGGCGCCAATCTCGGCATCCCGGCGCTGCTGATGCGCGGCGCGGTGGCGCGGGGCTATGCCTCGGTCGGCAGCGACATGGGCCATTTCGGCAAGAGCGATGTCGACGGCAGCTGGGCGCTCAACGCGCCGGAGAAGATCAAGGATTATGGCTGGCGCGCCAATCACATGGCGGCGCAGGCGGCGAAACAGGTGATCGCGGCCTATTATCCCGCGCCGCTCTCCGCGAGCTACTTCCATGGCTGTTCGGACGGCGGGCGCCAGGCGTTGATGGAGGCGCAGCGCTTCCCCGACGATTATGACGCGATCATCGCGGGCGCCCCGGCGATCCCCTGGACGCGGATGGCCAGCGCCTTCGCCAGCAACGCGCAGGCGCTGCGCCAGCCCGGCGCCGGGCTCGGCCTGACCCAGCTCAAGCTGTTGCAGACCGCCTCGCTCGCCAAGTGCGACAAAATCGATGGCGTTGCCGACGGCGTGATCGAAAATCCGCGCAAGTGCAGCTTCGATCCGGCGGAATTGCAGTGCAAGCCGGGCGCGACTGGCGAGTGCCTGACCCCGGCACAGGTCGCTTCGGCACGCCACCTCTATCGCGGGCCGAAGGGGCCGGACGGCAAGTCCTTCTATCCCGGCTTCGCGCCGGGCGCGGAGGCGGAGTCGGGTACCTGGGGCATGTGGCTGACCGCCGCCGATTCCCAGCACGCCAAATTCTCGGGCGAGTTCTTCCGCTACTTCGTCCACAATGACGCCGACTGGCCGGCCTCGCGCTTCAACCTCGCCAGCGACTATCCGCTGGCCAAGGCGAAGCTCGGCAAGGAACTCGATATCGAGAGCGCCGATCTCAAGGCGTTCTTCCGCCGCGGCGGCAAGCTGTTGATGTATCATGGCTGGCAGGATGCGGCGATCCCGCCGGAGAACACGATCGGCTTTGTCGGCCGCGTACTCGCCGCCGATCCCCAGGCCCGCGACCGCATCCGCCTGTTCATGGCGCCGGGCATGTCGCATTGCCTCGCCGGACCCGGCCCGAACGTCTTCGACGCGCTTGGCACGCTCGATAGCTGGCACAAGGGCGGCCCCGCGCCCGAGCGGATCGTCGCGACCAAGTTCGACAACGACATGTTCGGCTATCTCGGCTTCCCCGCCAAGGCGCTCCGCACGCGCCCGCTCTGCGCCTGGCCCAAGGTCGCGCGCTGGGATGGCAAGGGCTCGACCGACGATGCCGCAAGCTTCACTTGCGAGGTGCCGGGCAAATGAACTTCGTCACCCCCGGTCTCAGCCACGTCCGTGGCACCGATACGCCGCCGCTGATCGAGCATACGATCGGCGAGGCGCTGGTGCGCGCGGCGGCACAATGGGGGGAGCGCGACGCGCTCGTCTCGGTCTACCAGAATATCCGCTGGAGCTTTGCCGAGTTGCTCGCGCGGACCGATGCGCTGGCATCGGGGCTGCTGGCATTGGGCCTCAAGCCCGGCGAGCGGATCGGCATCTGGTCGCCCAATTGCGCCGAATGGACGCTGACCCAGTTCGCGGCGGCGCGTGCGGGTCTGATCCTGGTGACGATCAACCCGGCCTATCGCCTGTCGGAGGTCGAATATACGGTCAACAAGGTCGGTCTCGCTGCGCTGGTCGCGGCCGAGAGCTTCAAGACCAGCGCCTATGCCGAGATGATCGAGACGCTGGGGGCCGAGCGGTTGCCGACGCTGCGCGCACGCATCCTGATCGGCGGGAACGAGCGGCCGGGCTGGCTGTCCTTTGCCGATGTCGCGGCGCATCCGGCGGGGGCGCTGCCCGACGATCTCGATCCCCGCGATCCGATCAACATCCAGTTCACCAGCGGCACCACCGGCCTGCCCAAGGGTGCGACGCTCAGCCATCGCAATATCCTCAACAACGGCTATTTCGTCGGTCGCGGGATGGGACTGAGCGCGCAGGATCGCATCTGCATCCCGGTGCCGCTCTATCATTGCTTCGGCATGGTGATGGGCAATCTCGCCAGCCTCACGCACGGCGCGGCGATGGTCTATCCCGCGCCCGGCTTCGATCCCGAGGCGGCGTTGCGTGCGGTCGCGGCGGAGCGCTGTACGGCGCTCTACGGCGTGCCGACGATGTTCATTGCGATGCTCGCGCATCCGGTGCTCGACAGCCTCGATGTCGCCTCGCTGCGTACCGGCTGCATGGCCGGTGCGATCTGTCCCGAGCCGTTGATGCGTGAGGTGATCGATCGGCTGCACATGCGCGACGTGACGATCGGCTACGGCATGACCGAGACGAGCCCGGTGAGCTTCCAGACCGCGCTCGACGACCCGATCCACCGCCGCACCGGATCGATCGGCCGCGTGCAGCCGCACCTCGAAAGCAAGCTGATCGACCTCGACGGCAACATCGTTCCGGTGGGTCAGCCCGGCGAGCTGTGCACGCGCGGCTATTCGGTGATGCACGGCTATTGGGACGAGCAGGAGCGCACCGCTGAGTCGATCGACGCCGAGGGCTGGATGCACAGCGGCGACCTCGCGGTGATCGATGACGAAGGCTATGCCAATATCGTCGGCCGCCTGAAGGACATGGTCATCCGTGGCGGCGAGAATATCTACCCGCGCGAGATCGAGGGCTTCCTCTACAGCCACCCCGCGATCGAGGATGTCGCCGTGGTCGGCGTGCCCGACGAGCGCATGGGCGAGGAGCTGTGCGCCTGGGTTCGCCTGCGCGCCGGAGCCGAAGCCGATGCAGATAGCATCCGCGACTTCTGCCGCGGCCAGATCGCGCACTTCAAGGTGCCGCGCTACGTCCGCGTCGTCGCGGAATTCCCGACCACCGTGACCGGCAAGGTCCAGAAATTCCTGATCCGGGAGGCGATGATCGCCGAGCTCGGCAGCCAATCCGGCGCACAGACCGCCGAAACCAAGGAGAACACGTGATGAAGCTTCACCTCATGCTCGGGGCGGCTTTGCTCGTTCCCGCCGTCGCCATGGCCCAGACCGCACCCGCAGCGCCCGCTGCCGATGCCGCCAAGCCCGCCGCCAAGTTCAACCTCGACACGCCGATCGGCGAGCTGCTCGCCAACGAAGCGGCCAAGGCGGTGCTCGACAAGGAACTGCCGGGCCTGACCCAGCTGCCGCAGCTGGAGATGATCAAGGGCCTCGGCCTCAAGCAGCTTCAGCCCTATTCGGACGGCAAGCTCACCGACGAGCTGCTCGCGAAGACCGAAGCCAGCCTGGCTGCGATCAAATGAGATTGGGTGCGGCAATTGCACTGACCCTCGCCACGACGGCGCCGGCCGGATCGCAGGAGGCCGCACCGGTCTATCGCGATGCCAAGGCGTCGCTTGAGGCGCGGGTCGCCGACCTGATGGCTCGGCTGACGCTGGACGAGAAGATCCTGCTGCTCGCGGGTGAATCCTCGATGGCGCTCAACCCGATCCCGCGCCTCGGCATCCCGGCGGTGAAGATGACCGACGGGCCGACCGGCGTGCGCTCGCCCGACGGCAAGCCCGCGACGGTCTTCCCGGTCGGCGTCGCGCTGGCGGCGAGCTGGAATCCCGATCTCGCCGCCACGGTCGGTGCGGCGGTGGCGCGCGAGACCAAAGCGCATGGCGCCGACGTGCTGCTCGCGCCTACCGTCAACATCGTCCGCACCCCGCGCTGGGGCCGCAATTTCGAGACCTATTCCGAGGATCCGTGGCTCAGCGGGCGCATGGGCCTTGGCTATGTGCGCGGCGTGCAGGGCGAGGGGATCGGCGTCTCGCTCAAGCATTTCGCGGTGAATAATCAGGAGAGCTACCGCTTCGTCGTCGATTCGATCGTCGATCAGCGGACGTTGCGCGAAATCTACCTCCCCGCGTTCGAGATGGTGGTGCGCGAGGCCGATCCCTGGTCGGTGATGGCGTCGTACAACAAGATCAACGGCGTCTTTGCCGCCGAGAATCGCTGGTTGCTGACCGACCTGCTCAAGAAGGAATGGGGCTATAAGGGCTTCGTCGTGTCCGACTGGGGGGCGACGCACACGACCGCCGAAGCGGTCAATGCCGGCATGGACCTGGAGATGCCCGGCCCGCCCAAGCATTTCGGCGACAAGCTCAAGGCTGCAGTCGCCGAGGGCAAGGTCAGCCCGGCGCAGATCGACGACAATGCCCGGCGCATCGTCCGGCTGATCGTGCGCAGCGGTGTGATCGAGCGCGGAACGTCGCGTCCGGAAGCGGCGACGCCGCTGCGTCAGTCCGCGATCGCGCGCAAGGCGGCCGAAGAGGCGATGGTCCTGCTCAAGAACAATGGCGTGTTGCCGTTCGACCGCTCGATCAAGTCGCTCGCGGTGATCGGCTCCAATGCCGATGTCGTGCGCATGCAGGGCGGCGGCAGCTCCAACGTCGTGCCGTTCGAGACGCAGACCCCGTTGGATGCGCTGCGTGCGGCGCTGCCGGGCGTGCGCATCACCTATGAAAAGGGCGTCGACAACGAGGAGACGCCGCCCGCCGCCGATGCCAAGCTGTTCAGCCCGGACGGCAAACGCGGCGAGACCGGCCTGACCGGCAGCTACTTCATGACCGCGGATGCGAGCGGCGAGCCGGTCAAGACCGAGCGCGTGACGCGCTTCGTGCGCTGGATCAGCGGCAATGTCGCCGGGCCGAAGGCGACCGGCTATGCCGCGATTCGCTGGGACGGGATGTTCTGGCCGCGCACCAGCGGCGTGCACGAGTTCAGCGTACGCGGCACCGGCACGCCGCAAGTGACGCTCGACGGCAAGGTCATTCTGGAGAAGGCGAGCAAGGTCGTTCCCGACAATCGCGACGTGCTCGGTTTCCCGGTGCCGCGCCGCACGGTGCAGGTGACGCTGGAGGCGGGTCGCGGCTATCCGATCCGCATCGACTACGCCAATGGCGGCACGCCCTATGAGAACCTCAGCTTCGGCGTGCGCGAGCCGCAGCCGTCGTTCGAGGCGGCGGTCGCGGCGGCGAAGGGCGCGGATGCGGCGATCGTGATCGTCGGCTCGTCCTCGACCACCGAGGGCGAGGGCTATGACCGCGCCAATATCGATCTGCCCGGCGAGCAGAACCGGCTGGTCGAGGCGATCGCTGCAGCCAATCCCAAGACCGCGATCGTGGTCAATTCGGGTGCCGCGATGACGATGCCTTGGTCCGAAAAGGCGCCGGCGATCGTCAGCATGTGGCTGCCGGGCGAGAGTGGTGCGGCGGCGCTCGCCGATGTGCTGACCGGCAAGGTCAACCCGTCGGGCAAGCTGCCGGTGACCTTCCCGCAGAGCAGCGGGGACGACCTGGCCGATCTCAAGACCTCGAAGAGCGCCTATTCGGAGGGGCTGCTGGTCGGCTATCGCGGCTATCAGGCACGCGGTGTGAAGCCGCTGTTCCCCTTCGGCCACGGGCTTTCCTACACCAGCTTCGCCTATTCGCCGCTCGGCGTGCCGGCGCGGGCGACGGGCGGGAAGCCGGTGACGGTGAAGCTGACGCTGCGCAACACCGGCAAGCGGGCAGGGCAGGAGGTCGTGCAACTCTATGTCGAGCCCGTCGAAGCGATCCCGGGTGAACCGCCACGGGCGCTGCGTGCGTTCCAGAAGGTCGCGCTGCCCGCGGGCGGCAAGCGTGAGGTGACGCTGACGCTCGATCCGCGTGCCTTCTCCTTCTACGACGACAAGGCGGGCGGCTGGCGCGTGCGGCCGGGTGCCTATCGCGTGCTCGCGGGCGCGTCGTCGGAGGATATCCGGCAAGTCGGCACGATCCATGTTGCTGCAGAGGATGCGACCGCATCCTAAAATAGGGCCGGCCAGTTCGGGGGGAACTGGCCGGCCCAAGCACCCCGCTCAGCAGATGGGCGGGATGCTTGTCAGGGGTGAGGTTCGCAGAAAGCGTTCATAGCCCAGCTGACCGGCAACCGGGTCAGGGTAGGGGGACTCCCCGGGCAGCGTTTCGACCACCAGGCAACTGAGCGGCGCATCGGGACCGAGCGTCAGCAGAGCCAGGCTGGCGGTGATCTCTGCGCTCGACCAATCGGTCTTGCCATCGGCGCCCGCTCTGGCGACGTCGCCACCGAAGCCACCTCTGCCGCGCGGCTGTTTTCGCCGTCGCGGTGGATCGAGCCGGCGCGTGCCGAGCAGGATGTTGCGCCGGTCGGCATCGTCGGCCTGATGGACCCGGGCATAGAGTAGCGCCCACAGATCGGTGACGGGCGGCGTTGGGCGGACCGGGCGCCCGTCGCGAACCGGTTCGGCAAAGGCGGCGCTCACCGTGAGGCGGCTCTTGGTGCGCGTGACCGCGCAGGCGAGCGGGGGCGGCGCATGCTGCAGTCCGGAAACGCGCTGCGCCCGGCCCGGAAAGCCTTGCGCAGTGGTCCAGATACCGAAATGGCCGACCCGGAATTCATAGGTGAAGAAGCCGAACAATTCGGGTGCGTCGGGCGTCAATCCGGGCGGGAGCGGCAAGAGAAAATGGATCGGACTTGAGGTCGGCTGCAGCAACTGCATGCTGCCCTGACCGGCCCGATCGTCGCTCTGGCCGGGGACGATCCGGCGCATCGGTTCGGGGTCGATGGGGAGCGGCAGATCCCAGACATCGGCGACATCCTGTGTCTGGTCGGTCAGCACGGGATCGGGCGCACTCGCCAGCACGCGCGCATAGAAGCGATCTTCCGGATCGTCGGGCGGTCGGTCGAATTCCAGCCACACCGCCTTTTGCCGTTCCTCGGATGCGGAATAGGCTGGGTCGCGGCGATAGGGGGACAGCGCCAGCCCGGCGGAGATCAGCTTGGGCACCTGCGCCGGCGGTGTCGTCACCGGGAGCAGGATATCCGCCTCGATCGGTGCATCCTCCTGATTGGGTGCCGTGCGGAAGACGGGGGTGATCCGGTATTCGGGATCGAGCGGACGCGGGAAGGCGCCGGCTGCGGGCTTGGGGTCGATGGCATCGAGAAAGAGGAGCGTCGAGCTGTCGCGCTCGGCATCCCCCGTGGCTTCATGCCCGGCGCTGGTGCTGCCGCCGATGCGGCCGACCTCGCGGCCGTCACGCTCGATACGCAGATGATCGAGCCCGTCCCAGCTCCAGTCGCGATCGAGCTTGAGGGTGATTGCGACCAGCCACAGCCGCGTCATCTCGTTCGCAGTGGCGAAACTGAGGCTTGCGCCGTCAGGGCCGATGACATGGCGCAGCAGGGCACTGGCGCCGATGATCAGCCGTTGGCCCGAACGCGCGCGGAGCGTGGCGCCACTGCGGTCGAGGTCCAGCGCTGTGGCGAGGCGGCCGAGCGGATCCTCGCCGAGCAGCGCGCCATGGCCGGCGCTCTTCTGCGCTGCCGCCAGTGCCGGAGATGCGGGTTCGGCGGGCTGCAGGAAGAAGCCTTCGATCAGCGAACTCCCGCCCTGCGAGAGCAGGTTGCGCTCGTCCTGCGCAGGCGCACGCATCACGACCATGCGCGTCTGGCCGCGGCGGACGTCTTCGCCCGCATAGTAGTTGGCCTTGGCCGCGGCGAGCGGCGTTAGCTGGAGACGGACGTTGCGCGAGGTCGGTAAGGCGATCGGCCCCGACGGGGCAACGGGCAGGTCGCGAGCGTCGGCGATGTCGGTCCACTCGAAATCGAGCGTGAGCGATCCGGTAGCCGGATAGGCGCGCGTAACGGTGTAGAGCGGTCGATAGCGGCTTGCTGCGCCCGGTTCAGGCGTGGCTACCTCGACGATGATCTCGAGCTGATCGACATCCGCGTCCGGGAGACCGGGTGCGCGGTCGGCGAGCTTGGCGGGTGCGATGTCGGCGAGCAGGTCGGCTTCCGATCCGCCTGCCATTAGACACGCGGGAAAGCCGAGCAGCGGACGCGAGACTTCGAGGCTTGCCGGCGGATCGGCTTCGTCTGCCTCGAGCGGCAGCATCGGGTCGATCGAAACGCCGGTCGGGCGGACATGGCGGCGGAAATCGATCGAGGCCACCGGCTGCGCGCCGCCATTGCGCCGCTCGCCATCCGCCAGCGGGCCACCGCCGGTGAGGTCGGTGAACCGCACGCGAAACTCGTAGCTGCGCCCGTAGCGGAGCGAGGTCAGCGGCGGCAGGCCCTGCACCGCACCGACCGCCGGGGTCAGGCCCCGCAATTGTGCAGCGAGCGCGTCGATCCCGATCAGCGAACGCCCTGTCCAGGCCGTGAAATAGCTGGGCAGCCAGCTTCGCCCGGCAACGTCGCCCATCAGCCGGTTCGGTGCGACCTCGATCCGCCAGTCGAGTTCGGCATCGCCTAGATTGTTGCCGCCAAGCAGGACTGCGGTGTTCGCACGGACGAGTGAGTCCCAGTCGGTGCCGCCGGCTTCGCGGACATCGATGCGATAACCCATCACCCCCATCGGCGCGTCGGCCGCGCTCGCCGAACTGTCGACCTGGCGGTTGAACCAGGTAACGATCTGTTCGTCATCCCAGCCGATCTGGATGCCTCGATCCTCGGCGGGGCGCTCGCCATCTTCATCGGCGATAGGATCGGCCTGAGCAGGCTGCCGTACATAGACGGCCTTGGCGAAGCCGTCGTCATACTCGATCGTTTCGCGGAACAGGTCGTCCCACGCCACGCCCGCCGGCGGTGTAGCGGCGACCGGGAAGAGAACGGGCGTGAACAGCGGCCGAGGGCCGGTGAGCGGCGGAATGCGCGCAGCATAGCAGCGCATCGCGCCGGGCATTCCCGCAAGCCCGCTCCACGGGCTTCCCGATTTCAGCGTGACGTAGAGCCAGCCGCCGTCCGAGACGATGTCGGGAGGGGGCGTGACGTCGAAAGGACGAACGAGGCCGATCGTTTCCGCCAGCAGTGGCTGGCGCAGCGCCTGAGCGAGCACCTTGCCCCAGGACATGACCGGCGGCTCGACCTTGACCGAGGTGCCCGGCGGGATCGGCGCATTGATCGCGCATCGATAGCTGTCGTCGGTCAGCAGATAGGGATTGTCGCCGCCATAGCCGGTCGCAAGGCGATAGGCGGGCGGAGCATATTTGAGAATGCGCGGCGCGCCGATGCGGCCATCGATCGGTCCGGCACTGGCATCGATCGAGAATTGCGCATTCAGCGCCGCACAGATGGCGGCCGCGTTGCCGGGCGTCGGAGACGACTGATCGATGCTCGTGGCCGCAGCGCCGAAGGTCGGAAGCTGAGACAGGTCGGCGATGAAGCGCAACTCGAACTCGAAATCGGTCGCGACATAGGGCGTCATCCCTGCGGCAGGCGGCGCAGTCGGGTCGGTCTGCGGCGCGACCAGCAGGCGCAGCGACAGATCGGTCCCGTCATAATCCTGCAGGAAGGGGAGGATGATCAGACGGATCGGCAGCGACATGGGTGGCTCCTGCTCCGGGGGCTGTCAGAGGACATCGGGGGCATCGCTTTCGAGCAACGGCCCGCGGACCACCTCGACCTTCTTGGTCTCGACTTCGAGCGAGATGCTGAACACGAGGAAGATGGACACCTCGATCGCGAAGACGAGCTTGGCGATCTGGAAGACCGTCTCGTCCGGCAGATCCTTCTGGGCGATGAGGCGGGCGAGCTTGCCCTCGAGTGAGAGTTCGATCGCGACGATCGGCGGAAGTTCGGCCGATAGCTTGACGAGGAAGCCGACCCCGTAACCCAGCACGGTGTCGCCGAACACCGCGAAGAAGGTGATCGCGAACATGCCCTTGAGCTCGAACGGCCCCGCTTCGAGGCTGTAGGCAATGCCGACGCCGATGAGGAAGCCGTACGTCGTGCCGCTCTCCGTCGAGAGCTGAAGCTTGAACTTGATGATCGCGACGACATAGAGGCCGGGGATCGACTTGATCGCGAACATGGGCGAGCCGCCCAGTTCCATGACGGCTTCGTCTGCCTCGGGCGCGACCGCGAGTTCGATCTTGATACCGGTATCGGCGAACTTGATCGTCGGGAACGGCTCGCCCGGGATGACCTTGAAATCCTCACCCGTCGCATCGACGAACGGGATCGTCAGTCCGACGCTCAACCCCCATTTGTTGGTCATTCGCACGTCCGGCCGTGCCGGGATGCCGAGATCCTCGAGGATCGTCAGCAGGTCCTGAACAATGTCGAACGGCCCGCCGATCTTGAGCTTGGGGTCGGCGAAGCTGGTCGCGCGGCCGGCCTGTGCATCGACATCTGCGGCGAGCGACATGAGGTCGCCCATCGCGGTGTGGGCCATGATCTTGACCGCGTCCTGCAACCGGAAGCGCCACGGCGCGGGGCTGGCGGTGTCGAGGGTATAGGTGACCGTGGCGCCGGAATAGTCGATGTCGCTGCGCACCGTACCTGCAGTGCGGATCGTGCGGCGCGGGATCCCGGCGGGGAAAGTCGCGGGCGCATCGAGCCGCCAGGTGCCGTCGGCGCGCGCTTCGAGCGCAAAGGCTGCGGAGGGGAAGGGGATGGCATCGCTCTGCAGCGGGAAGGGCCCCGTGGCGGTGGCGAGGATCAGCGGATCGGCGAGAACCGGCCGCTGGCTCGACACGATGCGATGCGGCGACGTCGGCTCGATCCGCGGGCGGCGGAAGAACGCGCGCTGCGTCCCCATCGAGTGGAGGATGCCATAGTCGCGCTGCGGCGCGGTTTCATCGAACAGATCCTCAGGATCGGCGAAACGATAGGCCGCGGAAGTCGGCATGCCCGCCACGCCTTGCCGGATGATCGGGAGACCGCGATCGGCGGCGACATTGGCGGGGGCCTCGGCCGCATCCTCGGCTTCGAGGATCGACCAGTCGCCGCCGCCGGGAAAAGCGAGGCTGCCCCACGCCGCCATCGCAAATTCGGGGCCCGCGACACCGACACCGACCCGGTGCAGCCGCATCCGCTGGCGTCCGCCGCCGATCGCGATGCTGGCGTCGATCGGACCGCCCATCGGCCCGACTGCGCCGATCAGCTCGGCGTACAGCGCCGGAGTCAGATCCGGTATTCCGGGAGTCAGCCGGATGTAGCCGATCTGGCGGCGCGCAGGGACCGGGGCGGCCGCGCCGTCGAGGATCAGGTCGGCGTCGAAATAGGCCGCCACAAACTGGATACCCGCGACCGGGAAGGCGGTGCCGGTTTCGCGGATGTTGGTAACGCGTGTCGCGCGCTGAACCACACCCGGATGCGTGACGACGCCGCTGGCGGGAGAGGAACGGTAGAGGCCGTCGCGCACTGCGATCCAGCCGCTGTCCTCGCGCGTGAACACGGCGTTGCCGCGCCGCTCGAGCGTGATCGTGCGCACGACCGGGATGAAATAGGGCAGAAGAAAGCTTCTGACCTGGACCACCTCATGCGCGGCGCGGCCGTTGAGCACCTGGAACTCTGCCTTGGAGACATCGACCCCGTGCTCGTCCGGATTGGCCCAGGCGCTGAACAGGCTCTCGCCATGGCCCGACAGGTCGATCCGCGTCACCGGAACCAGCGGATTGACGCCGCCGAAACCGAGATAGCCGTTGAAGATGATCGTCGGCGAGTTGCCGAGAATGCTGACGGGCGGATCGCCGTTCGTCGGCAGCGCGACGGGCAATTGTGCGGTGAAGCCCGGAAGGGCGGGAGTTTCGCCCGGCGGGAGCGTCGGATCGTCGGCCTCGAGGCGGATCTGGTGCGCCCCCTCCAGGTCCGCGGTGGCGGGACGAACTTCGCCGACCTGAGCGCCGCGCCCGGCGGGCGAGGCCGGGGTCAGCCGTGCCTGCGCCAGCATTCCAAAGGGGAGCGTGAAGCGCGCCCGCGACGGCAGCGGGCTGTTCTTCGCGAAATTATCGACAATGCTGCGATAGGCGGCGAGCGGGGTGATCGGTACCAGATCCACACTGGGCACATCGATCGTCGTCGGCACGCCGCTGTTGGCGAAGCGTACTTCGTCGGGGAAGGGTTCCGGGCCGGGCAGCGCGCGCACCGGCTCCCACTGCACGGCGGGCAGCGTCAGCAGGGTCAGGAAACGCCCATCGATCGCCAGGTCGAGCTCCTTGATCTGCGGCGGGCGCAGCGGGTGCTGAGCGGTAGCCTTGCGATCGGAAGCGCGCGGCGGGCGGACCGCGATGCCGAAGCGGCTGGCGTTGGTGGAGACGTCGAGCAGCACGATCTTGGGCTGCTTTTCGAAGTCGAACATGTCGCCATAGGCGGGCGGTGCGGCGGCGCTGGCGTTCTTGAGGACGGCGAGTGCAGAATCGTGTTGCGCGGGCGCGAAGCCGGGACCGGCGACGGGCGGATCGACCGCGACTCCCGCGGGGAGTCGGAAACCGAGCGTCTCGTCGGTCGCATTGAAGTGGAAATGACTGAGCAGATACCCTTGGCGTCCCGCGCCGAACCGCTGGCCCAGCACCGAATTGGCGGCATAGGGGTCCGGCAGCGACGGCAACAGCCCGCGCAGTTCATAGGCGGTGAGGGCGAGGGCCTCGACAATCCGGTCGCTCTCGATCCGGCCCAGCAGGAAGAAGCCACGCGGACGCGATGCGCGGATTACCGCGTTGGTCAGCGCGAAGGCGATCGCGCGTTCGTGCGGCTGCACCGGCGCAAGACCGATCAGCATCAGCGTGCGCTCGCCCGACGGGCTGTCGGCGATCACGACCAGCGCTATCGGCAGGTGTACGCCGACGCGATTGCCGGCGACGTCCACCGGCTTGGGCAGGCGCACATCGACTTTCGCCGCGAACGCCACGGACTCGCTGCCGTCGGCACCGGTCAGATAATGGACTGCGGTACCGTTGATCTGGGTATAGGCCAGCGTCGCCGGTGCCGACATTCGGGTCAGTTCGGGCCTCGCCACGCCGCCCGTCGCGCGGACGGAATGACCGGTAAAGGCGAGGCGCGATTCATCGAGCAGCAGCAAGGCAGGGCCGAGATGGACTGGGTGCGGCTGGCTTTGCCACGCGGCGGAGAGGCCCGGCTTCAGCTCGAGCATCAGCGCGCCGACGCCGCTGGCGTCGCCCAGGTCGGATGGAGCGATCACCGCTGCGGGGAGCGCGAGCCCCGCGGCCGCGATCCGCGCCTTTCCAGACGGGACGAACAGTGTCGATGCCACCGCGTCGATTGCGAAACCGGATTGGCCGGGCTTCATCGGCAGCACCAGTCGATGCAGATCCGGGCGATATTGCGCGGCGCCTTGGATCGGTGCGAGTTCGACTTCTTCACCCCACGCACCGAGCCCGGCGCGGCCGCGCACCGCGATCGTGCCGCCTGCGGGCCGGATCGCGATGTCGAGGCCCTGGGGTGGGTTGAAATGCGTCGCGGCGAATTCGCTGCCCGCCGCGGGCGTGGGAGTCGCCGGTGGCGCCAGCTTGAGCGCCATCTCGATCGACACCGATGCCGGCACCACCACTTCATCGCCATTGAGAGCAAGGTCGGCGGAGAAGCTCAGGGTGCCGCGTGCGATGCGTACCCCCGAATAGACATTGGCCGGGGCTGAGGAGAACAGGCCGGTCGCGAACCACACACTGCCTGCGGCGATATTGAGCGATTGGCCGGCGCGCAGCGTCGAATTTCGCGCCGCCCATTTCGCCTGGACGATGGGCAGGGTCAGGAAGGGCGCGCCGCCGGGGCTGCGGACGAAACGAAGCTGGCGCACCCGGCGATAGATATCGATCCAGATCTTGCGACCGAGCCGGTCGGTGATCGGTCCGATGCGCCGCTCGGCCGCCAGCCCGGTGCTCCATGCGGGCCCGGCGCCTTCGAGGCGCGTGGTCCGAAAGGGAAACCGGCGCAGGCCCACCAGCGCGTTGCCGACGCGGATCGGCTGCGCGAGCGAGGCGCCGGGTGCATCGTTCTGCCGGAGCGCGCTGCCAAGCTCGTCAAGCATGGCTCGTGACTCGACATCGTCGACGCTGTCGAGGTCGCCGATCAGTTCCCCGGCGATGAAATCGAACAGGGACTCGGCGGAGCTGATCTCGAAATCCTGCGACGGAACAGCTGCATCGAGATGATCGGTTTCGATCGTCTCAAGGCCAAGTTGGTTCATCGAGTCAGGCGCACGTTCTGAAGCCATTTCGGATGCCCTTCCGAATAACGCTCAAACACGCAGACACAGTTCTTGAAGGGGCCAGGTGATACCTGACGTCGCATTCAATCAAGAATATTGATGACAATGACTGTATTAATGATGATCGATAACCAGATAATCATACTAATATATGGAGATTTTTCTCGTCAATTCATGATGATGTGTGTGCGGAAATGCATGATTTCTATACACAATCATGTCGTAATTCTTCCGATGCTATGACAACTGGCGGATGGCCATTGAGTCTGCAAGCGGAACAAGGTCGAAAACGGTGTAAGCATATCGACTGGCGGGCGCGGTGATCGCAGGGGGTATAGGCACCCCGACCCTGAAGGCCAGCTTAGGTGCCGCCCATCCCGGAATCGCGAATGGTCTCCATCGCCACGAAGGTGGAGGTGCTGGCGACATGCGGAAGGCTTGAGATGCGCTCACCCAGCACTTCGCGATAGCGGCGGATATCTGCCGTACGGACCTTGAGCAGATAGTCGAAGCTGCTCGCGATCATATGGCATTCCTCGACCTCGGGGATTTTGAGGACTGCAACGCGGAAAGCGGCGAGCGCTTCCTCGCGCGTGTCCGACAGCTTCACCTCGGCGAAGGCGATATGGTCGAGGCCGAGCCGGGCAGGGTCGACGATCGCGCGAAAGCCGCGGATCGTGCCGTTGGCAATCAGGCGCTTCACGCGGACCTGGCACGGCGTCTTGGACAGGCCCACGCGCGCGGCGAGATCGGTGATCGCGATGCGGCCGTCTGCCCGCAATATATCGATGATCTTGCGGTCGAAGGCATCCAGAATGACCGGATCAGCGGATTTTTCGGCCATATTTGCCTTCAGATGACGTGAAATGAAGGTGAAACGATAGATTGATCGGCATCCAAAAGTCCAATCGTAGGTGCGCAAAGCTGATATGGTGCTGCAATCACCCCGCTCACGAGGTTCTTCGATGACCGCGCCTTTCGCCGATTTCGCCCCACCGATCCGCCCCCAGACTCCGCTGCGCTCGGTGATCACCTCAGCCTATCGTCGGCCAGAGCCTGAGTGCCTGCCGCCGCTGGTCGAACAGGCAAGCCTGCCTGAGGGCACGCGTGAGGCGGCGCGGATCACCGCGACGATGCTGATCACCGCGCTGCGCGCCAAGCACAAGGGCACGGGCGTCGAGGGGCTGGTGCAGGAATATGCGCTGTCGAGCCAGGAGGGCGTGGCGCTGATGTGCCTCGCCGAAGCGCTGCTGCGCATCCCGGACGACGCGACGCGCGATGCGCTGATCCGCGACAAGATCGCCGATGGCGACTGGAAGTCGCATATCGGCGACGGGCGCTCGTTGTTCGTCAATGCGGCGACCTGGGGGCTGGTGGTCACGGGCAAGCTCACCGGCAGCGTCAACGACGCCGGTCTCGGCGCTGCGTTGACTCGGCTGATCGCGCGCGCGGGCGAGCCGGTGATCCGCCGTGGTGTCGATATGGCGATGCGGATGATGGGCGAGCAGTTCGTGACCGGCGAGACCATCGCCGAGGCGTTGAAGCGCGCACGGACGCTGGAGGCGCGCGGTTTCCAGTACAGCTACGACATGCTGGGCGAGGCGGCGACGACGATGGCCGACGCCGAGCGCTATTATCGCGATTACGAGAATGCAGTGCGCGCGATCGGCGAGGCGTCTGCAGGACGCGGCGTGGTCGGCGGGCCGGGTATCTCGATCAAGCTGTCGGCGCTGCACCCGCGCTATGCCCGTGCGCAGGCAGCGCGGGTGATGGGCGAGTTGCTGCCCAAGGTGAAGGCGCTGGCGGTACTCGCCAAGGGCTATGACATCGGCTTCAACATCGATGCCGAGGAGGCCGACCGGCTGGAGCTGTCGCTCGACCTGCTCGAGAGCCTGGCGCTCGACCCCGACCTCAAGGGCTGGAATGGACTCGGCTTCGTCGTACAGGCCTATGGCAAGCGCTGCCCGTTCGTGATCGACTGGATCGTCGATCTGGCGAAGCGTGCCGACCGGCGGATCATGGTGCGACTGGTCAAGGGCGCCTATTGGGACGCGGAGATCAAGCGCGCCCAGGTCGATGGCCTGCCCGACTTCCCGGTCTATACGCGGAAAATCTACACCGACGTCGCCTATATCGCCTGCGCGCGGAAGCTGCTGGCGAACCGCGACCGCATCTTCCCGCAGTTCGCGACGCACAATGCGCAGACGCTGGCGACCATCTACCAGATGGCCGGGCCTGACTTCTCGATCGGCGACTATGAGTTCCAGTGCCTGCACGGCATGGGCGAGCCGCTCTATGACGAGGTGGTCGGTGCATCGAAGCTCAACCGGCCGTGCCGTATCTATGCGCCGGTCGGGACGCACGAGACGCTGCTTGCCTATCTGGTGCGGCGCCTGCTCGAGAACGGAGCCAACTCGTCCTTCGTCAACCGCATCGCCGATCCCGACGTGTCGATCGCCGAGCTGGTCGCCGACCCGGTCGACCAGGTGCGCTCGATGGATGTGGTCGGCGCCAAGCATCCGTTGATCGCGCTGCCGGCGGACCTCTATGGCGCGCGGCGCAACTCGGATGGGCTGGATCTGTCGAACGAGACGGTGCTGGCCGAGCTGGGGGAGGCGCTCAAGGCGAGCGCGGTGGCGGGCTGGGCTGCGGAACCGGCGGACCGGATCGGTACCTCGCGCCCGGTGTATAATCCGGCGGACGGCAAGGACGTCGTCGGCACCGTGGTCGAGGTCAGCCCGGAAGCCGCACGGGCTGCGGTCGTAGCGGCGCAGGCGGCTGCGGCGGATTGGGCGGCGGTGACGGCTGCCGAGCGCGCCGCATGCCTCGATCGCGCGGCGGACATCATGCAGGATCGGATGCAGATTCTGATGGGTCTGATCATGCGCGAGGCGGGCAAGTCGGCGCCCAATGCCATCGCCGAGGTGCGCGAGGCGATCGACTTCCTTCGCTACTATGCCGCGCAGGCCCGCGCGACGCTGGGCGCGGCACACAAGCCGCTGGGTGCGGTGACGTGCATCAGCCCGTGGAACTTCCCGCTGGCGATCTTCACTGGGCAGGTTGCGGCGGCGCTGGTGACGGGCAACACCGTGCTCGCCAAGCCCGCCGAGGAAACCCCGCTGATCGCCGCGCAGGGCGTCGCGATCCTGCACGAGGCGGGCATTCCTGCTGCGGTGCTGCAGCTGGTGCCGGGCGACGGGCGGATCGGCGCGGCCCTGGTGTCGGCGCCGGGGACGCAGGCGGTGATGTTCACCGGCTCGACCGAAGTGGCGCGGATCATCCAGAAGGAGCTGGCGAAGCGGTTGACCGTCGATGGCGCGCCGGTGCCTTTCGTCGCCGAGACGGGTGGGCAGAACGCGATGATCGTCGACAGCTCGGCGCTGGCCGAGCAGGTGGTGGCCGACGTCATCGCCTCGGCCTTTGACAGTGCGGGCCAGCGCTGTTCTGCGCTGCGCGTGCTGTGTTTGCAGGACGACATCGCCGACCGCACCCTCGCAATGCTTCACGGTGCGCTACACGAACTGTCCATCGGGCAGACCGACAGCCTCTCGACCGATATCGGCCCGGTGATCACCGTCGAGGCCAAGACGAGTATCGAAGGCCATATCGCGCGAATGCTCGGCATGGGCCGTGCGGTCGAGCAGATCGAGCTGGCGGGCGAGACCGCGCAGGGCACCTTCGTCCCGCCGACGATCATCGAACTGCAGAGCATCGCCGATCTGGAGCGCGAGGTGTTCGGCCCGGTGCTGCATGTGGTGCGCTACAAGCGCCGCGATCTCGATCGGGTGATCGATGCGATCAACGCCACAGGCTATGGCCTGACCTTCGGCCTGCACACGCGACTCGACGAGACGATCGCGCATGTCGGCCAGCGGGTCGAGGCGGGGAACCTCTACATCAACCGCAACATCATCGGTGCGGTGGTGGGCGTTCAGCCGTTCGGCGGACGCGGACTTTCGGGCACCGGGCCCAAGGCGGGCGGGCCCCTCTATCTGGGCCGGCTGGTGCAGGCGGCGACGGTGCCGACCGGGGTGGCCTCGGCGAAGAGCGATCCGGCGCTGCGCGACTTTGCGCTGTGGCTGGGCGACGAAGGCGAGGCCGCGCGCGGGGCGGGCGAGGCGTCGTTGCTGGGTGCAGAGGTCGAATTGCCTGGGCCGGTGGGCGAGCGCAATGTCTACGCGCTGCATCCGCGCGGAAACGTCCTGCTGCTGCCGCAGACACGCGAAGGCCTGATCGCTCAGGTCTCGGCGGTGCTGGCAACGGGCAATCGTGGTGTGATCGGCAACGCGGCACTACGCGGTGAACTGGCCGGGCTGCCCGAGCGGGTCGCAGTGCGTCTGAGCTGGGCCGATGACTGGCGCAAGGCCGGGCCGTACAGCGGCGCGCTGATCGAGGGTGATGCGGCTGCGCGGTCGGCGGCGTTGGCCGATATCGCTGAGTTGCCTGGGCCCATTGTGCTGGTGCAGGCCGGAACGCCGCGGCTCGACTGGCTGGTCGAGGAGGTCTCGACTTCGGTCAACACCACGGCGGCCGGGGGCAATGCCAGCCTGATGGCGGTGGCTTAACCGTTCGGCAGGATCAGGTATTTCTCGCCCGTCGCGCGCCGGTTGTAGGCGGCGATCATGTCGGGCAGGACTGCCTGATCGAGGGTGATACGGCTGGTATAGGTGCTGGCGAAGGTCGTGCGGATTTCCGCCGCGACCTTGGCGCGCATCCGCATCACTTCCTCGCTACCGGCTTCCATGAGGTAGGGGGTGAGCAGCCAGCCGCCGACGCCCCATTTCATCCCGAAACCGCGGCTGATCTCGGTCGGCGCCATGCTGAGCCCGCCATAGATATAGACCTGCTTCATCGTGCTGGAGCCATAGGGGCCGTTAGCCGGATTGGTGCGCACCGCGGCGGCCTCCATCGCATTGAGTATCTGTCCCGCGAGCTTACCGCCGCCGATCGCGTCGAAGGCGAGGAACGCCTGCGTCTCGGCGATGGCGTCGATCAGGGTGGCCATGAAATCGGGGGCGGTGCTGTCGACGACATGCTTGGCGCCGAGACCGCGGAGCAGATTGGCCTGCACCTGGCTGCGGACGATGTTGACGAGCGGTATGTCTTCACTCTGGGTCAGCTTGACCAGCATTTGGCCGAGGTTGGAGGCGGCGGCGGTGTGGACGATGGCGGTGAAACCCTCACGCCGCATCGTACCGATCATCGCGAGCGCGGTCATCGGATTGACGAAGGACGAGGCGCCTTCCTCCGCGCTGACGCCATCGGGGAGGGGGAGGCAATCGCGGGCGCGGAGCAGGCGGTATTGCGCGTAGAAGGCGCCGCCCGCAGCCGCGACGGTCTTGCCGATCAGCGCTTGCGCCGCCGGATCGTCGCCCGCAGCGACCACCGTGCCGGCGCCCTCGTTGCCAATCGGAAGCGGCTTGCCGACGCGCGGGGCGACCGCGCGAAGCGCGGCGTCCGGGATGGGTGCTGAGGCGCCGTCGGCGGTCGGGGCAAAGCTGTTGCCGTCGGCGGCGCTGAGCAGCACGGCGAGGTCGGAGGGATTGATCGGTGTCGCTTCGATCCGCACCAGCACTTCGTCGCCTTTCGGTGTCGGCACCGGGACATCGCGGAGGGAAAGCTGGAGCTGGCCATCCTCGGTGACGGTCGAGAAGAGTTGGCGCGCCTGTGCGGGAAGGTCGGTCATGCTGGCAATCCTCCTGATTGCAATCAGCATACCGCCAATTCTAAAAAATCTTCAAGCACCGTGTCGGCATCGAATCTTCTCGCGTACTTCCGTGCTTTACGTTAGGGTGAAGTCATGACCCGCGCTTCCGCCCCATTCGATGTTCCAATCCCCGTCGATCCGGCGGATATCGACTTCATGGGTCATGTGAACAATGCCAGCTATTTGAAGTGGGTACAGGAAGCCGTTTTGAGCCATTGGCAGAAGCTGGCGCCGGCCGAGGAGGTGGCGAAGCATCTGTGGGTCGCGCTGAAGCATGAGATCACCTATCGCAAACCCGCCTTTCTGAACGACGAGGTCGTGGCGACCGTGCTGCTGGAGAAGGTGCACGGCGTGAGCGCCTTCTATGAAACGGTGATCCGCCGCGGCGACGAGGTGCTGGCGGAGGTCAAGTCGCGCTGGTGCTGCGTCGATGCACAGACGCTGCGCCCGGCGCGGATCGCCGAGCATATCGTCGAGCATTTCTTCGGGAAGCGCGACGGGTAACGCCAGTCGCGATCGAGCTGTTGGAAGAGAGCGCTCGATCCCATTGATCCCGCAGGGTTTTGTTAACCGCGAAACGACTTGCGTGCGGGTATCGTACCGGCATGATCGCTCCGATCATTGGGGAGCGAGGCATGACGATCTCGGTTGGGGGCAGGCAGATTCAACCAGGCACACTGTCGGAACAGGGGCGTCTGGTCATCGCTCTTGTCGACGGGGGGCGTCAGTGGATTGATTGGGCCATGGCAAGTCCAACCCATCGATATGAGTTTGGCGACACGGCTGAGTTGGTGGCGGCGGTTCAAGCGGGACTGCACGGAACGCCGGTCTCTTTCCTGAGTGACTTCGGGCTACAGATTAGCCCTCTAAAACTCATGACCATGCAGGCGGAAGACCTTCGAACGCTGGCGAAAGGGCAGGGTGGCTCTGCGCCAGCGCTAGCGGCTGTTCTCGAACGACATGATCTGATTTCTCAGGCGGATTTCGGGTTGGTCCGCACGTTCCTAAATGCGCTGGGCGTGGATCGCGAGCCGATCTTCCAGGTCCGAAGTCTCTCTGACCTGTCGTTATTGCTGATCCTGCAGCGTGAAGTGGATGTCGCCGATCCGCTCACTGTGGAGGCGGTTCGCTTTGCGCTTTCCAATGCGGGCAGCGTCGCGGAATTCGTCGACTATCTGCGCTTCTACATCGACTATGCGAAGGCGTCCGGTCACGTCGTCGCGACGCCCGCCTCGCGTGCTGCAGCGGCTCTGGTTGCCGTCCAAACGCTACTGCCGCTTGCGTTCCCGGCCCTGGATAGTCTGGAGGTCCAGGGTTTCCCTCCCCCGCAACAGGTTCATGCCGCCATACGCGACTGGCTCTCACCCAGCAGGCAGCTTGGGTTCGCAAGAGCTTCGCTCGCTATTCAGCAGTTCGTGGCGGATGGCGGCTATACCGGGCAGCGCGAGCAAGAAGCGGCACACCTGTTTCAGGCATTTCTGAGGCGTATCCAGTCTGTGCTCGGCACGGCGGAGGCCGGTAGAGCCCGGCTGGCTCAGGATGGGCTGACCTACTGCTTCACCCTGGCCGCGAACGGGGACTCGGTCGAAGTTGAAGTCACGGCCGCCGGACGGGTCACGATCGCGGGCTTCGGACGACCCGCCCAGGGCAAGCCGAAGGTCGGTGGAGCGAATACCGTGCCGACCCCGAAACAGCGCGCTCGGCGCGGTGTTTCGGCAAAGGTTCCCGGCGGATAGCTTCAGGCGGGCTGCTGTTGCGTGGCGCAGTGAATCCCGCCGCCTGACGTTCCGAGCGCGTCGATGTTGAGCTGAACGATCTTCCGCCCGGGATAGAGTTCTGCCAGTGTTTCGCGTGCCTCGTCATCGGCGGGCTTGTCGCCGAACTGCGGCGCGATGACTGCGCCATTGCAGACATAATAGTTGATGTAGCTCGACACGAAATCCGGGTCCTCCGATCGGATGTCGACCGGGTCGGGCAGGCGCACGATCTCCAGCTTGCGGCCGCGCGCATCGGTGGCGCTTTCGAGTACCGCAAGGGTCTGATGCGCGGCGACCGACCAGGGATCGTCGCGGTCGACCTGCTCGTCGATCTGGATCAGGACGCGGCCAGGCCCGACGAAGCGCGCGAGTGAATCGATATGATAGTCGGTGATGTCGGCACCTTTGACCCCGGGTGCCCAGATCATCTTCTTCGCGCCCAGCGCGGTGCCGAGCCGTGCGGCGATCTGATCGGCGGACAGGCCGGGGTTGCGGTTGTCGTTCACCCAGCAACTGGCGTGCGCGAGCATCGTGCCCACGCCGTCATGCTCGACGCCACCCTGCTCGCCGATGACACCGCTATCGATCAGCGGCAGGCCAAGTCGCGTGGCGACCGCAGCCGCGATCTTGCTGTCATTGACATGGCGCTGCTTGTTTCCCCAGCCGTTGAACCGGATGTGCGCGACGGCGAGCTTGCCGTCCGGAGCGCGGACAAAGGTTGGGCCACTGTCGCGGCACCACAGGTCGTCGGTGGGAATGTCCCAGAGTTCGACTCCGCTGCTCAGGCGGGCACGATCCAGCCCGCGCGCATCGGGCGCGGCGAGGAGTGCAACCGGCTCGAACTCGGCGATGGCGTTGGCGATGCTGGCGATCACCGCTTGCACCGCGGCGAGATCACGCGCGCCATAGACCCCGACCGCGACAGGCCATTGCATCAGGGTGCGTTTGTGCGGTGCGCTCTCGAGCGGCATTTCGTAGTGCGGAGCTGCCGATGGCGCGTCGCTGGACGGTGTAGCAGAGGAGCACGCGGCCGCGCTGCCACTGCCGACGAGCAGCGCAGCGCCCTGAATCATGTCACGCCGGGTCATTCGTTCATTATCCGCCTGGCGCGGGCATGCGTCAAATCAAGCGGCGGCGCCGATGTGCTGGCGCCGGCCTCTAGAGCCAGCGCGGGACGGTGTTGGTATAGTCGATATAGGGCGTACCGAACTTGCCGGCCATGTAGCGCTCCTCGCGCAGCACGACACCATAGTGAATTGTCATCGACAGCGGGATGAACATCCAGAACACCACCGGCGCGTCAGCGGCGACTGCGATGGCACAGTAGATCAGCGTCATGCCGAGGTACATGGGGTTACGCGTAAACCGGTAGATGCCTTGCGCGACGAAGGCGGTGGCCGGCCGCGAGGGCGGGGGAGGGGTTCCGGCGCGGCGGAAGCGCAGGACGGCGGCGGCGATGGCTGCGATCCCCAAGAGCGTAAGGGCCGCGACGACCGTCCAGCGGAGCGAGGCGGGCATGTCCAGGCCCTGGGTGCGCACGACCAGGAATTCGAGCGCCAGGCCGATGGCGAGGAAACCGAGATAGATGAGTGGCGGCGGCGCGAGCACGCCTGCGATTTCCTTGGACGCGTCGTGTTTCGGTTCGGGAGCGGTATCGGTCATGCCGGTCCTTTAACCGGCGGAATCGAACTTGTCGCGCTTGCGCTGCCCAAACAGCAAACGACGCTCGAGATGAAGGCGGGTGGCGGCATAATAGGCCTCGAGAAACGCCCTGTCGTGAGCCCAGTTGCCGCCTTCGTCGCGGCGACCGACCTTGCGGCGGATGACGGCTGCGACGGTCGTCAGCGTGTCGGGATCGTTGCGGTGAAGCACCTCCTCCAACCGCTGAATCTCGAACTGGCCGTAGATCTCCAGTTCTTCTGGCGCAAAACCATAGGCGTCGGTCGCTTCGCGATCGTTCGCGGCGAGTAGATCCGGCGCAATCTTCGGCCGCTCATTCTCGACGACCCAGGTTCCCGCGAGCAAGTCGCCCGCGCGCAGTCGGTCGCGGTTGAACAGCGGCATGAAGATGAAAATCGCGGTCCAGCCGAAGCCGATCAGCCCGAGCCAGCGGTTGCTGAACCCCTGTGCCTGCGCAGTGAGCAGGAAGATGAGAGGAAGGAAGACCTCCACTTCGCGCATCAGGTTCCGGGCAAGGATCGCGCCACCGGTAAGGCGCCCGCCATCGCGTGCCACGACGCGAAGCTTGAGGGCGCGCTTCCCCGGTGTCGCCGCGCGCGTACTGCTTTCGAACAGCGTGAAATAGAAATTGCGCAGCAGGAAGAAGCCGAGCAGCCAGATCATGATGGGGGCGCTGGCCTGCTGCGTGCTGCCAAGCAGGAGTATCGCGCCGATGGTGAGCGCGATCAGTGTGGCAAGCATGATGACCGCGTCGATCGTGAAGGCGCCCGCGCGTGCGCCGGCGCTGGCGAGACGCAGATGAAGCGTTACGCCTTCGGGCGTCACCAGTTCACGGGTGCGCCGCTGGACGTCGCTGAGTTTCGGCCCCTTCTTCTTCGCGCGCTTAGCCATGCGTACGACGACCCCCGAGCGCGAAATAGGCGACCCAGATTGCGAACATCGTTGCGGCGATCGCGTAGCGGGCGGAATCGTTGGTGACGAGCTGGCGCGCAAAGCCTTCGAGCAGGCCGGCGACGAGTAGCATGATGACGACCCCGATCATGACCAGCGCGCCGCGGCGGCCCGCCTCGCCCGCGGCGGCCATGCGGGTGCGCTGCCCGGGAAAGGCGACTGCACGGCCGATATGCAACCCGGCGGCACCCGCCAGGATGATCGCGCTGAGCTCGGTCGAGCCGTGGATCAGTAGCCAGCCGGTGAAGCCATAGCCCAGCCCCTTGGACATGAAGACCGCATACATGCCGCCGAGCAGGATCCCGTTGCTCGCGATCAGCAGGAAGGTGGGGACGGCGAAGGCAAAGCCGAGTGCGAACGCCATGATCGAGATCTGGGAATTATGGGTGAAGAGGAAGGTGGCGAACACCTCCAGCCCGTCTTTCTCCGGAGGGCCGTAGATCGTGCCGCGGAGATAGGCCGCGGTGGCGTTCATGTCGCGTCCGCCCGCCATTTCGGGAGGAACCAGCGCGTTGAACCAGGCCGGGTCACTCATCACCAGGAAATAGCCCGCAAGCGCACTGGCGAAGAACAGCGCAGCGATCAGCAATGTCTCGCCAAAGATGCCGCGCACCGCGGCGGGCCAGCCATGCGTGAAGAAGCCGCCAATCTGGCGCCATAGCGGCTCACGGCAGCCGTAAAGGATGAAATAGGCCCGTGTGGACAGGCTTTCGAGATAGGCGGTCATCGACGCGTCGAGCGAGGTTTCGCGCGCGATCGACAGCGCCGAGAGTGTCGCGCGATAGAGGCGCGGAAGCTCGACCAGATCGTCATTGGTGAGGCGCTTGGGCGATTTCTTCTCGACCAGGTCGAGCAGGAATTCGAGCCGTTGCCAGTCGGTTTCGCGCTCGGCACGGAAATGGCGGACGCCAAAGGCCGGGGTGGCGCTGCTCATGGGCGTTCGCGATCCCGGACATAGCGCTCGGCAAGCGCAAGGGCGAGGTCGTCGGGGGCGGCTTCGAGAACGTCGATGCCGAGGCGGCGGAGGCGTTCGATCACGATACGGCGTTCGCGGACCAAGGTGTGGGCGATGTTGGTTCGGATGACATCGTCAGCTTCCTCGGGCCGCTGGTCGAGAATGGAATCCAGTTCGATATCGTGGAACAGCACGAAGAGGACGCGGTGGCGCTTGAGCATCCGTGCCGCGGCGGCGATCATCAGCTCGGCCGCCGTTGGATCGGTGAATTCGGTAAAGAGGATGATCAGGCTGCGGCGCTGGAGCCGCTGGTCGAGCGTGACGAGCGAGAGCGTGTAGTTGCTCTCCTGCGTGCCATAGTCGATGCCCGCAGCTGTGCGGTGGAGCGTGGCGAAGCCGGCGGTGCCGCTGACGCTGCCCGAATCTGCGCTGGGGCGGCCGGCAAAGCCGAACAGGCGGACCTGATCGCCGGACTTCAATGCGACGAAGGCGGCGAGCAGCGCGGCAGAGACCGCGCGGTCGATGCGCGGTTGGCCATCGATCGGCTCGCTCATCGCGCGCCCACAATCGATTGCGAAGACCACGCTGTTATCACGCTCGGTACGGAATTCGCGGGCGAGCAGCGAGAAATGGCGGGCGGACGCCTTCCAGTCGATCGCGCGGCGCTCCATCCCCGACTGGAAATCGGTGAGCGACTGGAATTCGGTGCCGTCACCACTATCGGGACGGATGCGTGTGCCGTACTGGCGGCTCCTGAGGAACTGGCGCATTCCCTGCTCGCGGACCGGGCGGAGGCTGGGAAGCACGCGAACCTCGCCGTCGAGCGTATGGCTGTGCTGGCGCCAGGCGAGGCCGAGCGGGCCGGCGACCCGGCCCCAGATGCGCGCGACACGGGCGGTGCCGCGGCGTGCAGCAGAAAAGGCGAGCGGGGAGTCAGCAGGTTCGAGCGGCGCGCCGACATCCGCGGCATAGCGTAGCGCGGTGCCACCCGCCGGAGACAGTTCGACCCGGTCGCCGACTTCGACCGAGCCGGGGAAGGTCGCAGCGAGATCGGCGTCGCGCAGCTGTGGGGCGAGCGCGGCGTCGAGCAGGGTCAGGACAAGGATCGCGAACACCCACAGCAGCGCCAGCAGCCAGCCGTCCGGGCGCACGACGCCGAGCACCAGCGCCAGCGGAGCGCCCGCCAGCACCAGCGCAACGGCGCGCTGGGTGGGCACGATCAACGCGGCGCCTCGACCCGGTCGATGAGCTGGGCGACGATATCGTCGGCGCGGCGGCCGTCGATCTCCGCCGCCGGCGACAGCACGACGCGATGACGCAACAGCGGCTGGGCGAGCAATTTGACGTCATCGGGAATGACATAGTCGCGCCCTTCGAGCGCGGCGGCTGCACGGGCGGCGGCGGCGAGCGCCGCAGCAGCGCGCGGCGAGGCGCCGTTGGCGAGGTCCGGATGGCCACGCGTCGAGCGGATCAGCGAGACGACATAGGCGATGACCTCATCCGCGAGCCGCACATCGACCACCGCCTTGCTTGCCGCGGCGACCGCCGCATGATCAGCGACCTGCGCGACACCGCTATCCTCGGGCCGGGGCGAACCGGTGCGGGTGCCGTATTGCGCGACGATCGCACGCTCGGCCTCCTCATCGGGATAGTCGATCGCAAGCTTGAACAGGAAACGGTCGAGCTGGGCTTCGGGCAGCGGGTAGACACCCTGCTGCTCAATCGGGTTCTGGGTCGCGACAACGGTGAAGTGATCCGACAATTTTTCTGTGTCACCGTCGATAGTTACGTTGCGTTCCTGCATCGCTTGAAGAAGTGCGGCCTGGGTCTTTGGCGGAGTGCGGTTGATCTCGTCCGCCAGCAGCAGCTCAGTGAACACCGGGCCACGCTTCAGCTCGAACGTAGAGGTCTGGAAGTTGAACAGGCTGGTGCCGAGAATGTCGCCGGGCATCAGATCGGGCGTGAACTGGATGCGCCCGAATTCAAGGCCCAGCGTGCGCGCGAAGCTTTGTGCGAGCAGCGTCTTCGCAGTGCCTGGGGCGCCTTCGAGCAGGACATGGCCGCCCGACAGCAATGCGATGGTGAGCAGGCGGGTCGTGGTCGACTGACCGACCACCGCCTTTGCCACCTCGGCGTCGATCGCCGCGCCAAGTGCGCGAACGTCTTCCAGCTTCATGCCTTCACTTCCTTTCGCCAATCGTCGAGTTTCTGCGCCGCATGGAGCAGTTCCGCCTCGGTCTTCGCGTTGCGAACGCGGTCGATCGTGGCGGCATAGGGGGTATCGGTACGGAGTGCGTCGAGATGCGCGTCGAGCGCCTCGCCTTGAAGCGTGCGCGGCAAGGCGAGGCGGCGTGCCGCCCAGTCGCGGATCGTATCGGCATAGGCGTCACCACCGTCGCGCACGCGTTGCGCTCGACGGGCGAGGCCGACGATATTCTCGATCAGCGCGCGTTTGCCAAAGGCGAGCGTCCGCGGCTCGCGCCGGGGCGGACCAAAGCGTGCCCAGGTCGCGATCCCGGCGAGCAGCGCCGCCACAAACAACGCGATGGTGACCCCGATGAAGGGCGGCTCGAACATCAGCTGGACGAGATTGCGGTCGCCTGCGCCGAAGGGCAGCATCGTGTCGAACACGATTGTACCGGGATTGTCGGGGTCCAGCTCGCTGAGCAGCGCGATCGCGGCGAAGGCATTCTGCCGCTGGGCGAGGCCGAGATTGTTGAGCAGGTCCGGGTCGGCGAGGATGTAGATGTGTCGGCCCGGCACCTCCGCGAGTACGGCGCTGCCGTCGGGCGCGGCGATCAGCGGATAGATTTTTGCACCGTTGATCGACTGGACCAGTTCGGGGGGAGTGAACGGACGCAGGTCGAGGCTGGTGGGGTAGCGCAGCTTCGCACCCTTGGTGCGGCGCACATCGACCTTGGCGATCGGGGCCAGCATCTCGGTGATCATCAACTCCGGGACGGGCGCCAGACGCTCCTCGCGCATCGGGCGCAGTTTTTGCGGTCGGGTTCCCCATTTGGGAAGAATGATCAGCGCGGGCGCATTCTCATCGGCCGCTTCGCTGAGCGCGGTTTCGAGGTCGGCGCCTTTGGTGCGCATGTTGGGCGTGAAGATCATCAGCCCACGCCCGGGCTCTGCCAGAGCATAGTCTGCAAGGCTGATGGTGCCGCCAGACTTCTCGATGAGGTCGCTCAATCCGCGGAAGCCGGTGGCGAAGCGCGACGTGGGGCTGGGCACGTTGCTGCGCTGGCGGTCGATCCGGTCGCCATAGCCGCTCACTAGCAGGAAGCCGAGCGTCAGGACGAGGCCCGCCGCTATGAGCAGCAGCACAGTGCGCGCGCGGAAGGGGCTGGACGATTGTGTGTTCATCGTCTGCCGAGCGCGAAGCCTGCATAATCGGCGCGCGCGCGTGTCCAGTCGGGCTCGCCCAGCGCGGTGCCGCCGAACAGGCTGCGCTCGACATCTGCGACGATGCGGCGGAATACCGCGCGCGCGGCGTCGGGAAGACTTTCAAAGGCAGCGATGTCGCGGCTGGTGAGCGAGGGACGGAGCGAATCGCCGCGCCACCGCTCGATATCCTCGATGCTGCGGTGGAGGATCAGGCGCACCGCTTCGGCATAGCGGCCCGCAGCGGCGAGCCGGTCGGCCTCGTCGAGCAGGGCGCGGGCGGCGGCGGCCTCGGGCGCCCAGCGCGGGGGCTCGGCTATGGTTTCGCTGCGCCGGAGCAGGCGCGCGGCGAACCATTCGCGTACCGCCGGGAACAGCGCGAGGACGAGCGCGATCACCACTGCGGCGATCGCCGCCCACATCAGCACCTTCCACCCGCCACCGACCCAGTCGATAAACCGGCCGAGCGCGGCGAAGAGCTCGGTCAGCCAGCGGGGCGGCGGGGCGGTCGCCTCCGCCTGATACCAGGGAAGATCGAACTGGATCGACGAATCGCCACGGACTGCGCGCTGGGCCGCATCGACGCGTGCCGGGTCGCCAAATGTCGTGGCCACCGGGGCGGCAACCTCATTCTGTACGGCCGTTGCGGCCGGTGCCGTCGTCACGCGATTCCCCCTATCGCGACGGTTGGAGCAAATAGCCAAATTGCGCGCAACGCTTTTCGCTCCTAACGGTTGGGAAACCGGTCGCTTTCGATACCGGGGATAATCGAGCAGGGAGGCAGTACGAGTTGATCCGCACCATTATCGGCATCACCGCCGCCGCGAGCCTGGCCGCCTGTGCGGCCAGCGCGGAGGACAAGCCCAAGAGCGCCGCGTCGGATGCACCCGCGTCCAAGGGGCCGGGCAAGGGCAAGGGATTCGATCACAATCCCTATCCTTCGACCTACAGGGCCTATCCGGGGGTGCCGACACTGCTGACCAATGTCACCATCCTGGATGGTGAAGGCGGACGGATCGACAATGGCGCGGTGCTGTTCCGCGACGGCAAGATCGTCGAGGTCGGCCAGACGATCGCGGCGCCCGAGGGCGCGACCGTGATCGATGGCAGGGGCAAATATGTGACCCCCGGCGTGATCGACGTGCACAGCCATCTGGGCGATTATCCCAGCCCGGGCGTGCAAGCGCATTCGGACGGCAACGAGATGACCGGACCGGTGACCGCCGAGGTGTGGGCCGAGCATAGCGTGTGGCCGCAGGATCCGGGTTTCAGCCGTGCGCTGACCAATGGCGGGGTCACCACGCTGCAGATCCTGCCGGGTTCGGCGAACTTGTTCGGCGGGCGCAGCGTGACGCTCAAGAACGTGTATGCGCGCACGATGCAGGGGATGAAGTTCCCCGGTGCGCCCTATGGCCTCAAGATGGCATGCGGTGAGAACCCCAAGCGCGTCTATGGCGGCAAGGGGCGAATGCCCTCGACCCGGATGGGCAACATCGCGGTCGATCGCGGCACCTGGGCCAAGGCGCAGGAGTATAAGCGTCGCTGGGACAAATATGAGGAGAAGGGCGGCGAGGCGCCGACCCGCGACCTGGCGATGGACACGCTGCGCGGCGTGCTCGACGGCGAGATCATCATCCACAATCACTGCTATCCCGCCGACGAGATGGCCATCGTCCTCGATATGGCCAAGGAGTTCGGGTACAAGGTCGGGACATTCCACCACGCGGTGGAAGCCTACAAGATCGCCGACCTGCTCAAGGCCAACGGGACCTGCGCGGCGGTGTGGGCGGACTGGTGGGGCTTCAAGATGGAGTCCTATGACGCGATCGGCGAGAATCTGGCGATCCTCGAGCGCGCGGGCGCATGCGGGATGATCCATTCGGACGATGCTAACGGTATCCAGCGCCTCAATCAGGAGATCGCCAAGGTGCGCGCGTCAGCGAAGCGCGCGGGCTTCGACGTGTCCGAGGAGACTGCCTGGAAATGGGCGGCGATCACCCCGGCAAGGGCACTGGGCATCGACAAGGTCACGGGCAGCCTGAAGGCGGGCAAGATGGCCGATGTGGTGCTGTGGAATGGCAATCCGTTCAGCGTCTACACCAGGCCGGAAAAGGTGTGGGTCGATGGGGCGCTGCTCTATGATGCGCTTGATCCGAAGCGGAGGCCTGTATCGGACTTCGAGCTGGGCCAGCCGGGTGAAGGAGACGTGAAATGAAGGCGCTCCTTCTGACAGCGGCAGCGGCGCTGAGCGTCACGGTTCCGGCAGCGGCGCAGACCGTGGCGGTGACCAATGCGAAACTGGTGATCGGCGACGGCTCCGCACCGGTCGAGGGCGGCACGGTGGTGGTGCGCGACGGGCGCGTGGTCGCGGCCGGACGCGGCGTCGCGGTGCCTGCCGGCGTGCCGGTGGTCGATGCCGGCGGACGCTGGGTCACGCCGGGGCTCTTTGCGGGCTTCACACGGATGGGCATCGTCGAGGTCGACGGAGTCAGCGAGACCAACGATGCGGGGGCGGGCAACTCGCCCTTCAACGCCGCGATCGACGTGGTGCCCGCGGTGAACCCGAAGACTAGCGCGATCATCCTCAACCGTGCCGAGGGGATCACCCGCGCCGTGGTCGCTCCGCAGGCGCGCGGATCGATCTTTGGCGGGCAGGGCGCGATCATCGACTTGGGCGCCGACATGGATGCGGTGACCAAGCCGCGTGCCTTCCAGTTCATGGAATATGGCGAGACCGGCGCAGCGCGTGGCGGCGGCAGCCGTCCGGCGGCCTATGCGATGCTCAAGAACATCCTGTTCGAGGTGCGCGACTATGCCCGCGCACCGGGTAGTTTCGCCGATCGTGGCAAGGATGCGCTGCTGACGCGGGCCGACGCGCAGGCGCTGGTGCCGGTGGTCAACGGTGCGGTGCCGCTGCTTGTCCATGTCGAGCGGGCGTCGGACATTCTCGTCATCCTCGACCTCAAGCGCGAGGTGCCTGGCCTCAAGCTGGTGCTGGTCGGCGCGACCGAGGGCTGGACCGTGGCGCGACAGATTGCCGCAGCGAAGGTGCCGGTACTGGCATCGGCGCTGGCGGACCTGCCGGCCTCGTTCGAGCAGCTGGCGGCGACCCAGTCGAACATTGGGCGGCTGCAGGCGGCGGGGGTGACTGTGGGCATCGGGATGATCAATGACGATGAGACGCGGCAGGCACGGCTGGTAAAGCAATATGCGGGGAATCTTGTTGCGCTGGGCAAGCTGCCGGGTGCGGCGGGCCTCGACTGGGGACAGGCATTCGCGTCGATCAGCTCCAAACCCGCCGAGGCGATGGGCATGGGCGGCGAGTTCGGATCGCTGCGCCCCGGCCGCCGCGGCGACGTCGTGGTGTGGGACGGTGATCCGCTGGAGATCGGCACGGCGGCGGTCCGCGTGTGGATCGACGGGGTCGAACAGCCGCTGGATACGCGCCAGAAGAAGCTCAAGGAGCGCTACTTCAATCCGCAGGAGGGTGCGCTGCCCAAGGCGTACGAGCGCTGATCGTGGCCGAGAAAGCCGGCAGCTTCGCGGAGGAACCGCGGCGCGCCGGCCGCCCGCGTGACCCCGCCAAATATGGGGCGATCATCGAAGCCGCGCGTGCAGCCTTTTTCGCGCGCGGCTTTCACGCCGCGACGATCGAGGACATCGCGCAGGCGGCAGGGGTCTCGAAGGTCACCGTCTATAGCCGCTTCGGCGACAAGGAGACGCTGTTCGAGGAAGTGATCCGCAGCGAGAGCGGGCGGATGGCGACGGTGTTCGACGAGGGCGTCGCGGCAGGCCGATGCCTCGAGGAGCGGCTCAACGCCTATGGCACGGTGCTGATGGAGTTCATCTACAGCGAGGAGCATATCGCGGTCGATCGCGTGCTGATGAACGAGATCGCGCAATCGCGGCGATTGGCCGAGCGCTTCTATCAGGCAGGGCCCGCGCTTTGCCTCGGGCGGCTGGCCACCGCACTGGGCGACGCGGCGGAAGGCGGGGAGATCGAGATCGACGATCCCTGGCTCGCCGCCGAGGATCTGTGCGGATTGTGGCAGGGCATTTCGGACATGGGAATCAAGCTCGGCCTGGAGCCCGCACCGTCAGCCGAAGCAATCCGCGCACGGGTGGAACGCGCGACGCGGCTGTTTCTGAAGATGGTCGGATCGAAGCCGTGACGATCGGCGTTATCGCTGGAAAGGAGATGCGAGAAATGCACAAGATAGGTGTGGCGATAACCGCGGCGCTGCTGCTGAGCGCATGCGGGGGCGGTGAGAAGGCCGCCAACGAGACTGAAGCCAACACGGCAATCGCGAATGTGGCTGACACCACCAACTATCAGGCGGAGGTCCTCGCCTTGCCTCCCACGGCGCGGGACGGCGTGTTCCTGCGTGCCGTGCGTGACGCGGGTATGAACTGTCAGGAAGTGACGCAGACCGAGCGCCGCGACCCGATCGACGGCAACCCGACCTGGCGCATCTATTGCGGCAAGACGCCGCACCTCATCACGCTGACCCGCGACGGCACCGCCAAGATCACCAGCCGGACCGACGCGAACTGATCCCCAAAAAAAGGGGGAGGCGGGGCGAACCCCGCCTCCCCCTCAAGTTCGGGGGCAATCTTTAGAGGCCGACGACACCGCCATCGTTCTTGGTGATGACGATCGTGGCCGAGCGCGGGCGAACGGTGGCGCCGGCGGTGCCGGTGGCCTGGCTGTCCGGCCAGTGGCTGCTGGGCGCGGCCGAGGTGCCGCCTTCGCCCGGATGCTGGATGTTGACGAACAGCGCGCGGCCGTCCGGCGTCGAGTCCACACCGGTGATCTCACACTCGACCGGGCCGACCAGGAAGCGGCGGAGCGTGGTGCCGGGCGCCTTGCCGACGAACGTCGCCTGGGTCGCGGTGGCGCCGCCGGTGCCGGTGTTGGTGATCGTGCGAGCACCGCCGTCGCCGACGATGCCGGGCATCGCCGCCAGCATCTGGTTGTTGGTCACGTCGGTATAGGCGCCGTCGTCGGTCTGGAGCCAGGCGATCGGCGTCACCAGACCCGAGGGGTTGGTCGAGCGGGCGAACCACAGACCATCCGGGCTGGAGAAGTCGTTGGTGGCATCGAGACCCGACAGGTTGATGTTCGTGGCGTTGAGGTCCGAACCCGCGCCGAACAGCCAGATGTCCCAGGTAAAGGTCAGCGATTCGGTGTTGTCGCCGGCTTCACGGATGCGGATGATATGGCCGTTCGGGTTGCCATACTGGTTCGTCGTGCCCTTGGGGTCGTTATAGTGACGCGGGTTGGCGGCATTGGTGCCGTTGAGCGGGCGCAGCGTCGCGCTGTTGTTGGTCAGCGTCAGATAGATTTCGCCGGTGACCGGATTGGCCGCGGTCCATTCCGGGCGATCCATCGGCGTCGCACCGACCGCGTCAGCGGCGAGGCGGGCGTTGACGAGAACGTCGGCCTGATCCGCGAACGGATAGGTCGCGTTCGACGCCGTCAGCGGGCCAGTGCCGAACACCAGAGGCAGCCACGCACCGGTGCCGTTTGCGTCGAAGCGGGCGACATAGAGCGTGCCGGTGTCGAGATATTTGTCACCGATCGCGAGCCGGTCGGTCACGCTCTCCGCACCGTCGGCGGCGTTCCAGGCGGTCGCCGACACGAACTTGTACATATATTCGCCGCGTGAATCGTCGCCCATGTACCAGGCGGGCTTGCGGCCGGCGGTGAATTTGCCGGGCCACGCGCCCTCATGGCCGAGACGGCCGAGCGCCGTGCGCTTACGCGGCGCCTTCGACTTGTCATAGGGATCGATCTCGACCACCCAGCCATATTGGTTCGGCTCGTTGCGATAGTCGCCGAGCGCGCTGGCCGCGGTGGCGCGGGCGTCCCATTTGCGGAACAGCGTGTTCGAGGCGTCGGCAGGGACGACCGTCGACCAGCCATAGTTGCCGCTGCTGCTGGTAACGCCATAGCGGTTGAGCGCGGTCAGTTCCTTGGCGGTGCGCAGGGCATTGTCGCCGCTGCGGCGGAAATAGCCCGCCCAGTTTTCCTCACAGGTGAGGTTGGTCGCCCAGGGGGTGACGCCATTGGCGCAGTTGTTGATCGTGCCGCGACCCTGTGTGCCGTCGTTCGAGAAGGCGGTCTTGACCAGATCGCTCCCGCGGACCGGGCCGTTGATCTGGGTCGGCGTGTTGGGGGTGACGCGGCGGTTGAAGCTGCTGTTCTGGACATAGGTCCAGGCGCGGCTGGCGCCTTCGACCACCTCGACCACGGCAACGCCGTGCGATTCGATCTCGATCAGCGCTTCACCCTCGGGGCGAGCGCCGCCGACGGTGGTCGAGCCATTCGGGTGCAGATACTGGGGATCGATATTCTCGTGGTTCATCACCAGCACGCCGCGTGTGCTGCTGGCGTCGCTGCGCGCGCCGGCGGCGCTGAGGCCGAACCACTGGAGTGCGTCGTGATGGTCGCCGCCGCGCTGCGAATAGCCGGTGTCGGTGCCGTCATTCTTGTAGGCAGCAACACCTGAGGCGAGCGGATCGCCCTTCCGGTAGAGGATCGAAACGGTGTAGCCCGCCGGAACGGTGACGACGTCGTTCTTGTTCTTTGCGACCGCGACGAAGCCGAGCGAGGCCGGCGCGATCGTGACGGTGGTCGAGCCCTGAGTCGTCTGGCTTGCGCTGTCGGTGGCGCTGTACTGGAAGGTCAGCGCGGTGGTCGATGCGACGCTGGGCGCGATGAAGCTGGCATTCGGCGTGTTGGCACCGATCAGCGTGACTGCGGGGCCGCCGGTCTGGACCCATGCCGAGGTGAACGGGCCATTGTCGGTTGCGCTGGAGGTGAGCGTGACGACCTGACCCGAATTGGCGGAGCCGGACGAGCCGACCGATGCAAGCCGGGGATAGGGGTCTGCGCCGGCATTGGCGCTGTCGCATGCGGCGAGCAGGCCGGTGCCGAACACTGCGACCGTGGCCGCCGATGCGCCCGAGCGCAGCGCCTGGCGTCGCGAGTAGCGCGGATCGATCAGCGCCTTCAGAGTGGGCGCGGTGCGGGCATTGGGATCGACGTCGCCGGCGCGATAGCCCAACGCAAGATCGGTGCGATCGGTCATGTTCTGGACCCCCTTTTATGATCCGAATCCGAAAGGGATGCGGTTGCGGGGCGCTGTGGCGGGGCCGCTTTACGGCATGATGGACAAGCGTTGACGAAGCTGTGTCGGTTTGACGACTCTTCGATGACAGGCTGTTCGACCGGGCGCCGCGGCGTTAGGGGACGGCGATGGACACGCCGGACAGGGATATGGGGGCCACGGAAATCGGGCACAGCCTTGCCGACCGGATGGCGCGCCGCCTGATCGCGCGCGAGCCGAGGGCGCCGCGCCCCGAGGGGAGCCGTGTGGATTGGCGGCGCGCCGGCGCGCTTGCCGCGCTGATCGCACTCGGACCGCTGCTGACGATTGTCGGCGCAGGGGTGATCGAGCGGAACGCACAGGCCGAAGCGGCACGGCTGACGGTTCAGGCCGAACCGCGCCTGCAGGCCGAGGCGCGTGAGCGGGAAGCTCGTGCGGCGTTGCGTGGCGCGGTGCGCGATGCCGGGGCTGCGGTGTGGATGGACCGGCTGGCGGCGGCGATCCCGGCGGACGCACGTGTGGCGCGCATGAACAGGGCGGCGGATGGGGCCATGGAGATCGAGATCACTGCGCCCGACCCGGACCTGCTGCGCGCCGCGCTACGACGCGATCCGGCGCTGGCGGGTTTTCGGGAAACCGGACAGCGGCGAGCGGGGGCGATGATCGCGGTTATCCTGAGGCGCGCGGCATGAACCGCGCGACACTGATGGCCGGGGTCGGGAGCGGGCTGGCGGTGGTGGCATTGCTGGCGCCCGCGACCGGAACTGCGTTGGGCAAGCTCTCACGGGCAAGGACCGGGCTGATCGAAGCGCGGGCGGCGGTGAGCGCGCCTGTACGTGCGCCCGTGCCGCTGACAGCGGCAGGGCTTCGCGCACCCGGCGGGAACGAGGCGGCTGCGGCGGGAGCGATTGCGGCGCGGGTACGGAAGCTGGCGGCGGAAGGGGGCGTGCTGGTCGAGCAGGCAGGACATATTCCGGCCGGTGAGGGGCTGGTGAAGCTGCAGCTGAGACTTTCCGGGCCGGACAAGGCCGTCGTCGCGCTGACCAACCGGATCGAGCGCGAGGCGCCGCTGCTGCGCTTCGCCGCGTGGCGGGCGAGCGCGCTGGCGGGTGGCGGCCTGCGGGTCGAAGGCGAGGCAGTGGCGGCATGGCGCTGACGCGGCGGGACAAGATCGCGCTGGGCATTGCGGCCGGGTTTGCGGCGGCGATGCCGGCGCTGCTGTTGTGGCCTGCAGGCACGCGTCCAGCGTCAGCTGCCCCGGCGGCTGAGCATGCCGTGGTTCCCCCACCGGCACCGGACATCGCCGCAGTCTATGAACGCCCGTTGTTCGCCGTCGCCGAGGGTGGCGAGGCGCTGCCTGTCGACGCACCCGCGCTGGTCGGGATCGCGGGGAGGCTCAACAAGGATGCGGTCGCGCTCGTGCGGCTGGCCGATGGCAGTTCACGCAGCCTGGCCGTCGGCGAGAGCGTCGATGGCTGGCGGCTGGAGAGCCTGGCGATCGACGCCGCCTTCTTCACCCGCGGCCGCGAGCGGGTGCGCGTGGCGATGGCGACGCCCGAAACCTCACCCGACGAAGGTTTGGAACCGCCGGCGGATCAGTAGATTCCGTCGATCTCCAGCGTCAGCCGCGGACGGAGCGGCTTGAGCAGCAGGTTGCTGGGCGCGTTCAGGTCCAGCTCTTCGTTACGCAGCCGTGCGTATTTGGCCTTGGCCATCGCCGCTGCATCCTCACCATCGCGCAGGATCGTGGGCTTGAGGAAGATGAACAGCGTGCGCTTGTTGCGCGATTCCTTGCGGCTCCTGAACAGCTCGCCCAGGATCGGGATGTCGCCGAGGATCGGCACCTGGCTCTTGATCTGGCCGTAATCGTCGGAGGTGAGGCCGCCGAGCACGATCGTCTGGCCATTCTCCGCAAGCACCGTGGTGTTGATCGCGCGGCGGTTGGTGATGAGATCGCTGGCTTGGCTGAGCTGCGTGGCGGCAATCGTGGAGGCTTCCTGAGCAACCTCGAGCCGGATCGTGTCGCCGGCGTTGATGCGCGGCAGCACCTTGAGCGTGATGCCGACGTCCTTGCGCTCGATCGAGGTATAGGGATTCACGTTGCCGCCGTTGCCGGGCAGGATCGAACCGGTGACGAACGGCACTTCCTGAGCGACGACGAACTCGCCGATCTTGTTGTCGAGCGTCGTGATCTGCGGCGTCGAGAGCAGGTTCGACTTGGTCGAGGTGCCGAGCGCCTGAACGAGGATCGAGAAATCGTTTCCGATGCCGATATTGGCGGTCAGGCCCGGACCGAGTACCTTGGCCATCGGCACGCCGAGCGCGCTGAGGATCGTGCCGAGCGAAGGCTGGATCGCCGGGTTGGTGCTGAGCGACGTGCCGGCGCCCTTGACCTGATTGAGCACGGCGCCGCCGGTGCCGAGCTGAACGGCAAGCGCCTCAGCCTCCTCGCCGGAGATCTCGGCGATGGCGGCCTCGATCAATACCTGCGGGCGGCGGACGTCGAGATCGGCGATCAGCGGTTCGATCGCGGCGATGGCGCTGGGCGTGCCGCGGACGACGACGGCGTTGATGTCGGGCGAGGGCTGGACGTTGAGTTCGGGGGTCGAGAAGCCCTGCGGCGTCTCGCTGGTCTGCTGGCCGAGCTGGGACTGCTGTGCGCGAAGGGCGGCGGTGGCTGCCGCGGTGGCGGTATCCGTGGCGTTGCTGCCGCCCGACTGGACCATGCCGCCGAGCACGCTGGTGGGGCTGCGATAATTGCCGCCGCGCTTGTCCGACAGGCTGCGCGCGACGGCGTTGTTGGTCGTGGCCTCCTGACCCAGCACCCCCCGCAGCACTTCGGTCACCGATTCGGCGTCGGCATAGCTCAGGCGGAAGACGCGGGTGATCGGGGTGGCGCCGCCGGGCGTGTCGAGCGAGGCCAGCATTCGCCGCGCGTCGGCGACCGCGCTGGGCGTGCCGCGGACGATGATGGTGTTGCTGCGCGCATCGGCAGCGACGCGGGCGCCGCCCGATGTCGGGTCGCCGAGCACCGCCTGCAGGGCTTGGGCGACGTCCGGCGCGCTGCCGTTGCGCAGCGCGATGGTGGCGAAGGTGAGGCCGCTGCCATTGCCGTCGAGCGCGCGCAGGATCCCCTCGATCCGGCGGACATTGTCGGCATAGTCGGTGACGACCACGGCATTGGGCTGGGCGAGCGGCTCGACGCTGCCGAAGCTCGCCACCAGCGGGCGGGCGACGCGGGCGGCTTCGGCGGAGGGGACGTTCGACAGGCGGATCATGCGCGTGACCAGTTCCTGGCCCGACGCGCCGCGTGAGGGGACGCCGCCGTCGCGCACGGCATTGCCCTGCGGCACTATCCGCCAAGCCCGACCCGAGCGGACCGCGGCGAAGCCATTGGCGCGCAGGACGGACTGGAACAGCTCCCACACCCCGCTGGGCGAGAGCGGCTGGGCAGAGGTAACGGTGACCGTGCCCTTGACCGCCGGATCGAGGATAAGCGTGCGGCCGGTAAGGCGCGAGATCTGGTCGGCGACATCCGCGATCTCGACCCCGCGCATGTTGACGACGATGTCGGCGGCGTCGCCCTGCTGGGCGAGCACAGGCTGCGCGACCATGGAGGCAAGGGCGACAGTGAGGGCGATGTTGCGGATCGGCACGGGTAGAATACCTAGCGGGTCGGGACGGTCAGCGTGACAGGCTTTCCGTCGCGGGTGATCTGGATCTGGGCGGAGCCGGCCGACTGTGCGGCGGCGAGAGCGTTGGCGGCCTGGGCCTGGGTGTTGATCGCCTTGCCGTTGACCGAGGTGATGACGTCGCCCTGCTGCAATCCGGGCGGCGCATTTGCACCAATCTGCATGCCGCCCGGAACCGGCGCCAAGCCGGTTGTCAACGCGGACGGAAGCGCCACGGCATTGGGAGAAAGAGGCGTGCTTGGCGGTGCGACCTGCGCCGGCTGTGCCGTGGGTTGCGCCGCTGCCGCGGCCTGTTGATCGGCGGTCAGCGTGGGGTCGGGGAAGGCGAGATACTCGATCCGGCCGTTGACGCGCAGCAGCACGCGATCGCGCAATATGCCCTCGATCGTCCCCCCGCCCGGGGCCTCGCCGATGCGGAACGCCTTGGCGGGATCGCCGCCGACCTCGATATAGGCGACCGAGAGATCGGCGGGGGCGGCGGCGAAGACGCCACGCAGCTTGAGCGGAAGTGCGGTCGCCTGCGATGCGTCGGTGACCGCGCCCTTACCGAACGGGGCAAAGGCGAGCGCTGCGGTGACGTCGGCGGGCGCGGCGAGGGAACGGGCACCGGACGGGACGGTGACCGCGCCGGTGCTCGCATGACCCGCGATCCGCCAGGTGAGACCGGCGAGTGCGATCGCGACGGATACGATCACCGCTGCGGTCGCGATGTCGAGCGCGGTACGCGTCTGGCGGGGCGAGAGATCGGGCAGGCGGATCATGCGCGTCCGCCCTCCACGAAGCCGTCCAGCGATGCAAGCGGAGACCGTTCGCCCTTCGCGAATACCTGAATGCGGACCTTGTCGATTTCGGCGTCGTCGGTCCGCGTTCGTGCGATCTCGACCGTCCATTGCTGGCCGAGCAGGTCGGCTTCGGGAACATTGGCTGCCGGGTCGGCGAGCTGGATTTCGGCGAGCCGGTTTTCGGCGACCCACATCGCAGCGGCGCGGCGCTCCATCGCACGGGTCGAATCGATATGGCTCTCTGTCGCGCGGACCAGACCGACCGCGGCGATAGCCAGTACCGCAAGCGCGACCAGCGCTTCGATTAGTGAGAAGCCTTGCTCGTCCTTCACGATGCGGCTTCCACCTTGGTTGCGACCGCGGTCATGCCGTCGTAGCGGACGACCCAGCGCTGTGCGCCATTCTCGATCGTTGCGGTCAGCGGTTTGCCGCCTCCATCGACGCCGAGCACGACTGGCGGGCGTGTGTCGAGTGTGACGACGATACCGCCGGGGAGCGAGTGGAAGGCGAGGGCGTCGCCGAGCGGAGCGAGCTTGCCGTCGCGGCCGATCGCCGCGAAGCCATAGCCGTGGCGTTCAGCCGTGAAGGCGATGACGCGGTCGCCGATCATCGCGTCGTCGGCGGCGGCCTGAAGCCGCAATGCGAGGCGGCGCGCTTCGGTCTCGACGGAAGGCGCGCGCGTGGCGGCGCCGACGCCCAGCGTGATGCCGCCCACCGCGATGCCGATGATGACAAGCACGATCAGCATCTCGATCAGCGTCATACCGCGCTCGCCAATGCTAGTGCTGGTCCCCCGCATCGGAGTTACCTGGACCTGGAATCAATGTCGGCGTCGAGGCCCTCGCCGCCGGGCTTGCCGTCCTTGCCGAGCGATTTCAGCGAGAAGTTATTGCCGTCCGTCGAATAGACATAGGGGTTGCCCCATGCATCGACCGGGTTTTCGGACAGATATCCGCCATCGGGCCAGGCGGCGGGGATGGGCGGGGTCACGGGCTTTTCTGCCAGCGCCTTCAGTCCCTGTTCGGTGGTCGGGTACTGGCCGTTGTCGATGCGATAGGTTTTGAGCGCGGTCGACAGCGTGGCGAGATTGGCCTTGGTCGTGGTGACGCGTGCCTGATCGGGGCGGCCCATCACGTTCATGCCGACCAGAGTCGCGACGATTGCGATGATGACGAGGACGACGATCATCTCCAAAAGGGTGAGGCCCGCCTCCGCGTGGGGAACGGTGTGGCGCTTGCCCTTGCGGGTGCCAACTGCCACGGTGTCATGGAACTGTTTCAAAACTATGCGCATCGCGGCCCCATGCGTCCTTCTCGTGAAAGCAATGTTACAACCAATGTATCCGGCGGAGCACCCATGACCGGCGAATTCGAGTCCGTTGCGGACATCCGCACCGGCGGCGTTTGGGCGCTGACGGGCGGGCGGGCGATCATAGCCGAGCCGGATGGTCCTGCAACCTTGCTGGTGCCAAGCGAATCGGTGCTGCTGCTTGGCGTCGATCTGCCGCTCGGAAACCACACCAAACGGCTGGCGGCATTGCCGTTCGCGATCGAGGATCGCATCGCCGACCCGATCGAATCGGTGCATCTGGCGCTGGGCAGCGAGATCGCGCCCAAACGCTATCTGGTCGCGGTGGTCCGCCACGCCGTGATGCGCGAAGGGGTCGAGATCGCGGAGACCGAAGGGCTCGGCCACGCGGC
>CAYOXO010000012.1:0-58438 GCA_964407945.1 uncultured Stakelama sp.
CCAGATGACTCAGGCGCATATCGACTTCATGCTCTCGAAGATCCCGATGGGACGCTTCGGCACGGTCGACGAGAATGCGGCGATGATCTGTTTCCTGGCGAGCGAAGAGGCGAGCTTCTCGACCGGCGCGGTGTTCGACACCTCGGGCGGGCGCGCGACCTACTGACATGCGCAACCGTCCGCCCCTCGTCGATCCGCACGTCCACCTCTGGGACTTGGGCCACATCCGCTACCCGTGGCTGACCGGTCCGTTCGACACCGACAATCCCAATGGCAGCGTCGAGCCGATCGCGGTGGACTATCCGCTCGATGCCTATCTGGCCGATGCCGGCCAGTGGGATGTCCGCGGGATCGTGCATATCGATGCGGGGGCGGACCCGGCGGACGCGCTCAAGGAAACGCAGTGGCTTCAGGCGATGGCCGACGCACGCGGCATGCCGAGCGGGATCGTCGCCTTTGCCGCGCTCGACGATCCGCAAGTCGAGACCCTGCTCGCCGCGCATGTCGAGCATGCCAATGTCTGCGGCATCCGCCACATCATCAACTGGCACCCCGATCCGGCGCGCAGCTACTCGCCCGCCGATGTCACCACGACCAGCGCGTGGGAGCGCGGTTTCGGATTGCTGCGGAAGTTCGACCTGAGCTTCGACCTCCAGGCCTATCCCGGCCAGTTCGCGCATCTCGCGGCGCTGATCGCCAGGCACCCCGATACGCTGGTGATCCTCAATCACACCGGCATGGCGATCCCCGGCGATGCGGATGGCTGGGATACCTGGCGCCGGGGCATGGCGGCGTTTGCGGCGCTGCCCAATGTCGCGGTCAAGATTTCCGGCATGGGCTTCACCTGGCGGCCCTGGGATGTCGATCAGGCACGCGCCTATGTGCGCGAGACGATCGACCTGTTCGGCACCGGCCGCGTAATGTTCGCGAGCAACTTCCCCACCGACAAGCTGTTCGGCAGCTTCGACAAGCATTTCGACGCCTATGATGCGATCACCGCCGATTTCAGCGTGGACGAGCGCGCGGCGCTGTTCGGCGGCAACGCCAACCGCATCTACCGTCTGGGGCTGACCCTCTGATGCGCGTCACCGATCTTCGCGCGGAATATACCGTTGATCTGCTGGGCACGGAGGTCGCGCGTCCGCGCCTGTCGTGGCGGATCGAGGATGCGGAGAAGCAGACGCGCTATCGCATCCGCGCCGCGGCGAGTGTGGCTGCGCTCGCGGCTGGCGATCTGCTCTGGGATAGCGGCGATGTCGCGAGCGATGCGACGTTCGACATCGCCTATGGTGGCCCGGCGCTGACGGCGATGCAACGCGTATGGTGGCGCGTCGAGGCCGATGGCGTCCCCTCCGATCCGGCGTGGTTCGAGGCGGGGCTGCTCTCGCCCACCGACTGGCGCGGCGACTGGATCGAGGCGGAGGACGACAACGCCGCCGCCGATCGCGCCGCCGGGGTCAGCTGGGTGTGGAGTGAAACGTCGCTCGACGCGCGTCCGCATGCCTTCCGCATCGATTTCGACGCTCCCGCCGATCTGGTCCGTGCCGAAGTCCTGATCGCAGGCAAGGATCATCTGCGCGGGGTGTGGGTCAACGGCGCCAAGTCGCCGCTCGACTGGCATTTCGACTGGGACACCTATCTGCCCTTCTGGGGCACGCTCGCGCCCTATGACGGCGAGGTCAGACCCGGCCGCAACAGCGTCTGCGCGCTGGTCGAGGCGGACACGACCGGCTTCTTCCCGGTCGATGGCGGCGCTTTCGCCGCGCTGATCCGCCTCCACCGTGCCGACGGCAGCGTCGATCGGATCACCGGCAGCGCCTTCAAGGTCATGCCCGATGCGCCCGAAACTTGGACTGACACCGGTTTCGATGCGGGCGGCTGGGCCGCGGTCGTGTCCAGCACCAGCTGGGCGCAGGGCGATCCGCGCCCGAGCGAACCGGCAATGCTGCTGCGCACCGGGTTCGAGGTGAGCAAACCCGTTGTGTCGGCGCGGCTCTACGCCACCGCGCTCGGCGCCTATGACGCGCGGATCAACGGGCACAAGGTGGGCGAGGCGATCCTCGCGCCCGAGATCACCGTCGCGAAGAGCCATATTCTCTACCAGACCCATGACGTCACCGCCTTGATCGTGCCGGGCGAGAATGCGCTGGGTGCGGTGGTCGGCGACGGCTTCTACGCCTCGCCCTTTGGCTGGCGGATCGAGCGCTATGGCTTCGGTCCGGCGCCGCGCCGGTTCCGCGCGATGCTGCGGATCGACTATGCGGATGGCACGCAGGATTGGGTGACGACCGGGCCGGATTGGAAGATCGCGGCCTCGCCGATCCTGAAATCCGAAATCTATGACGGCGAGCGCTTCGATGCGCGGCGGATCGTGCCGGGCTGGGCATCGCCGGGCTTCGACGTGTCGGGCTGGGCCGGCGTGAAGGTCGGAGAAGCTCCCGATACGCAGCTGATCGCGCAGACCTCGCCCTTGATCGAGCGGAATGGCGTGTGCCGCGCGGTTTCGGTCAGCGAGCCGGTGTCAGGTCGCTTCATCTTCGACTTCGGCCAGAATTTCTCAGGCTGGGTCCGCATCCGCGCCACCGGTCCTGAGGGCACGACGATCACCGCGAAATTCGCCGAACTGCTCAACGCGGATGGCACTGCGGACCTCGCCAATTTGCGGCTGGCCAAGGCGACCGACAGCTTCACGCTCGCCGGAACCGGTGCGCCCGAAGTCTTCGAGCCGCACTTCACCTATCACGGCTTCCGCTATGTCGAGGTTGCGGGGTATCCGGGCACGCCGACGGCGGACGACATTGTGGGCGTGATTGTCCACTCTGCGTGCCGCGAAGTTGGCGCGATGACATTTCACGATTCACCTTTGCTCCAGCAAATCTGGAACAATGCGTTGTGGAGCCAGCGGTCCAACTTCTTCTCTGTACCCACGGATTGTCCGCAACGTGACGAACGCATGGGCTGGATGGGCGATATCCAGGTGTTCCTCGACGCCGCTGCGTTCAACATGGAGGTCGATCCCTTCATCCGCCGCTTCCTTCTGGAAGCGCGCGCGGCACAGCGGCCCGACGGGGCGTACCCGATCGTGGTGCCGCAGCCCTTGTCCTTCCCCGATGTGGTGACGGCCGGGTGGAGCGAGGCGGGGATCATCCTGCCCTGGCAGCTGTGGCAGCGCTACGGCGACACCGCGGTGATCGACGAGAATTGGGAGGCGATGCAGGGCTGGATGGCCCATGTCGCGCGCACCAATCCGGATCATGTCTGGCGCAACGACCGGGGGCTCGATCTGGGCGACTGGCTGTCGGTTGATGCGATCAAGCCCGATGACGAGACCACCCCGCGGATCCTCTGCGCCACCGCCTATTGGGCGTGGTCGGCGCAGCTGATGGCGGAGATGGCGGCGGCGACCCGGCGCGATGCCGATGCGGTCGGCTACCGCGCGCTGCACGCGGCGATCCGTGATGCCTATGCCGCCGAGTTCGTCGACGCGGACGGCGTGTGCGGCAATGGCAGCCAGACCAGCCAGGTCCTGTCGCTCGCCTTCGGCCTCGTGCCGCAGGAGCGGCACGCAGCGGCGGCGCGGGTGCTGGCGGACGAGATTCGCGGGCGCGGCATGAAGCTTTCGACCGGCTTCCTCGGCACACCCTATCTGCTCGATGTGCTGGCCGATGCGGGACTGTGGGACGAGGTCAGCGGCCTGCTGCTTCAGACCGGCTACCCGAGCTGGGGCTATATGCCACGGCAGGGCGGGACGACGGTGTGGGAACGCTGGAATGGCGACACCGGCGATCTCAGCATGAACAGCTACAACCATTATGCCTTCGGCGCGGTGGTCGGCTTCTTCTACCGCCGCCTCGCTGGGATCGCACCAGCGTCGCCCGGCTTCCGCCGGATCGCGGTGCAGCCGGTGTGGCTGCCGCAGGTCGGGGGGGTCGAAGCGCGGTTCGACTCCCCGGTCGGCCTGATCGCCACCGAGACCGGCGGCGATGCCGATGGCCTCAATCGCTTTGCGCTGACCGTGCCCGCCAACACGATTGCCGAGGTCGAGCTGCCCGGCACCGGTTGGCGCAATGTGCCGAATGCCCGCGAGGATGATGGCCTGACCCGGTTCGAAATCGGCGCGGGCACGCACGAATTCACACGATAGAGAGAGGGTTGCCGATGCCGACGCTGGGGCTCGTCCATAATTCGCCGATGCTGGCGGGGGTGTTCAACGAGATCGCGGCGCGGGTGATGCCCGATGTGCGCATCCTGCACTTCGTCGATGAAAGCACGATCAAGAACACGATCGCCGCGGGGCATCTGCAAAAGTCGACGATGCGGCAGGTGATCCGGCTGGTCGGGTCGACCTTCGACGCGGGATGCGATGTGGCGATGGTGACCTGTTCGTCGATCGGGCGCGCGGTCGAGATGGCGGCGGAACTGTACGAACAGCCCGTGCTGCGCGTCGACCGGGCGATGGCCGAGCAGGCGGTGGCGAGCGCGACGCGGATCGGCGTGGTCGCGACGCTCCCCACCACGCTCGACCCGACCGCCGATCTCGTCCGGCGCGTCGCCGCCGAGCAGGGCAAGGACATCGAACTGGTCGCGCATCTGTGCGAGGGCGCGTTCGACGCGGTGATGGCCGGCGACGGTGCGGCGCATGACCGCATCGTCGGCGAAGCGCTCACCCATGCGCTCGCCGATGTCGATGCGATCGTGCTGGCGCAGGCGTCGATGGCGCGGGTGGTCGCGAGCCTGCCCAAAGGCGCGGTCAAGGCGTCGGTGCTGTCGAGCCCCGAGCTCGGCATGCTGCGCGCGGCCGAAATGCTCAAGGGCCTGTCCCAGGGAACCGGGAAGTGAAGAAGCGCCATGGCGTGCTCGGCCTGCTCGCCGCGCTGTCGGTCATCACCTTCATCGACCGCATGGCGATTGCGGTCACCGGCCCGGCGATCCAGCAGGATCTGGGCATCACCCCGGCGCAATGGGGCTGGGTGCTGGGCGCCTATACTTTCGCCTATGCCGTGTTCGAGGTGCCGTCGGGTGCGATCGGCGACCGGTTCGGCTATCGCAAGGAACTGACCCGGATCACCGTGTGGTGGTCGTTCTTCACCGCGATCACCGCGGCATGCCATAATTTCTGGCAGCTGGCGGTGGCGCGCTTCATGTTCGGCCTCGGCGCTGCGGGTGCCTATCCCAACATGTCGGGCGTGCTCTATCGCTGGTTCCCCAAGCGTGAGCGCGCGCGCGGCCAGGGCGTGATCTGGGCGGCGAGCCGGCTCGGCGGGGCGCTGGCGCCGCTGCTGCTGGTGCCGCTCAACACGCATCTTGGCTGGCAGATGGTGTTCGTCATCCTCGGCCTGGTCGGCTTCCTTTGGGCGATCCTGTGGTGGCGCTGGTACCATGATCGCCCGGCCGACCAGCCGGGCATCACCGCTGACGAGATCGCGGAAATCGGCGAGGACGAGGGGCCGGGCCATGCGGGCACGCCGTGGCGCAGGCTGCTCGGCCTGCCGCAGCTGTGGCTGATCGGGATCGCCTATTTCTTCTATGCCTTCGGCAGCTGGTTCTACTTCGGCTGGTTCTCGCAATGGCTCGTCAACGGCCGCGGCTTCAGCCAGAGCGAGATGGCCTTCTATGCCGCGATCCCGTTCCTGCTCGGCATCGTCAGCAACCTGATCGGGGGCGTGCTGAGCGACCGGCTGGGCGCGCGGATCGGCTATAAGCTCGCCTATCGCCTGATCACCGGAATCTGCCTCGCCGTTACCGCATTGTTGCTGCTGGCGATGAGCCTGACGCCCGACAAGATCATGGTGGTGATCCTCGCCGCCACCAGCTTTGCCGTGATGGACCTGATGCTGCCATCGGCCTGGGCGATGTGCATGTCGATCGGCGGGCGCTTCGGCGGCACCGCGACGGGGTTCATGAACATGCTCGGCAATCTCGGCGGCTTCGTCGGGGTCGTCGCGACCGGATACATCATCGAAGGCACCGGGAACTACGACTTGCCGGTGCAGGGCGTCGCGTTGATGGTGCTGATCGCGGCGGGGCTGTTCGCGCTGATCGACAGTTCGAAGGGCTTCGACCAGAAGGCCGCGACCGCATGATGTCGGCATCTATCGATCTCGTCGCGCATCCGGTGTCGTGCGCGGTGACGGAGCGCTACTCGACCTTGACCGTATCGGCGAACACGACCCGCACAGGGCCGAGCAGTCCGGAATCGGGCAGCATCGCGTCGATGGTTGTGCGGTCGATGGGGTGATTGGTGACCGCAAGCTCGATCGTGTTGCTTCCGGCTTTGGCCGCGTCGGTGATCTCGATCTGATAGGGTTCCTTCCAGGTCACCCCCAGATCCTTGCCGTTGATCTTAACGCCGGCCAGCACCTCGACCCGGCCAAGGTCGAGAAAGATGCGGCGACCCTTTCTCAGCCTATCCTCGGGGATATCGACGACGTGACTATAGGTCGCGCTTCCCGAGAAACGGCGCACGGTGGCATCGGCGTGGCGGCTCAGTGAGGAGAGGCCCGGCAGGATGATGCGCGCCGGCGCGCCACGACCGGACTGGAAGGCGATATCCCACGGGCCCGCGACCGGGATCGGCTGGGGTAGCTCGGCCTTGAACCTGCCGCCGTCGCTGGTGGTGTAGATGCCGCTCTCCCAGACCAGCGCCTGCAGATCACCATAGCGGTCGCGCGATACTTCGGCGGGTGCGGGTGACGGCATGGTAGGCCTTGCTATGGATGTGGCGGTCGTGTCGATGAAGCGCACCCCGTCTTTCGTCACCCAGTCGATCCGCCGTGCGCCCGCCGCGAAGTCGAGCGTGACGAAACTCGATCCGGCGGGGGACAGGTCGAACGTCACCTCGGTCCAGTCGCGCTCGGTCTTGAACAGCGCTGCGCGGGTAATGGTGCCGGTCTCCGCGTTCCAGAGCGACGGTGCGGCGCTGCCCACGCGGAAGGTACAGGTGACGCGTTCGGCCCGGCGCTGCGAGTTGGCGATGAAATAGAGATGGGTCGGTCCCGCCTTGCGGTGCAGCCACGCGATCTGCCCGTCGGGCGTCGCGGTGCGGCACGTGGCATCGGGCGCGACCTTGAGCGCGGTCAGTGCATCGGCGATCGATCCGCCGGGGAAGACGCGCCCGGCCCCGACCTTGCGTGCGGCCTTGCCGTCGCCCCACAGCGCGTCCACCGTGGCGCGGAACGCCGCGTCATTGTCCGCCTTTCCCACCAGCGTCATCGGGCGTGCCGGCTTCGGACCCAGCACCGCCATTCCCGCCTCGACCAGCTCGCGCAACTTGGCGGCGAGTTGGGGCGTCATGCCGGTGATATCCTGCGGGATCACGAGCAGGCGATAGGTCGCGCCATTGGCAAGGACGATCCGTCCATCCTTTACCCTGGCGCGGGTCAACAGCACCTCGGCGTTGACGAGGTCGTACTGATATCCAGCGGGCAGCTTGGGGGCGATATACTCGGCCTGATCGGAATCGTCCTCGCCAACGAAATACAGCAGGTCGGCTATATGGGTGCCCTGCCGCAGCATATATTGGCTGCGCGCCAGATACTCGGTCCAGGGTTTCTCCTGCGGCCCGCCGTGGCGAAGGATGAGCTGGTTGATCCCCTGCGCGAACATCTGGTCGCCTGGCGTTTTCAGGGCATAGGGATAGCCCTGTGCACCGCGGCCCTGCGCATCGTCAGCGAATGCTTCGGCGGCGATCACGTTCTTGCCGTAGAGGTGCCCGGCGGAGGCAGCGATCTTGATCGTGCGGTCGGGCATGCGCGACCCGAATTCTGCGACAGGCACCTGCGCGCGGCCGGATAGCCGCAGCGCGTCGGACGTACCGGGGGCGTTGCCGCGAACAAGGAGCTTGAGGCCTGCGCCGGCCGCGCGCGCCTGCATCCGGCCATAGTAATTGTCGGCCATCAGCCCGGCGAGCGTGCGGCGGAAATCGAACAGGAAGCGGTTCGAGGTGTCGAGGTCGCCGACGATCCGTCCGGTCAGCGCGGGGAGATAGGGCGTGATCGCATAGCCGTTGCGCTTCTGGAAATCGGCGGGAAGCGTGGGTGTCCAATTCTGGAATCCGGCTTCGGAATCATCGATCGCGACCGTGTCGAATGCCTTGCCCGCGAGCGGCCCGGCGGCCTTGGCAATTCTGGCGATCGTGTTGTCGAACTGGTGGTCCACCGCGGCCGTGCTGAGCCTGTCGATCTCGAGCGGGCCGATCGGGGTGTGACCAAGGCGCAGCACGGTCCATTCGCCCGCGGGCGGAGTCCAGTTGAGCGTCCCGGCGGCATCGACCTGCGCGCTGATGTCGATCACGTGCGCGGGATCGATCGCATAGCGCGCCTTGAGGTCGAGCGGTGGCTTTTCGGCCGGTGCCGCCTTGGCCCAATCATGCCCGGCCTTGGTGTCCCAATGGTCGATCCGCGGGGTCGCGTAGAGCAAGGCCTTGGCGAGCTGCACCTTGACGGACGGGGTGATGCGGAACAGCGACGCTTCGACGCTCGGGAAGTTGAGGGTGCCCGAAGACTCGGCACGGCGTCCGGCAGCGACATCGATCCGCCCGATGCGGGACCAGGTGACGCCGTCGGCCGATGCCTCGACCGTCGCGGAAAACGCCGGGGCATCCTTGGCCGCGTAGAGCGTCACCGCCTGGGCGGCGAAGGGCGCTTTCATCGTTACGACAAGCGGTGCGGCCGGCGAGATCCCGACCGCGCTGTGCAGGTCGCGGTCGGTGAGGGTCGCGGGCACGATCGACACATCCGTCTCCATCGCCTCGACCGCATCGCGATAGGCAGTCTCGTCGCCGGGCGAGGCGGGGAAGGCGATCACGGCGGCGTCGCGATAGGAACCAAGCCGGGTATAGGGTTGGGATAGCTGGACGCTGACCGGTGTCTCGCCGTCGCCGGTCACGCGGCTCTCGGCCCACACGATCTGCTGCATGGCCTGTTCGGGTGCGATCCACGGTCCGCCCGACGACGACCAGCGCAGCCCGATCTTGAGCCCGAGCTGACCGGCCTTGCCGATCATATGCGTCAGCAGGTCGAGCGATTGCGGACTTGGCATGTCGACAGGCGCCGTGGGGCTATCGTTGCCGCCGTCGACCACGATGACACCGCCAAGGCCGCTATCGCGCATCGCCTGAAGGTCGGTGTCGATCCCCTCCCTGGTGAAGTTGCCATTCCTCCAGGCGTAGAGGGTTTGCGGGCGAGCTTCAGCCGGCGGGCTGCGGAAGGCCTCGGGATCCGGCGGGGTATGCGACACGCGGTCCTGGGCCATGCTCGGGGGCATGCCGGCGGCCGTCAGTGCCACCAGGCCCGTTCCCATCGCCCAACGCGCGATCCGTGTCATGCCGCTCTCCAGTCTGCGGCCTGCCCTTAGCCGCCCCGGCGCACGGTTTCGAAGAAATTATCGCCGCCCATCTGCCCACCCTTTAGCACCAGCTCGAGTCCGTCGATTGCAGGATCGGCGGCATGCGCGCGCACCAGCGGCGCACCGCGCTGGACCGGAGCGGCCCAGGTCAGAGCATCGATGCCGAGCTGAGCGACGCCATGGCTGGAGGTGTCGCCGCCTGCGAACAGCACGCGCTTGAGGCCCGCGCGGCGGACCACAAGCTGGGTGACGCGACCGAGCGCTTGGCCCAACCGCTCGCCGGCGGCAGGCACATCGCCTTCGAGCGGCCCCTCGCTCGAGGCGATCAGCGCACGGTTGTTTTGTGCCAATGCGGCGAGCGCGGCATCGACGAGGCGCGCTTCCTCGACGGACGATCCCTCGAGCAGAGCGGGTACATCCGCGCGCGCCGCGACAAAGCCGTCCGCCGCACTCCGCGCGATCTGGCGTGCAGTGACGGGCGAGCAACTCCCGCTCACCACCAATAGCCGGTCCACCTCGCTCGCGCGGGTGGCGGCGGGCTTGTCGTCGATGACGCCTTCGGCCCGCCACGCCAGCACCAGCGCGCGCGTCACGCCGGAGCTGCCTGCGGCGAAGCGGACGCCGCGCGAGCGGAGGGCCGCACCGGCCGCGGCAAGGTCGGCGAAGGTCGCGCCGTCGAACAGCACCGCATCGCAGTCGCATACGGCGTCGAACGCCGCTTCGGCTTCACCCGCCTGGATGCGATCGAGCGGGACGTGACCGATCCTCGCTCCGGTCTGCGCGGCGAGGTGCCGGATCAGATCTGCTTCATGCATCGGTGTGACCGGGTGGCACGACATCGTCGGATGCCGGTCGATGCGATGGACCTGCTCGCCTGCCGCGGCGAAGAGATTGGCGAAGGCGACGTAGCGGCCGAGATGCGGCGCCGCGACCACGATCGCGCCGGGTGCGCCGAATGCCCGAACGCCGATGTCGAGCGCGCGTCCGATCGACCCGATCTGCGGCGCGCTGTCGAAGGTCGAGCAGGTCTTGTAGTGGATCACCTCCGCGTCACCGAGCGCGGCGAACATCGCGGGCAGCTCAGCATCCATCCATTCGGGAGGGCGGCTGCGCGCATCGCTGGCAATACCGATCGCACGAGCCTCGGGAAAGCGCGCGCGCAGCGCCATGTCGGGGGTCCGCAGGAACAGTACCGCCGGCACGCCGCCCTCGGCGAGCTGTTCGAGCACGTCGGTCGATCCGGTGAAATCGTCTCCGACAAAGGCGTAGAGCGGCTTCACCCGCCGAACGCGCCGAGTGCCGCCTTCAGTTCCGGCGCGTCGTCCGCGGCCTGCTCGACCGGAATGCCTGCGACCGCCGCTTCCCATGCCTGTTGCAAGGCGCGGACGCCTGCTGCCGGGCCGCCCGGATGCGCCATGATCCCGCCGCCCGCCGCGAACATGCAGTCGACGCTGCCGAGGGCGGCAAAGGTCGGCGCGGCCTGTTTCGCCGACTGGCCGGAGGAGAAGACCGGCATGATCTCGCACCCCTTGTGCGGGGCCGGGAACATCGGCGTCAGGCATTCGCGGGCCGAGGCGATCACGCTCTCGTTGCTCTCGCAGAACTTGTTGTCGATGCCGTTGACATGGGTGTGGTCGATGCCCGCGAGGCGCCACAGCTTCTGGAACGCGATGTAGCTCATGCCGATGGCGGGCGAGCGGCCGAGCATGCCCCAGCCGTTGCGGTGGCCATGGATGGGCAGCCGACTATGCGCGCGCAACACCTTCATCGCGGGCAGGCCGATCGAATTCATGCTCGCCATGATGCAGGTGCCGCCCTGCGCGACGACATGATCGTGGCGCGCGAGCATCTCGTCGATCTCGCCGGTGAGGTTGGCGGCGAACATCACCTTCTTGCCGGTCCGCTCGGCATGGTCGTTGATCACGCGCATCACCGCCGAGATACGTGCTTCGAACGGACAATGCGGGCCGTCGGCCTGAAGCTCGTCGTCCTTGATGAAGTCGATCCCGGCCTCGACCAGTATCTTCACTTGCGCGGCGGTGGCTTCGGGCGACATGCCGACGCTGGGCTTGATGATCGTGGCGACGATCGGGCGGCCGTGCACGCCTGCGAGGTCGCGTGTGCCCGCCACGCCGAATTGCGGCCCCTGATAGCGGGTCAGGAATTCGGGCGGCAGCGACACGTCCACCAGCCGCAGCCCCGAAAACGCCTTGAGCTCGGAGAGGTTGCCGTTGATCGTCGCCAGCAGATTGGGAAGCGACAGCCCCATGTTCGAGACCGGCCAGGCCAGGGTCACCCTCGCTCGCCGCCGCTTGCCGTCCCAATTCTTCGGTACCCCTGATCCAGGCAGCGAAGCCGCGGAAACCTCGCCCAGCTCGACCAGTTGCTCGACCCGCGCGGCATGCGCCTCGCGCAGCTCGTCGGTCTCGCCCGGCACGCGGACGAAGGTGCCGGTCGATTGCTCGCCCGCCATCGTCTCCGCCGCTTGTTGTAGCGGGAACGCGGTCTCGATCTCGTAGGTGGCGGTGACGCGGGTCATCACGCGGTCTTGAAATAGGTCGTCGTGCGTTCGGTATCGACCGCATAATAGGGCACGAACACCAGGTTCCGCTGGCCGACCTTGGCCCGGTAGGATTCGGCATGGCCGGGCATCGGCTCGAGCGCGCGCGGCAGCGCGATCGTCTCGTTCTCGATCCCCTCCCACGGATTGAGGCCGACATACATGACCGCGCCGCGCATCACCGCCTGCAGGTTCGGGTTCTCCGGATCGATCGCCAGCGTGCGCAACGGCTGCGGGATGGTCAACTCGATGGTGTCGCCTGCCTTCCACACACGGCTGACCGTCGCGAGCTGGCCGGGCTTCGCCGCCTGCGTTTTGCCATTGACACGTAGCGTCGCGCCCTTGGTCCAGTGCGGGATGCGCAGCTTGAGCGCAAAGCGGCCATTGCCGGCCTTGCGCACCTTCAGCTTCACGGTGTCGGCGACCGGATAGTCGGTCTCCTGCACCAGCTCGACCGCGCCGCCGGGGCGGTCCCATGTCACTTCGGACGGGGTGTAGAGGTTGACCAGCAGGCTGTCGTCGTCGTGGAAATAGGCGTTGAGCACATAGTCGGCGACGCCCTGAACCAGCGTGCCCGAGCAGCACGGCCATTTCTGATGGTAATAGCGCTTCTGCCCCTGTGCGCCGTAGTCCGAATAATAGGGATAGCCGCCGTCGCTGTCGGGCAGGCGGGTCGCGAGCATCGTGTTGTAGAGCGAGCGTTCGAGCCCGTCGCCGTACTGGGCTTCGCCGGTGAAGCGGATCAGGTAGCGCGCGAGCTTGAGGTCCGCGAAGGCGCCGCACGGCGTCTCATAATGCGCCTTGGATGTCTTGAGGCTTTTGGCGAGGTTGCCCTGGCCGAGCACGACGAACTGCTCCTCCGGACCCCAGCCACCGCTCGCGAAGCGCTGTGGCTCCATGAACTTCCAGGCGTTGATCAGCGCCTTGCGGTACTTGTCGTCGCCCAGGTGCAGATAGGCCTGCGCGCCCGACGCGTTGCCGATCGTGTGGCTATAGGCGTGTTTGGTCGGCAGCACGTCTTGGCCCGCGGCGAGCGGGTCGAACCATTCCTTGTTGAGCAGGTAATGGACCGCCATGTCGTGATATTTCCGGTCGCCGGTGATCTCGGCGACGTGGAACAGGTTTTCGGAGATGACATAGGTCTCGTCGTATGGCGGCTCGGTCTTGCCGATGCGGTCGCGCGACACGGGTGAGATATAGGGGCGGCACTTCTCGATGATGATCGGCAGCAGCGTTTTCGCCTGCTCGACGCCGCTCAGGCGATAGGCGTCGACCAGCCCGACGACATACTTGTCCATGACGTAAGCGGCCCACTGCGCCTGCGCCTTGGGGCCGGCATAGGGGTTGGTCGCGGTGACCATCGCCTTGCCCCATTCGCTGACGAGCAGGCGGACCTTGTCATGCGCCGCCTGGTCGCCGGTCGCCGCGCCATAGCGCGCAAGGCCGGAGATGTACTGGCCCATGGTGAGCCCGGCGACGAAGCCGTCCTTGTCGTACCAGCCGCCCATGTCGGGGCCGGGGGCGGGGAGGCCGGCATTCTGGCGAAACACCTTGAGGATGCGGTCATTGTCGAGCGCCAGGAAATGCGCGTGGATATGGTCGAACTGGCGCTTGATGCGGCCGCCGGTGAGCTTGACCTTGCCATAGGCGAATTCATGCATCGCCTCCTTGCCCTTCAACGCACCCGAAGCCTGAGTGACTGCGAGCGCGCTCGCGGGCAGCGCTCCCATTCCGGCCGCCGTGGTCGCGCAGGCGGCGCAATGCATGAAGTGTCGCCGCGACAGGCTGCCGGTCACTTGGCCTTCGGTCATCCAATCCCTCCATAGGCGTTCGCTCCCCTTTCGGATTCCTTCGGATTCGCGGGGAATTGAAAATATAATAGTATTATTATCGATGGCGCGCAACCAATCGAAGCCGAGCAGGCCGAAACCCCGATTCTCCTTCGTCACTTTGGCACCTAGCCGTCACCCCGGCACAAGGCCGGGGTGACGAAGAAAGGGCGGTCCGGGTAAGCGGTTTGGAAATGCGCGAAGGCGCAGCGTTCCCGAAACGCCGCTATTTGCGGCGCTTGGCCGTGCTCTTTTCGATCCGCTCGACCCCATGGCCGATGATCTTGCGCATCGCCTGCGCCGCGCGCTCGCCGTCGCGGGCCTCGATCGCGTCGACGATCTCGCCATGGCCGTGGACGCTGGTCTGGTGCGCTTCGGCCTCGTTGACCGGCGAGCTCATGCGGAACGACGCCATCAATGCGGTCTCGATGACCGCGGAGAGCGAGCGCATCAGCGCATTGTCCGATGCGTTGCCGATCGCCTTGTGGAACTGAAGATCGGCCTCGGCGAAGTCGCGCGCGCTGTCGGTCGCATCACGCATCCCGGCAAGGTGGCGGCGCATCTCGGCCAGATCGGCGTCGGTGCGACGCTCGGCGGCAGCGCGGGCTGCGGCGGATTCGATCGCGACGCGGACTTCGGCCAGGTCACGCAGGAACGTCATGTCGAAGCCCTGGCTCGCCTTCCACGCCAGGATGTCGGCGTCGAAATAATTCCAGTGCGCGCTGTCGAGCACGGTGGTGCCCACGCGCGTCTTGGACACGATCAGCCCCTTGGCGGTCAGCGTCTTGAAGACTTCGCGCAGCACCGTGCGCGAGATGCCGAAGCGCGCCAGAATCTCGGCTTCCTGCGGCAGCTTCTCGCCCGGGGCGATGACGCCGGACAGGATTTCATGGCCCAGAATCTGCGCCACCTGATCATGGCTGGAGCGGATGTTGCGCGCGAACCGGCCGAAACGGGGTTCGTCCCGCTCGCTCGCTGCGCCGGTCGTCGCCTGATCCTTCACCCGTAGCACCCGTTCCTGCCCCCCGCTTTCGGATGTGGCAGTCCCCGGCTCAGGGGCAAGGCGCACGGCCGATTCACCCTGTATGCGGCGAAGCGACGCATATTTCCATCCGCCATTTGCCAGGTGATTCGGCTCCGGAAAGGAAGCGGGGCGCTCCGTCGGATCCGATGGATCGCGGCGGAGCGCCCCTGAGCCGTGCCGGGGAGGGGTGGCAGGCGGCTGTCAGAAGCGGACCCGGACGCCCGCGGACACGCGGCGGCCGGTCTTGCGATACTCCTTGGTGCGATCCTCGCTCACCGAGTAGATGAACTCCTTGGCGTTGTTCAGGTTGATCGCGTCCGCGAACACGGTGAAGTTCTTGCCGATGTCGTAGGACAGGCTGACGTCGAGCTGGCCATAGGCGTCGAAATATTCCGGCTCGCCGTTACGACCCGACGCCAGCACCAGGAAATTGTCGCGATAGGTATAGGCGACGCGCGCCTGGATGCCGTATTTCTCATAGAAGCCGACCAGGCTGTACGAGTTCTTCGACAGCCCCTCGAGCCCGAACGACACATTGGCGACCGTGTTGCGATATTGTGCGTTCGAGTCGGTGTAATTGTAGCTCGCCTGGATACCGAACCCGTCGAACGGCGCGGGGAGCCAGTTGTCGAACGACTGGCGATAGCCGATCTCGAAGCCCTTGACGGTCGCGCCCTGACCATTGTCGGGCACCGTCACCTGGAACTTAACCTGATCGACCAGCTGTGGCGTCGTCACCAGCGTCACGAACGAGTCGATGTCCTTGTAGAACGCCGCCGCCGAGATCAGCGAGCCGGGGGCGAAATACCATTCGGCGCCGGCCTCGACCTGTTTGGCGCGGAACGGCTGAAGGTCGGGATTGCCGCGGCGGATCGTCTCGTTGCCGGGGTTGGTCTGGATCGACTGGCGCGGCGACAGGTCCGACAGGGTCGGGCGCGTCAGCACCTTCGACGCCGCGAAGCGCAGCAGGAAATTGTCCGTGACGCTGAGGCGCGCGTTGATCGACGGCAGCCAGTCGCGATATTTGCCGCGGAAGCTGATCGGCTGGATCGGCGACAGCACGATGTCGTTCTGGCCGGTCAGATTGCCGTTCTGGTCGCGGCGCGGCACCGCCGAGACGACCTGCGACGAGGCGCCGGACGAGACATAGTCGGTGTCTTCGTACCGGACGCCGACATTGACCGCGAGCGGCATGCCGCCGATCTCGGTCTCGAGTGCCGCCATGAGGTAGCCGCCCCAAACCTTTTCATTGACCCTGGACGAACCGGTTGCCGAAATCACACCCGGGTCGAACACCTTGCCGTCCTGTGCGGCATATTGGTCGATCAGCTGGACCAGCGCCTGCGGGTCGTAGATCACCCAATCGCGCAGGATATTGTTGCCGCCGCCCGAGAAGAAATAGCGGTCCGTTGGCGAGAAGATCGAAGCGGGCAGCGCACGATCCGATCCGCAATAGGTGCATTGCTGGCCAAAGGGGGTCTCGGCGGCGGTGATCGTCTTGATCCGGCTCTGCTTGAAGGCGCCGGCATAGAGGGTGAGTGCGCCGTTGCCGGGCTTCCACTCGATATCCGCCTTATACTCCTCGATCTCGTCGTCGATGTCCGATCCGCCGCCCCAGATATAATAATGCGCGGTAAGCCCGTTCGGGTTGGTCGCGGCATTGGCGTAGTTGGGGCTGCTGAAGGTGTAGTCATAGATCGGGCTGCCGCTGCGGCGGTCGTAGCTGTAATCGACGCCCTTACGGCGGATCGTCGTGAAGAGGTTGTTCTCCTTGCCGCGGCGGCGTGCGTCGGAAAGCGAGCCGTCGAGGCGGACGCGCAGCGTGTCGGTCGGCTGCCAGTCGATGTTGATGCCGAACTGGTCGGTGGTCACGTTGCGGTCGTCATACTGGATGATTTCATCGACGAAGCCGCCGGTGACGCGCTGATACAGCGTCTTGCCGCCTACCTGTACGCCGTTGGCGACCGTGCCATTGCCCAGGTCGAAGCCGTTGACGATGCTGCCGCCCTCGACGACATGCTCGGCGAGCGTGCCGCCCGAGAAGTCATAGGCAAGCCCCGTCTGCTGCTCACGGAAGCGCGCGCGAATAGAGCGTATCGACGGTGACGGTCAGCTTGTCGCTCGGACGCATCTGCACCGAACCGTTGACCGCCCAGCGCGTCAGGTCGCGCTCGAAGAAGAAGGGCGAGAGGTTCGAGGGCATATCGACGCCCGAGAATTGCGTGACGCCGGGACCGGTGCGGCCGAAGAAATAGTCGGCGGATCGCGCAGTGCGGCCGATGGCCGGGACGGCATCGACCTTGGGCTGGACGCTGCCGCGCTTCACATGGCCCGCGCCGATGGTGAACTCGTCGATCCGGTTCGACTGCTCCGAATAGACGCCCGCCAGCGCGATGCCGAACGTGCCGGACTCATTCTTCCAGCTCGCCACGCCCGAAAATTCGGGGTTCCAGCTGTCGGCGATTTCCGACCACATTCCGGTTGCGGACGCCGCGACCTTGAAGCCCTGCTTCTGCTCGAGCGGGCGCAGCGTCTTGACGTTGATCGTCGCACCGATCGACGACCCCATCATGTTCGCCTGGGGCGACTTGAACACGTCCGCGCCCGAGATGACTTCCGACGGGATCACGTCGAACGAGAATTCGCGACCGTTATTGTCGGTCGCCAGCGTGCGGCCGTTGACGGTGACCGCGTTGAACTTGGGCCCAAAGCCGCGGACGGTGACGTAGCGGCCCTCGCCGCGGTTGCGCTCGATCGTCACGCCGGCGACGCGCTGGAGCGATTCGGCGACATTCTGGTCGGGCAGCTTGCCCAGATCCTCGGCAACGATCGAATCGACCACCGCGACCGAATTGCGCTTGATGTCTATCGCGGCGCGCTCGGAGGCGCGGATGCCGGTGACCAGGATTTCCTCTTCGGCCGGGGCGGCTTCGTCGGCCTGGGCGGCCGGCGCGTCCTGCGCGAAGGCCGGCTGAGCCAAGGTCAGCGTGCTTCCGGCGACAGCAGACAGCAACAGGGCGCGGCGAAACTTCATCTTCCCCTCCTCGGAACTTCTTTCTTTGACGTCAGAATGGCGCAAGCCAATCTGTATGTCAAATTATCATCATACATATTATAAATGATGCCGGTCAACGCACCCCGCGGATCGGCAGGACGCACAGCGCCGAGCCGAACACGAAGAGGATCGCGGCCCAGAAGATCACGCGATAGTCGTCGGCGAACAGGGTGAGCAGTCCCGCCGCCATCACCGGGCTGATGATCTGCGGGATGTTCACGGCGGTGGTCAGGATGCCCAGATCCTTGCCCTCGTCGCCCAGCGCGCTCTTTGGCAGCACCTGGGTCATCAGCGCCATGTCGATCGACATGAACATGCCGTAACCGACCCCGATGATCGCGGCATAGGCCCACATGCCCTGCATCGTCGGGGCTGCAAGCGGGGCGATCATCGCGCAGCCCATGATCAGGCTGCCCAGGATCACGAACGGTTTGCGTGCCTGATACCGGTCCGAAAGCCAGCCGGAGATGAGCGAGGAGGCGACGAGGCAGATCAGCGTGACGATCGCCATATTGGCGATGGCGAGGTTCGACGCGTCCTTGGCCAGGCCGATATAGTCGCGCAGGATATAGAGCAGATAGGTCGCGACCGCCTGATAGCCCATATAGATGAAGAAGCGGCTGGCGAAGGCCCAGGCAAAGTCCGGATGCTCGCGCGGGGAAATCCAGAAGCCCTTGAGGAACTCGCCCCAGCGCATCGGACGGCGGGGCAAATGGTCGCTCGGCGGCTCGCGGTTGATGACGACAAAGGCGAGGCACGAGGCGGCGATGGCGCCCGCGAACAGGCCATAGGCGAGGACGCGCTCACCCGCGAGATAGCCGGCGACGACGGTGCCGGCGGTGAGACCCGCGGTCATCCCGGCGCCGACGATGCCGCTGACCGCGCCGCGCGTTTCGGGTGCGAACCGGTCGGCGATCAGCGTCGTCATCGCCGGCTGCATCGAATTATAGGCGATTGCCGCCATCACCCACAGCACCATCAGCGACCAGAAGCTGGTCATCCATGAGACGCCGAACAACGCCGCCGATCCGATCAGCGATGCGATTGCGATCCATGGCGCGCGGCGGCCCCAGCGGCTGCGCGTGCGATCCGACAGCGCGCCTGCGATCGGGGTGGTCAGGGTCGAGAAGACCGAGGTGATCCCGAACATCAGCGCGAGATTGCCGACCTTCGACGCCTCGTCCAGCTCGGCGATCTGGTTGGGCAGCAACACCCCCATCACGCCGCTGTAGAGCGCCATCAACAGGAAGAAATTGACCATCAGCGACAGCTGAAGCTTCAGCCGCTGGCTCCCGAGTACATAGGACGGGGCTTGAGCCGGGTGGGTGTCGGCGGCGCTGGCCATGGTCTCTCCGGGAATCGCTTTTCTGCCTGTTCTTACTCGGCCGCCTGTGGCCCGTCGGGCACCAGCCGCAACCCGGCCTGCCGCGCCCGGCGATGGGGGCCGCCCGCGCTGTTCCAGCCCGGTGCGGCGCCATTGGCAAGCGCCGCCTCGTCGATCGCGATGCCCAGGCCCGGCGCATCGCCCAGCCGGATGCCGCCGTCGGCGACCGTCTGATCGACTGTCAGACCCTTGGGCGCGTTCCAGTCCTGCACTTCGATCCCGATCATGTTGGGCATCGCGGCGGCCGCGTGTGCCACCGGGTTCATGTTGTAGCCCACCGGTGAGACGGGAAGGTTGCGCGCATGCGCCGCGGTCGCGACGCGCAGGAAATGGGTGATGCCCCAGACGCTGCCGGTCTGGACCACGTCGACACCTCTGGCGTCGAACAAAGGCGCGAACTGGTCGAGCCCGGTGAGATTCTCGCCCGTCGCTACCGCGGCGCGGCAGGCGCGCGAAATGCGGGCATGGCCCTCGGCGTCCCAGCGCCGCACCGGCTCCTCGATCCAGGTCAGGTCGAGATTGGCTTCGATCTCGGCAAGGTGGCGCACCGCCTGCTTGACGTTCCACGCCTCGTTGACGTCGAGCATCATCGCCGGGCGGCTGGTGTTGGCCGACAGGATGTCGCGCGCCGCCAGCAGTCGGTCGATGTCGCGCCGGATCTCGCGCCCGCCCTTGATCTTGGCCGAGGTGAAGCCGCGCGTCGCCCAATCGCGATAATGTGCTGCAAAGGCGTCGTCATCGAGGCCGTAGCACAGGCCCGATGCATAACCGGGCACGAACCGGTCGAGCGCGCCGAGCGTGCGCCACAGCGGCTCGTCGGCCATCTTGGCCTTGAGATCCCACAGCGCCATGTCGACCGCGGCGATCGCACCATAGGTCGCGCCGGCATGACCGGTCTTGAACACGTGTGCGAGCATCGAATCATAGAGCGCGGTGACGGCGCGCGGATCCTGCCCCTCGACCGCGGGGAAGATGCGGGCAATGTCGTTGTGCTGGCCAAGCCCGACGCCGGTCAGCCCGCCATCGGTCTCAAGCAGCAGGATCGGCACCTCGGTCACACCGCTCCGGACCACGCCGTTGACGTCGCCCACCGGACGGCCCCAGTCATGGGTTGTCGTCAGGCTGCGGTATCCGGTGATCTTCATGCTTGGTGACGCCCCTATGCCGGGCATTTCGTCGCCCGTTGTCGAAACATAGTATGTATTATCTTTCCAAATCCGCAAGCCCCGTCAGTCGGTAAGCCCTCGGAAACGCAAGCCCTTGACGGATCGGGCTTTCCCGCTTCACCCTTTTTGGACGAGCGCGTACAAGAACGACTGGGAAGTGAACCGGGTGAGCGAGACAGGCGAATGAACAGCGAAGCAACGGCCGCGCATCAGCGGGTTCGCCGACGCCCGCGCCTGTCGACTGCGGTGGTCGAGGATCTGGTCAATGCGATCGTCATGGGCACCTATCCGGTCGGCACCGCGCTGCCGCCGGAAAACATGCTGTGCGAGATGTACGATGTCAGCCGCACCGTGGTGCGGGAGGCGACGACGGCGCTGACCGAAAAGGGACTGGTCGTCTCGCAGCAGGGTCGCGGTACGATCGTGCGCGGCAATCGCGCGTGGAACATGCTCGATCCGATGATTCTCTCCGCGCTGTTCCAGGGGGAGGAGGGGCTGCGCTATCTCGACAATCTGTCGGAGATTCGCACGCTGCTCGAATCGGCGATGGCGGCAAAGGCGGCGGCGAACGCTACGCCCGAAACGGTTGCCGAACTCGCCGCCCAGGTCGACAAGCTCGAAACGCTGGTGGCGATGCCCTCGGCCTATGTGGTCGAGGATCTGCGCTTCCACGACATCATCATGGACATGTCGGGGGATCGCCTCAGCAAGGCGATCATCGACGGTATCCAGTCCGAAGCGCTGCGCACGCACGGCTATTCGGGCAAGCTCAGCGTCGAGCATGTGAAGCTCACCCACGCTGCGCATCGCAACGTCTATGAGGCGATCGCGGCGCGCGATCCCGACCGCGCGTCGAAGGCGATGCGCGAGCATATCGCCGGCTCGTGGGAAAAGCGCCGGGCGCAGCCCAGAGGATAGCCCTTCGGGTTGTCACCCCGGCCTTGTGCCGGGGTCCACAGCGCCGCGCGCAATGCCCGCGAGCCTCTTGTCCGGAGCGTGCCGCCCGGTGGATCCCGGCACAGGGCCGGGATGACGGCATGGACTAGCCCTGCTCCCCCAGCGAATAGATCCGCTCCATCTCGACCCAGGTCTGTCCGGGCGCGAAGGGCAGCGATTTCTGAAAACTCGCCATTAGCCGGTCCCACGCCGCGACTTCCGGGTTCGCGTCGTCCCGCAGGCGCTTCTCCTCCGGGTCGGGCGCGCGATCCGTATCCTGTTCCATCACCATGAACATGCGATCGCTGACCAGCCAGATTTCCAGCGACTCGACGCCGTCGGCACGGATCGCGGCATTGACCGCGGCGGGCGGCCCGCCGGGTTCGTGCCAGCGGCGATAGGCGGCGATCAGCCCGGGATCGTCGTGCAGATCGACGGCGAAGCAGCGGCGGACGATTGGCATTCACGATTCTCCGGCAACGTCGATTGACGCATTGCGCCATCCTGCCTTAAACATCATACATCGTACAAGATGATGATGGAGCGGGATGGTGCCAAGGCTCTATGGCGGAACTCTTAGTCGGCGCGAGCTTGCGGCGCGATCGGGTTCGCTCTCGCAATTCGCTGGCGTGCGCCTGTCGACGCTCGGCGATGGGGTCGAGCGTGGCGTGCGCCAGCTGGAGTTCCGGACCGGCAGCGGCCTGCGCTTCACCGTTCTGGTCGATCGCGCGATGGACATCGCCGAGTGCGAGCATAATGGCCGCGCGGTCGGTTGGCATTCGCCCTCGGGCTTCCGCCATCCCGGGCTGCACGATTATGAGGGCGAGGGCGGGCTGGGCTGGTTCCGCTCGATGTCGGGGCTGCTGATCACCTGCGGCCTCGATCACGTCCTCTTCATGCACGACGATCCCGCTGGCCATTATCACTATGGCCCGCGCGAAAAGGTCGCTTCGTCGCTCCACGGCCGCATCGGCACCATCCCGGCACGGCTGACCGGCTATGGCGAAAGCTGGGAGGGCGAGCGCTGCGTGCTGTGGGCCGAGGGTGTGGTCCAGCAATCGACCGTGTTCGGAGAGGATCTGCATTTGATCCGCCGGATCGAGGCCGATGTCGGCGGCGACGAGATCCGGCTCTACGACCGCGTCGTCAATCACGGCTTCTACCGCACGCCCCACATGTACTGCTACCATATCAACGTCAGCCATCCGGTGGTGGCGGAGGGGTCGCGCTATGTCGCGCCGATCCGCGACGTGATCTGGGCCGCGCATCAGGACAAATATCGCGACCAGGAGACCGGCTACCGCACCTTCCCCGCGCCGATCGTCAATTTCCACGAACAGGTGTGGCAGCACGACATGGCGGCCGATGCGGATGGCAGGGTCAATGTCGCGGTGGTCAATGAGGCGATCGGTTTCGGGTTCGAGGTCGAGACGCGGAAGGATCAGTTCCCGGCGATGTACGAATGGCAGAACCTCCATGCCGGCCATTATGCCGTCGGGATCGAGCCTTCGACCAACCACGTCATGGGCAAGGATTTCGCGCGTGAACGCGGCGAGCTGATCTGGCTCGAACATGGCGAGGCGCGCCGCTACGACAGCGTCTTCCGCATCCTCCCCGATGCCGCCGCCGTCGCCGATGCCGTGGAGCGGATCGAGGGCGTCGCGCTCCAGCCCGCTGAGGACTATCCCGCACCCTCGGGCCATTTCCCGCCGATTGGTGGCGGCCGATGAGGGGACGGACAATCCTCTACACCGGCGCTGCGGGCGGTCTCGGCCTCGACACCAGTCTGCTGCTGATCGAGCGCGGTGCGACGGTGGTCGCGATCGACAATGATCTCGCCAAGGTCGAAGCGCTCAAGGCCGCGGCCGAAGGCAAGGGGCCGGGCAGGCTGGTCGTCTCGATCGCCGACCTGTCCGACCTCGACGGATTCCGCGCCACGCTCGACCGGCTGATCGCAGAGACCGGCGGGTTCGACATCGTCATCAACAACGCCGCCATCTATCCGTCCAAGCCGTTCGAGGACTATTCGATCGACGAGCATCAGGCGGTCCAGCGCGTCAATGTCGACGCAGGGATCGTCGCGGTTCAGGCGGCGTTGCCCGGAATGCGCGAACGCGGCTTCGGGCGGATCGTCAATGTCTCCAGCATCACCGTCTCGGGCGGCTGGGCCAATCTCTCGCCCTATGTCGCGTCGAAGATGGCGCTGGTCGGGCTGACCCGCGCCTGGGCGCGCGAGTTCGGGCCCTATGGCGTCACCGTCAATGCGATCGCGCCGGGCGCCTTCCCGACCGACGCCGAGAAGATCCACCCCGATCCCGAAGGCTATACCCGCATGGTGCTCGACGCGCAGGCGATCAAGCGCCGCGGCACCGCCCATGACATCGCCAACGCCATCGCCTTTTTCGCGAGCGACGAGTCCGGTTTCGTCACCGGCCAGACGCTGCACGTCAACGGCGGCTGGACCATGAACTGAGGATTTGAAGACGTGACCAATATCCTGAGCGGCATCCGCGTGCTCGACTGCTCGATCGCGATGGCGGGGCCGTTCGCGGCGCAGCGCATGGGCGACATGGGCGCCGACGTGGTCAAGGTCGAGCCGACGGGGGGCGAGTGGCAGCGTCACGCATCGGCCGGCGGCGCCACCGGTAACCAGATCAACGTCTCGTTCCTTTCGCTCAACCGCAACAAGCGCAGCCTCGCGGTCGACCTGAAGGCGCCCGAGGGCAAGGCGCTGCTGCTCGAGCTGGTCAAGGACGCCGACGTGTTCCTCCAGAACTATCGCCCCGGCGTCGCCGAGCGACTGGGGGTGGACTATGCGACGCTCAGCGCGATCAACCCGCGCCTGATCTATGTCTCGATGTCGGGCTATGGCGAGGACGGTCCCTACCGCAATTTCCCGGGGCAGGACCTGCTGCTCCAGGGCATGTCGGGCGCAATGATGTCGACCGGGGCGGAGGGCGCGCCGCCCTCGGCCGCCGGCCAGTATCTGGTCGATGCGATCACCGCCTATTCGGCGTTCGAGGGCGCGCTCGCCGCGCTCTTCCATCGCGAGCGGACGGGCGAGGGCCAGCTCGTCCAGGTCAACATGCTCGACGCGATCACCACGATCCAGATGCAGGAACTGTCGGTGTTCACCATCGGCGACAAACCGCAGTCGCGCTCTGCCGAGCCGCACGCCCACAGCTATATCCGCGCGCCCTATGGCGTGTTCGCCACGCGTGACGGCTATATCACCGTTGCCATGGCCTCGCTCAAGAAGCTTGGCGAACTGTTCGCGGATTCGTTCTTCGACGGCTTAGATGACGAACGCGACAGCTGGGCGCTGCGCGACCAGATCTTCGCCAAGGTGAAGGAACATCTTCCCCTGCGCACCAGCGCGCAGTGGCTCGAAGAGATGCGCGCGCGCGATATCTGGGCGGGGCCGGTCTATGGCTATGCCGATCTCGTCGACGATCCGCAGATCAGGCACAATGGCACCTTCGTCGAGTACGACCATCCGACCGAGGGCCGGGTCAAGGCGCCCGGCTTCCCGATCCGCTTCTCCAAGACGCCTTCGACGGTCGAGCGCGGTGCGCCCTTGGTCGGCGAGCATAGTCGCGAGCTGCTGCGCGAGGCGGGGCTGGACGATGCCGCGATCGAGGCGCTGATCGAAGCGGGCGTGGTGCGCCAGCACGCATGAGCATCTCCCAATATCGCGGCCTGACCTGGGATCATCCGCGCGGTTACAACGCGCTCGCGGCTGCCGCAGCGCAGGCGGATGCGCTTTCGATCGTCTGGGACAAGCATCCGCTCGAAGGGTTCGAATCGCACCCGATCGGCGATCTTTGCGCGCGCTACGATCTCGTCGTGCTCGATCATCCGCATGTCGGCGAAGCGGTCGCCGCGGACTGTCTCGTTCCCGTCGAGGAATTGTTCGGCGCCGAGGAGATCGCAGCATGGCGCGGTGCAGTCGCGGGGCCGTCGCTCGCCAGCTATCATTATGCGGACAAGCATTGGGCGCTTCCGCTCGACGCGGCGACTCAGGTGATGGCGTACCGGCGCGAGACGGTGGCGCTGCCGCCGCTCGAATGGGCACAGCTTCCGGCGTTTGCCGAAGACCATGCCGTCGCGCTGTCGCTTGCCGGACCGCACGCGATATTGAGCTTCCAGTCGATCTGCGGGGCGCTTGGCTTCGAGCCGGCAGCGCCGCGCGACGCCTTCATGGATCGCGCCATCGCCCGCGAAGCCTATGGCTTGATGGCGGCGCTCACGGGTGATGCCACCCGCCGTGCGCGCGATCTCAATCCGATCGCGATGCTTGGCGCGATCGAACGCGGCGAGGGGATCGACCTCTGCCCGCTGATCTATGGCTATGTGAACTACGCGACGCGGGGTGTCGGGTTCGCCGACGCGCCCGCAGGGCCGGACGGGCGGATCGGCTCGACGCTGGGCGGCACCGGCATCGGCGTGTCGAAGCGCTGTCAGGTCACGCCCGAATTGCTCGACCATCTGCGCTGGCTGATGTCGGATCCGGTGCAGCGCGGCTTCATTCCGCAGCATGACGGCCAGCCTGCGCTGTGCTCGGCATGGCAGGACGATACGGTCAATTCTGCGACCGGCGGCTTCTTCGCCGCGACGCTTGCCACGGTCGAGGCCGCGCTGCTGCGTCCCCGTCACGATGGCGCCATCGCCTTCCAGACTGCGGCATCGACGCGGCTGCGCGCGGGCCTGCTCGATGGCGATGCTGCCGATCTCGTGCTCGACCAGCTCGAAACCCTCTATTGCACGCACCATCCGGCCGGAGCCGAGATATGACCGACGATCTCCTGTTCACCGTGGCCGACCAGGTCGCCACCATCACCCTCAACCGGCCGGCCAAGCTGAATGCGCTGACGCCCGAAATGGCTGCCGCGCTGATCGCTGCGGTTAACGAGTGCAACGCCAGCGACGCGGTGCGCTGCGTTGTCATCACTGGCGCTGGGGAAAAGGCCTTCTCCGCCGGCTCCGACATCGCCACGCTCGACAGCTATGCGACGCCCTGGGACTTCCGCAACCGTGACGATTATTGCGACGCGCTGCGCGCCTGCCGCAAGCCGGTGGTCGCGGCGATCAACGGCTATGCGTTGGGCGGCGGGCTGGAGACGGCGATGGCCGCCGATATCCGCATTGCCAGCACCAACGCAAAGTTCGCCGCGCCTGAGATCAAACTCGGCTGGATCGGCGGTGGCGGGATGGCGGCGGGGCTGACCTATTCGATGGGCGCGTCCAACGCCGCACTGATGCGGTTCACCGGCGAAATGATCGATGCGGAGAAGGCGCTGGCCTGGGGGCTGGTGAGCGAGGTCGTCGCGCCCGACGCGTTGCTCGCCCGTGCGCAGGAAATCGCCGCGACCATCGCCTCGCGCGCGCCGATCGCGGCGGAGACCGCCAAGCTCAATCTGCGTGCAGCGCACACGATGCCGTGGGAAAAGGCGATCGACTATGAGCGCGACCTGCAGGCGATCTGTTTCGCCACCGACGACGCGAAGGAAGGTCGTGCGGCGTTTGCGGAGAAGCGTGCGCCGGTGTTCCGGCGGCGCTAGAGTTCTTTCCATCCTCGTCATTCCCGCGCAGGCGGGAATCCATTCTGGCTAGCTTGGCGGATAGAGCCGTAACGGCGGCCCCAATGGATTCCCGCCTGCGCGGGAATGACGAATCCGTTGATTGAGGTGCGGACAGGTATGAACAGATGACCAAGCCCAGGATCCTCCTCACCCGCCGCTGGCCCGAAGCGGTCGAAGCGCGCCTCGCCGCCAGCTACGATGTGACGCGCAACGAATCCGACGTGCCGATGGATGCGGCCGCGCTGGCACAGGCGATGCGCGAGCATGACGCGCTCTGTCCCACCGTCACTGACAGGATCACCCGCGATGTGCTCCTGACCGAAGGGCGCCGCGCCCGCATCATCGGCAATTACGGCGCGGGGTTCGAGCATATCGATCTCGACGCCGCGCGGGAGGCGGGCCTGACCGTCACCAACACGCCCGATGTTCTTACCGACGCGACCGCGGATATCGCGATGACGCTGATCCTGATGGCGACGCGTCGCGCCGGGGAGGGCGAACGCGAGTTGCGCGCGGGTGAGTGGACCGGATGGCGTCCCACCCATCTGCTCGGCCGCTCGCTGCGCGGCAAAAGGCTGGGACTGGTCGGCTATGGCCGTATCGCACGCGCGGTGGCCGAGCGGGCACAGGCGTTCGGGATGGAGGTCGTCGTCCACAGCCGCAGCCGTGCCGAGGATGTGCCCGAGACCGCCTATCACCCCACACTCGACAGTCTGCTGCGGGTCGCCGATATCGTCTCGCTTCACGCGCCCGGCGGTGCCGCGACCCGGCATATGATCGACGCGACGGCGCTTGCCACCATGAAGCGGGATGCGGTGCTGGTGAATACCGGTCGTGGCACGTTGATCGACGAAGCCGCGCTCGCCGAAGCGCTCAAGGACGGCACGATCGCCGCTGCCGGCCTCGACGTGTACGAGCGCGAGCCCGCAGTCGATGCGGCGCTGGCCAATCTTCCCAACGCCGTGCTGTTGCCGCATCTTGGTTCTGCTACGTTGGAGACGCGGGAGGCGATGGGGATGAAGGTTGCCGACAATCTCGACGCCTTCTTCGCCGGGCGCGAGCCTTTTGACCGCGTCGCTTGAGATCGTCGCCCGGGCGGCCAAAGGCTGGCTCGGCCCGCGCCCGCTGATCCTCGGCATCTGCGGGTCGCAGGGCAGCGGCAAGTCGACCCTCGCGCGCGGCCTGGTCGAAACGCTCGGCGTGCGTGCCGCGACGCTGTCGCTCGACGACCTCTATTTCGGCAAGGAGGCGCGGGCGGGCCTGTCGCGCGATATTCACGCCTTGCTTGCCACGCGCGGCGTTCCGCTGACGCACGACGTCGCGCTCGGCTGTGCGATCCTCGATGCGGTCAGGGCAGGGCAAGCCGTTCGACTTCCGCGCTTCGACAAGGCGAGCGACGAACCGCTCCCGGGAGCACAATGGGAAGCGGTCGATGGCCCGCTCGACCTGCTGATCTTTGAAGGTTGGTGCATCGGCGCTGTTGCGCAGCCCGCTGCCGACCTCATTACGCCCGTCAACGATTTCGAACGCGCCGAAGACCCGGACGGCATCTGGCGACGCGCAGTCAACGCTGCGCTTGCTGGCCCCTATCAAAGGCTGTTCGCTCGGATCGACCGACTGGTGCTGCTCGCCGCGCCGGGCTTCGACGTCGTGCGAAGCTGGCGCACGCAACAGGAGGCGGAACTGCGCGCAACCCTCGCCGCGCAGGGCCGCGATCCTGCGCTGGCGATGAACGACGTACAGGTCGCCCGCTTCATCCAGCATTATGAGCGGATCACCCGCGCGATCCTGCACGAAATGCCCGCGCGCGCCGACCTGACGCTCCATCTCGACCGGGACCGCACCGTGATTTCCTGACCCTTCAGGCTTGCCAACCTCCATCTCATAATACATCATACAATAAACGAGATGGGAGAGACTGGTGCTTGAGGCACGCGCGGAGTTCAGCCGCCGGACGGCATTGCTTGGGGCAGGGGCGGCTTTGGCCGCGAGCGCGGTTCCGGTCCGCGCGACGGGATCGCTGACCGGCTTCCACAATGTCCGCGACTATGGCGCCAGGGGCGATGGCAAGGTGGTGGATTCCCCTGCCTTCAACCGCGCGATCGAGGCGGCGAGCGCCAAAGGCGGCGGCACGATCATCGTCCCGCCCGGCCGCTATCTCTGCTTCTCGATCCGCTTGAAGAGCCACATCACGCTCGTGCTCAGCCCCGGATCGGTGATCGAGGCGGCGGACCCGAAGAAGCATAAGGGCCAGTATGACCTGCCCGAGGGCGTGTTCGAGGAGCAGCTGGTCGATTACGGCTTGGCGCACTTCCACAACAGCCTGATCTATGGCGACGGGGTCAGCGACATCGCGATCATTGGCCAGGGGTTGATCCATGGGCTCGGCCTAGACCGCGAAGGTCCGCCGCCGCGCTGGCACGGGATCGAGGGGTGGAAGTCGCCCGCGGAGCTCGGCCTCAGCGCCGATGCCGCGCGCCGCGCGATCCCGCTCGAGATGGCGTATGAAGGGCGCGGCAACAAGGCGATCGGGCTGACCCGCTGCCGCAATGTGCTGCTGAAGGATTTCTCGATCCTGCAAGGCGGGCATTTCGCCTGCTACGTGCTGGGCTGCACCAATGTCCGCATCGACGGGTTGACCGTCGATACCGACCGCGACGGCATCGACATCGATTGCTGCCGCGACGCGCGCGTCACCAATTGCGTGGTCAACGCGCCCAAGGACGATGCGATCGTTCTGAAGAGCAGCTACGCGCTCCAGCGCCCGGTCTTCTGTGAGGATGTGCAGGTGATCGGCTGCAAGACCAGCGGTTATCTGCTCGGCTCCGTGCTTGACGGCACCTACAGGAAATCGCCGTATCTCGCGCCCGACAAGGTCGGGGTGCTCGGCCGGATCAAGCTCGGCACCGACAGCGCCACCGGCTTCCGCAACATCCTCATCGCCGATTGCGTGAGCGAGAATGCGCGCGGGCTTCAGCTCGGCGCGATTGACGGCGGGGTGCTGGAGGATGTCACTTTCCGCGACATCAACCTCGTCAATCCGGTCAACCATCCGATCTTCCTGCGCCTGTCCGCACGCAACCGGGCGCCTAAGGGGGCGGGCGTGGCCAAGGTTCGGCGCGTGCGCTTCACCGATATTCAGGTCTCGGGCGCGCGGATGGAGTATCCTTGCGGCGTGGTCGGCATCCCTGACGGGATTATCGAGGATGTGAGTTTTCGGGGCGTCCACGTCACCGCGGCGGGTGGCGGGACGGAAGCGGATGCCAACCGCGCCGTGCCCGAACGCCGCAACTCCAGCCTCGAGCCGAGCTTCATGGGAATCCTGCCCGCGCACGGCCTCTATGCGCGGCATGTCCGCAATTTGAGCGTCGTCGATTGCGGCTTCGACACTGCCACGCACGACGCCCGGCCCGCGATTGCGCTGGAAAATGTGAATGGCGCGGTGATCGATCGCCTTACCTCGCCCAAGCCGCGCGAGGCCGCTTTGCGTGCGAGCGCCGACAGCCGCAACGTCGCGGCCGGATCGGTTCAGACATTCTCGGGAGCAGCGGCATGATCGCGTTCATCAAGCGGGGCCTGTTGTGCCTCATCGCACTGCTCGTTGCGCCCACGGCTTTCGCGCAGGACATCCCGCTCACTCAAGGCTGGCGTTTCGTCAAGGAAGACGCGACCGGCGCGCAGGCCCCCGGCTTCGACGATGCGCGCTGGGCGCAGGTCGCGGTGCCGCACACCTATAATGCCGCGGATTCGGGCGTCGGCGGCGCCAAGGCGCGCGGTGAGCCCGAGGGCGTCTATTATCGCGGCCCGGCCTGGTACCGGCTCAAGCTCGACCACAAGCCACTGCCGGGCACGCGCTACCTGCTCCATTTCGGTGGCGCGACGCTCAAGGCCGATGTCTGGCTCAACGGTCAGAAGCTCGGCAGCCATGAAGGTGGTTATGCGGCATTCCGTTTCGACGTCACCGGGAAGCTCAAGGCGGGAGAGAACCTCCTCGCCGTCCGTGTCGACAATGCCAGGAACCCGCACATCTCGCCGCTCAACGGCGACTTCAACATCTTTGGCGGCCTCTATCGCGAGGTGAGGCTGATCGCGACGCCCGACCTGCATCTCGACCGGCTCGATCATGCCGGTCCGGGGATCAGGGCGCGGACCGAGGCACTGGGCAAGACCAGCGCGACGATCGGCGCGACCGTGGCGGTGGTCAATGATCGTACCGCACCCGCGCGCTTCGATGTCGTCACCCGCATCCTCGACGCGCAGGGTAGGGCGGTCGCCACCCAGCGCAGCCCGCTCACCTTGGCGCCAGGCGCGCGCGGCACGGCCGACCAGCGCTTCACACTCAAGGCGCCGAAGCTGTGGGAGGGCCGCAAGTCGCCCTATCTCTACCGCGTGCGGAGCGAGGTGGTGGCGAACGGGCAGGTGATCGACAGCCAGTCGGTGCCGCTCGGCGTGCGCACCGTCGCGGTCAAACCCGACGGTAGTTTCCTGCTCAACGGCAAGCATTACCCGCTTTACGGCGTCAACCTTCAGCACCCGACGCGCTTCGGGCGCGGGCCGATCGTGACCCAGGCCGAGATCGACGAGGATCTGAAGCTCTTCGACGAGATGGGCGTCACCGGCATCCGCCTCGCGCATATGCAGCACCCGCAGCGTGTCTATGACCGCGCCGACGAACTCGGCATCCTGATCCTCACCGAAGTCCCGCTGATCGACGATCACGATCAGTCGGACGAATTCCGGGTCAACCTCGTCCAGCAGATGCGCGAGCTGATTGCGCAGACCTATAACAACCCCTCGGTCGCGCTCTGGGGAATCGGCAACGAGATCCGCAAGTCGGATACCGCCTCCAACCGCATCCTCGCCGAACTCAACAGCACCGCCAAGACGCTCGATCCGCTGCGCCCGACCACCTATGCGCATTGCTGCCTCGACGACAGCGATCCGGTCGCGCTGCACAGCGACACCGTGTCGTATAACCGCTATTTCGGCTGGTACTGGACCAAGTCGGAAGACATCGGCCCATGGGCGGACGAACTTCACGCCAAGCTGCCGACCCGCCCGATCGGGGTCAGCGAATATGGCGCGGGCGCCTCGCTGCTTCATCAGGAGGATCCGGTGGTGAAGCGTCCCGAATCCAACGGCTATTGGCATCCCGAGCAATACCAGACCGATTTCCACATCAAGCACTGGCTCGAGATGAAGAAGCGGCCGTTCCTGTGGTCGACCTTCGTTTGGGTCGGGATCGACTTCCCCTCGTTCAAGCGCAACGAGGGCGACCGCCCGGCGATCAACGACAAGGGACTGGTGACCGAGGACCGCAAGCCCAAGGACGCCTATTTCTGGTATCAGGCTAATTGGTCGGACAAGCCGATGCTCCACCTCACCAGCCGCCGCGATGTCGCCAAGCGCACGCAACGGGTCAAGGTGATGGCTTTCTCCAACCAGCCCGCGGTCGAATTCCGCCTCAATGGCGGCGCCTGGACGAGCGTGCCCGTCACCGATCGCATGGCCGTCTGGACGATCGACCTGGCGAAGGGCGAGAACCGCGTCGAGGCGCGTACGACGGGCGTCGCGCCGCTCAGCGACGCGGTCACCTGGACCTACGCGACGCGGCCCTGAACGGAGCGCAGCGCGGTCAGCCGCGTTGCGCTGCGATCCAGCGGTCGATCATCGATTCGAGGACGGACACCGGCATTGCGCCCGCCGCCAGCGCGGTATCGTGGAAGGCGCGGATGTCGAACTTGTCGCCCAGCGCCTTGCGCGCCTTCTCGCGGATCGCCACCCAGCGCGTCTGGCCGACCATGTAGCTGGTCGCCTGTCCCGGCCATACGCAATAGCGCTCGACTTCGGTGATGTTGCCGCGCTCGGGCGTGCCGAGTGCCTCGTTCATGTAGGTGATCGCCTTCTCGCGGCTCCAGCGCATGTGATGCAGCCCGGTGTCGACCACCAGCCGTGCGGCGCGGAACATATAGGACTGGAGATAACCCAGCCGCCCGAACGGATCGTCGGCATAGACGCCCATCTCGTCCGCCAGCTGCTCGGTATAGAGCGCCCAGCCTTCGGAATAGACGGAATAGGCGGGTAGGCGGCGCAGCCGGGGGATGCCGGTCGCTTCCTGCGCCAGTGCGATCTGATGGTGATGCCCCGGCGAGGCCTCGTGATAGGTCAGCGTCGGCAGCGTCCAGCGCGGGTTCTCGGCGGTGTCGCGCAGGTTGATGTAGTAGGCGCCGGGCCGCGATCCATCGACTGCGGGGGGCTGATAATAGCCGGTGGTCGCGCCTGCCTCGATCTCGGGCGGAACGCGGCGGACCTCGACCAGCGCGCGCGGCAGCCGCCCGAACATTTCGGGCAGCCGCTTCTGCATCGCGATGATCTGGGTGTTGAGCTCGGCGATCAGCTTCGCCTTGCCGGCATCGGTATTGGGATAGATGAAGCGTGGGTCTTTGCCGAGCGCGCCTAGCCGCTGCCCAACGCTGCCCTGCGTCATGCCCTGTGCGCGCAGGATCGCATCGGCGCGCGCGGTCAGGTCCGCCATCTTGTCCAGCCCCAGCTGGTGGACTTCCTGCGGGGGCATTCCGGTTGTGGTCGCGTAGCGCAGTGCGTAGCTATAATAGTCCGCGCCCTGCGGCAGCCGCCACACGCCGGCATCGTGCGTGGCGCGCGGGCGCACATTGCGCAGCTCGGCGATCTGGCGCTGCATCGCGGGATAGATGTCGCCGCTGACGATCTTCGCGCAGCGCGCCGCCCAATCGCCGGGGATGGTGCCGGTCTTCCTGGCGAGGTTGGTGACGAGGATATTCGCCTCGGGCGCGGGCGCCGCGACCCTGGCATAGATTTCCAGCGTCCGATCGATCACGAAATCGGGCGGGATGACGCCGGCGGCGTGATCGGCCTTCATGCGCCCGGTCTCATTATCCAGCTGAACGGCAAAGGCCTGGCAGCGCGCCAGATAGGCTTCCGCGTCCGCCGCATTGGCGATGCTGTGCTGGTTGGTCAGGAAATCGGGGGTCGAGCGATAGATGCCGCTCAACTGAGTCACCGGATGCGGCTCGGGCCAGCCGTGCAGACCATAGCTGAAGGTATCGTATGCCTTGACGAAGGTCTGCCATGGGCCGTGGAAGGTCTCGTAATTGACCAGGTCCATGCCCGACAATTTGGCGGGGTCGATCGTGGCGAGCTGCTTGAGCCCCTCGCGGTACAAATCATGCGATCGGCGGAGGCCGGCCGGGCTGCGGTCGGTCAGCTTCGACTTGGCGCCGGCATAGGCGCCCTTGTCCAGCCCGAGCGCGGTGCAGAATTCGGGGTCGGTCTCGAGCAGCCGGTCGTACAGTTTCTCGTAGATCGCGGTCAGCCGCGCGCCCTCCGCGTTCTGGCTCTCTCCCGCCCGGACGGCGGGCGCGATTGCCGGGAGCAAGGCGGTGGCGATCAGGGTACGGCGGTCGATCATGCGGCGGGTTCCGTGCAAGAGAGAGTTCGGAACGGTTCCTACGCGGCCATGCCGGTGCCGGTATTGAACCCAGTTGATCGCCGCCGCCATCCGCCGGGTGTCAGGCCCGTCAGCATGGTGACTGCCCGGGTCATATGCGCCTGATCGGCATAGCCGAGCTGGTGCGCAACCGCCGCGAACGGCGCTTCGCTTTCCCGCAATGCCGTCACCGCAGCGCGTGCCCGGGCACTCGCGCGATAGGCCTTGGGCGTGCAGCCATAGGCCAGGCGGAAGCCGCGGCTCAGTGTTTCCGGGCGCACGCCGACTTGCTCCGCCCAGTGACCCAGTGGGATGTCATGGATTGCGCGCAGGTCGGCTGCGAGCGCGTCGGGCCAGTCGAGCGGTGCGACTGCGCTGGCCGCGAACTGCTCGGCAAGCGCCGCCTGAGCATCGCCAAGATCGCGTTCGGCCAGGCGAACCAGCAGGTCGGGATCGATGATCCGCCCGCGCATCGTCCGCGCCCGCGAGAGAAGGTGCGGCACCGGCAAGACCAACACTTCGGCCCCCCGGTGATCGAACCGGTCGAGATGCGATTCGAACGCATGGTGGATCAGCACGTCGCCCGCACGGACGTTCCAGCGGCCCTCGTCACCCGCTTCCTGATAGCCGCCCGCCAACACCACCGCGACGAACGGGTCGTCATGGCAATGGCGGTCGCGCAGTTCGTTCGCGTGGTGGCGCAGCCGCCCGATCGGCGCTTCGGCAAAGCTGCACAGGGTACCCATGCCGGTGTCTTAAGACAGTAAGACCCGCGCCGTCCATAAGGGCGGCGCGGGCAGGGCGTCGATCTCAGTCGAGCGTTATTCCGGCGCGGCGGCGTCCTTCACCTCGCCTTTGCTCATGGCGGAGACGAGCACGTCGCCGCTGGCGCTGAAATTGCCGGCGGGCAGTGTCGCGATCTTGCGGCCGACCAGCACATCGAGCGATTCGATCCGTCCGCGCGCATTGCGATTGACCTGCTGCAGTTTGCCGATCAGGCGGCCGCGCGCATCCTCGACCCGCGCACCGGGTTCGAGTGCCGAGGCGACATTGCCGGTGGCCGCGCCGGTGCCCTCGGCCGATCCGAAGGCGCTGCCGCCATCGGCCCAGCCGCCTGCGGAGCCGCTGCCCGACCCACTCCCGCTGGCCGATCCGCCAAGCCCGCCGGCGGCGTTGCCGAGCGCACCGCGCGCCGTGTCGGCGACGCCCCGGCCGCGCTCCACCGCCCCGGAAGCCACGCCACGCGCGGTGCCGGTCACGCTGCCCGCTCGGTCGCGCACTCGACCGGTGGCACCCCGAACATCGTCGGTACCGATCAGGTCGGCCGATGCGCCGCCCGACGCGCTGCCCGATGCGTTGCCGTTGCCCGATAGCCCGGCGCTGCGGCCGAGCGCTCCGGTCTGGCTGTCGAGCGCGCCGCCGATGCCGCCATCCGCAGCACCACTGGCGCTGGCCCGGCCGCTACGGCGATCCACGCTGCGCTCGACCTCAGCCGATCCGCGCGCGCGCTTGGCGGCGCGAGTCGCCTGTTCGACCGGGGCATCGAGCTGGTCGAGCGGCACGCGCTCAAGCGGGCGGCCGATCGGGCGATCGAGCATAGAGCCCCCCGGACGGCCGAGCGTGCCGCCCAGCGTGCCGCCGAGTTGCCCGCTCAGCCCGCCCGTCAGGCCGCCGCCGGTTCCGCCGAGCAACTGCGCCGAAGCGGGCACTGAAAGGGTGAGCGCCGCGACTGCGGCCGAAAGGAACAGGGTCTTCATCGCTTCCTCCATCATCGGCGCGCGGTGCCGCGCGCTTCGGAAGGGGAACGGATGCGGTTGCGGGTTTAATCCGGAGAAAGTTTCAGCGCGGCCGGGTCGCGCAATCGCCGCACACCAGTCCGCGGCCGATCTTCTTGCCGCCGCGCGCCTCACCGTCGAGCTTGCGGATCGCCGCGTCGATCCCGCCGCCGTCGAGCAGCGCCGACAGCCGCGCCGCGACAAAGGGCGCGGCATAGGATGTTCCGCGCACCCGCTGCGCCCGTCCATGCGCATCGGCGGCGATCAGGTCAGCGCCCGGCGCCGCATAGTCGATCTTGAGCGCGCGGCCGGCCTCGATCAGCACTCGCCCGCGCGCATCCACGCCGGTGACCGCGATCGCCTGCGGGTAGGAGGCGGGATAGGCAGGCGGGGCGGCGGGACCGTCATTACCGACCGCCGCGACGACCACAGTCCCCAGCCGCCGCGCTGCCGCGATCACGCGCGCGAGCAGCGGATTGGGCGGGCCGGTCAGGCTCACCACCACGACCGGCACCTTCTGGCGCACCATCCAGGCGATGGCCTGCCCCAGCGCCGCCGCGTTGCCGCCCGCCGGATCGGCGCCATAGATATCGGCGATATGCAGTTGCGCCCCAGGCGCGCTCGCCCGGACTCCGTTCGCCCCCGTCAACAGCGATGCGATGGCCGCGGCATGATCGTTCGCGCGCGGTGCGCCCGCCGCGAACCCCTGTTGTACCACAGCTCCGGCCGTGCCTGGCGGGACACCTCCGTCGATGATCCCGATCGGTCGCGCGGTTCCAGCCTGCAACGCGGCCATCGCCGGAACCGCGCGCGCCATCGCGCCACCGCTCGCGAAATAGAGTGGATCGACGCTCACCTCGCGTTCGCCGGCAAGCCGCTGCAGCTCACGCAGCGCCCGTTTGATCGCCATGCCGCGCGGCGTTTCGAACCGCGCATAGCCGACGCCAAGCCCGTTCAGCTCGACCCGCTCGATCAGCCGAAACCCGCGCGCTTGCGCCGTGTCGATCGTCGTGCGGTCGGGGTCGAGCATTATCAGCTCGCCCGCGCGCACCGCATTCCCCTCCGGGTCGATCGCGATCCGGTCGGGATAACGGCGCGCCAGCCCGCGGGTCCGCTCGACCTGTTGCATCGCCAGCGACCGTGTATCGCGCAAGCTGCGATCGAGCTCGCCGATCGTCCCGGTCACCCGATCCACAACCCCGCCGACCGGCGGCACCGATGGCAGTTGCGGGAGCAGCTGGGCGCTCGCGACGGGCGCGAGCAGCAGCAATCCTCCGCTGACGATGCGTGCGAACCACATGGCCGGCATCCTAGACTTGCGATTTTTCTGCGTCATGCTGGATGAAACGTGCGGCGCCATCCGTTTCATCCCGGCAAGCAACAGGGCTTTCACCGATTGGCTTTCGAGGACGAACTGCTGGGTCACCTGCCGCGGCTGCGCCGCTTCGCCCATGCGCTCGCCCGCAGCGCGGCCGATGCCGACGATCTGCTGCAGGCGTCGGTCGAGCGCGGACTGATGAAGCGCGACCAGTGGGAGCCGGGAACGCGACTGGATAGCTGGATGTATCGATTGATGCGCAATCTGTGGATCGACACCGTCCGCGCCGACATGCGCCGCGGCGAGACCTTTGTCGCGCCCGAGGCGGGCGAGGCGATTGGCGCCGCTGGCGGCCAGGAAATGGCGGTCGAGCTGGGCAAGGTCGCGCAGGCGATGCGCACCCTGCCGCCCGAGCAGCGTGAGGCGGTGGCGCTCGTGGTGATCGAGGGGTTCGCCTATAAGGAGGCCGCCGAAATCCTCGACATTCCGATGGGTACGCTCACATCGCGCCTGGTGCGCGGACGCGAGGCATTGATGACCCGGCTGGGAGAAGCGGCATGACCATCGATCCGGAAACGCTGATGGCCTATGCCGATGGCGAGCTCGATCCGATTGCCGCCAGGCGCGTCGAGGCTGCGCTCGCCGCCGATCCCGCGCTTGCCGAACAGGTCGAGCGACATCGCAAACTCGCCGCGTCGCTGCGTGCCGCATTCGACCCGGTCGCCGCCGCCCCGGTGCCGCCGGCGGTCGAGGCGACGCTGCGTGACACTGCGAAGGTCGTTTCGCTCGCCCCCAAATCCATCCGCCGCGAACGCCCCCTTTGGATGGGTGCGGTCGCTGCCAGCCTCGTCGCGGGCCTGTTCGCCGGGCCGCTGCTGTTCCCGCGCGATACCGGCGGTGTCGCGATGCGGGGCGGCACCGCGATCGCCAGCGGCGATGTGGCCAAGGCGCTCGGTACCCAACTCGCTTCGGCGCAGGCGCCGGACATGCCGGTCCGTGTCGGCGTCACCTTTCGCGACGGCGCGCAACGCTGGTGCCGCACGTTCGAGGCGGGCGCGACCGGCGGCATCGCCTGTGCGCAGGGCAAGGATTGGCGGATTGAACGGCTCTATGGCGGTGTCGCGCAACAGGGCGGGGCCTATCGGCAGGCCGGCTCATCCGCTGCAGCGATGATGGCCGATGCGCAGGCGATGATGGCGGGCGACCCGCTCGACGCCGCCGCGGAGAAGGCCGCGCGCGACGCCGGCTGGCGTTAGCAGACCTTGCCGCCGGCCCAGCGGACTCTTCCTTCACCCCATCGTCATCCCGGCCTTGTGCCGGGATCCACGGCGCCCCAGTTCATGCCCTTGAGCCTCGCGCGCAGTGCTCGCCTTCCGGTGGATCCCGGCACAAGACCGGGATGACGGAAGGAGAGTCGCACCGGCGATATCCTAATCCCGCGGCCCCGCTGCCTCGATCACCTTGAGCGCCTCGGCCGGCCAGTCGCGGTCGGGCACGAGGACGTTCCCCCGTGCGTCATTGCCGATCTCGGGCAGCCAGCGCCCGCCGGTCGACATCGAATTATGCCAGTTGCCTGCAGCCCGATTGTCGGTGGAAATCCGGCGTCGGTACATGCCGCCCGCAGTGTTGATATTGAGCCACTTGCCGCCGGTCTCGACGACATTGCCGGTGACGGTGAAATGCTTGCTGCCCTCGTCCAGGTAGATGCCGATTCGGTTCGAGATGTCGAAGATGTGGTTGTTGCGGATGATCGAGTTGGGGTTGGCGGACAGATTATAGATCGCTCCGCCATCCTCGTACCACAGCTTCACGCCATGGATGCGATTGCCCTCGACCAGCGTGTTGCGCAGCGTCGTCGGCGTCGTGAACTTGGGGTTGTGGACGTAACCCTTCTGCTTTTCGTCGTAATTCGGGTTGCCGCCCGCGTCGTTATAGCCCCAGCCCCAGCCGACCGCGATCGCGTCGTACGGCGCGTCCGAGATGTCGTTGTGGCGGATCGTCGCGCCGTCCACGTACGTCGTCAGGATCGCGGCATTGTCCTTGTAATCCTGGCTGACGGTGACGACCCTGTTGTCCTCGATCACCAGGTTGCGGTTGATCAGATTGGGGTCGGTCGGGTGGTGCGCGTCGGTGCGCACGCCGCCCGCCATGATCGCGCCGCCCGACAGGATCGAGAAGCGGTTGCGCGATACCCGGATATTGCTGGTAGCGAGGCCGATGCCGGTCAGATGCGCGACCGGCTCGTTGCCGATCCCCAGCGCGATCTGGCCGAGCTGGGTGAAGTGATTGCCCTCGAACGTCACATCGCGCGCCGCCGACACCTGAACCGCCGCCGGCATCTGGTGCCATTTGAGGCGCATCGATTCGAACTCGACACAGCCCCAGCCGCATGTGTCCCACGCGTCCTTGGGCCGGATCGGCGAGACGTCGCTGAGATAGGCACCGCTCTGCTGGTTGGCGTATCCGGTCGGCTTGCTCGGCCCCATCCATGAGGTGTGGGCGAAGGTCAGTCCACGAAAGCTCAGCCGCTCGACCGGCGCGGCAGGAGTGCCGCTGATCGACACCAGCGTCTCCAGCGTCGGGACCACGACCTTCAGGTCCTTGATGTCCTCATCGATCCCCGCGCGCAGGTAGAGCTTGCCCGCTTCGGGCTCGATCACCCACTGATGATAGCGCGCATGCCAGTCGTTGGTCTTGCCGATGAACTCGAGCGCATTGACCAGGAACAGCCGCGAATCGTCAGGGAAAATCGGCTTGGTGACGGTGTCGTAACCCCAGCTGTTGTTGTCCCAGGCCGGCTGTTGCATCGTCACGGTGGTGCCGCTGATCGACTTCACCGGCGAATAGCGGTCGGTGAAGAAACCGGTCGCCTCCAGCTCGAGCCGGTCGGGGCGGGCGAGCTTGCCGATATAGGCGTATTTCGGATTGACGATCTCGAAGCCGGTGGGGCCGAACTTCACGTCGGACGCGCGCAGCTCGATCCACGGGCGCTCGGCGACGGTGCCGTTGACCCAGATCTGGCGCGTGTCGAGCCCCTTGGGGGTCGCGGCGACATAGATCCGCTCCTTCTCGTCGTGCAGCGCGAAGCCGCCGACTTCGATGCCCGACGAGATGACCGGCTTGGCTCCTTCGGCCGCGCGCCACTCGACCGTCTTGCCGTTGAGGCCGCCATCGGCGCGGCGGAAAATCAGCGGTTTGGTCAGTCTGTAGGTGCCGTCGGCCAGCAGCACGGTGACATCGCCCTTGCCGTTGCTCGCGCGTACCAGCGCCTGCGCGCGTTCCAGCGTGCGCACGGGCTTGGCCTGCGTCCCCGTATTGCGGTCGTCGCCGGCGGGCGCGACATGCACCGTCACCTGCGCCATCGCCGTGGAGGCGCAGAGGAGGGCAGTGGCCAGTGTGAGGCGGCGGGCGGCATTGGCAATCATCAGGACGCTCTCCTAAAGTCCGTCACCCCGGCCTTGTGCCGGGGTCCACGTCGCCTCGCTGGTCAGGCTTTACGCCTCTTGTCCTTCCCTTGGCATCCCGGTGGACCCCGGCACAGGGCCGGGGTGACGGGCAGGGCAGGATCCAGCGGGCTGTATCTCGTTCAATTCACCCAGCCGCCGTCGATCACATTGACCGTCCCGGTGGTGAACGCACTCTCGTCACTCGCCAGGTACACGGCCAGCGCCGCCAGCTCGCTCGTCCGGCCGAACCGGCCCATCGCCTGGCGCGCGGTGAACTCGGCATAGGCCTTCTCGAAATCGCCGGTGTCGTGCAGCCGCTGGATCAGCGAGGGGGTCTCGACCGTGCCCGGGCAGATCGCGTTGCAGCGGATGCCCTGCGCCACATAGTCGATCGCCACCGACTTGGTCAGTCCGATCACCGCCGCCTTGGTCGCGCCATAGGCGAAGCGGTTGGGCACAGCCTTGATGCTCGAACAGACCGACGACATGTTGATGATCGATCCGCCGCCGCGCGCGATCATGTTCGGCAGCACCGCGCGGATCATGCGATATTGCGCGGTGACGTTGAGGCTGTGGGAGAATTCCCAGGCATCCTCGTCGCAGTCCATGATCGTGCCGGCGTGAACGAAGCCCGCGCAGTTATAGAGGACATTCAGCTCAGGGAATTCGGCGGCGATCGCCCGCACCGCATCCTTGCTGGTCACGTCGAGTTCGCGCGTCTCGGCACCTTCGAGGCCTTCAAGCGCCTCGGCACGGACATCGGTGGCGATCACCCGCGCACCCTCACGCACGAACGCTTCGACAGTGGCCCGGCCGATGCCCTGGCCCGCCGCGGTCACCAGTGCGATCTTGCCTTCCAGACGGCCCATAAACTCTCCCAGGGGATGGATTGCGGCGTAGACAACGCCCGATGTATTCGTATGATGAATTATGTTTGAGCATCATGCAAGCATCGATCGCCGTTCGACCCTGGGGCTGCTGGCGCTGATCTTCGGCACGCCCGCCGCGGCGCAGATCGCGCTCGACGGGCACGGGGTCGAGGATATCCGCAAGCACGGCGCGCGCGGCGATGGCCACGCCATCGACAGCCCGGCGATCAACCGCGCGGTTCGCGCGGCGGCGAAGCGCGGCGGCGGTGTGGTGCTGGTCCCGCCCGGCCTGTATCTGAGCTTCTCGATCCGCCTGCTCGACAATGTCACGCTGGCGCTTTCGGCAGGCGCTGTGATCGAGGCGGCGGACCCGGACGTCCATGGTCGTCATTATGATCCGCCCGAGAATTATCTGGAGGAGCAATTCCAGGATTTCGGCATCACCCATGTCCATAACAGCCTGATCTATGCCGACGGCGCGTCGAACATCGCCGTGGTCGGTCCGGGGATGCTCCATGGCGTCGGACTGGACCGGGAAGGGCCGGGGGATCGTTGGTGGAAGCGCGACAATTGGCAGTCTGCCAAAGCGCTCGGCATCTCGCCCAGGGAATTCATGCTGCGCGATCCGAATGAGGCTGTTCAGGTCGGACGCGCCAACAAGACGATCGGGCTGATGAATTGCCGCAATGTCCGGCTTCAGGATTTCACCATCCTGCAGGCGGGGCATTTCGGCATCATCGCGCATGGCTGCAGCAACATGGCGCTGGACGGGATCGTCATCGACACCGACCGCGACGGGATCGACATCGATTGTTGCCGCGACGTGCGGGTGATCGACTGCACGGTCAACGCGCCCAAGGACGACGCGATCGTGCTCAAGAGCAGCTATGCGCTGGGCCGCAAGACGATGTGCGAGGACGTGCTGATCCGGGGCTGCAAGACCAGCGGCTATGCGATGGGGTCGGTACTCGACGGCAGCTATCGTTTGTCCGACTATGGTTCGCCCGACAGGAACGGGGTGCTTGGCCGGATCAAACTGGGCACCGAAACCAATGGCGGCTTCCGGAACGTCCGCATCTCCGACTGTATCTGCACCAACAGCCGCGGCATCCTGGTCGGCATCGTCGATGGCGGGGTGATGGAAGATGTGGTGGTCAGCGACATCACCCTGCGCGATCCGGTCAACCACCCGCTGTTCGTCCACCACGGTGCCCGGATGCGCGCGCCGAAGGGGACGCCGGTCGGTGCGATCCGCCGCGTCCGGTTCGAGGATGTCCAGGTTTCCGGCGCCGATCCGCGCTATCCTTGCGGAGTGGAGGGCTTCGCCGATGGCCCGGTCGAGGATGTGAGCTTTGTCGGGGTCGAGGTGACCTCCCCCGGCGGCGGCACTGTGGCCGACGCGACGCGCGAGCCCGAATATCGCCGAGAGACCAGTCTTGAGGTGAGTTACCTCAAGACCTTGCCTGCGCACGGCCTGTGGGCACGCCATGCGAAGCGGCTGACGGTGCGCGACTGCCGCTTCGCGGTCGAGCAGCGCGATGCGCGACCCGCCGTCGCGCTGCGCCATGTCGAGGGAGCGCTGATCGACGGCCTCGTCTCGAGCAAGGCACGCGACGCCGCGGTGTCGGCAAAGGACAGCAGCGGGATCGCGGTCGGCGCGGTACAGGTGCTGGCATGATGGACTTGGGCAAGCTCGCCTTTGGCGCGGCCTCGATCGGCAACCTCTACCGCGCTGTACCCGACGATCAGGCGCGCGCGGTCGTCGAGCGGGCATGGGACGCGGGCATCCGCTATTTCGACACGGCGCCGCATTACGGCTTCGGCCTCAGCGAAAAACGGCTCGGTGCCGCGCTGGCCGAACTCGACCCCGCCCAAAGCGCGATCGTCTCGACCAAGGTCGGCCGCCGGCTCGACCCGCGTCCGGACGCCGACCTCTCCACGATGCGTCAGGCCTTCGTCTCGCCCGAACCCCATGAGAGCGTGTTCGACTATAGCTATGACGCGGTGATGCGCTCGTACGAGGGCAGCCTCAAGCGTCTCCGCCGCGACCGGATCGACATCCTCTATGCGCACGACATCGGTGCCTTCGCGCATGGCGCCGAACATCCCAGGCGGTTCGCCGAGTTCATGGGCGGTGGCTATCGCGCGATGCTCGAGCTGCGCGATTCGGGCGCGGTCGGTGCGATCGGTCTGGGCGTCAACGAGGTCGCGATATGCATCGAAATGCTGGGGGTGGGGGAGATCGACCTCATCATGCTCGCGGGCCGCTACACCTTGCTCGAACAGGATCCGCTCGACGATCTGCTCCCGCTCTGCGTGCAACGCGGGGTGCGGCTGGTGATCGCCGGACCCTATAACAGCGGCATCCTCGCCAAGGGCGTCCGCCATGGCGGCGCGATCCCCAATTTCAATTATGAGCCTGCGCCGCCCGCGATCGTCGAACGGGTGGGCGCTATCGAGGATATCTGTACACGTCACGGCGTAACGCTGGCCGCCGCCGCGCTGCAATTCCCGCTCGCCCACCCGCAGGTCGCGTCGGTGGTGCCGGGGATGGGGTCGGTGCGTCAGATCGACGATGCGCTGGCGCTGATGGCGCAGCCGATCCCGGCGGCGCTGTGGGATGAACTCAGGGACTCGAGCCTGATCCGCCGGGACGCTCCGGTCCCGATCTAGTGGAAGGCTGCCGCACCAGCCCGCTCCCCCACCCGGTCACCCAAAACATACGACGCCGTTGGGTGGCCGGGTGGGGGAGCGGGCTGGTGCGGCGACGCGCCGGAAGGCGCATCTAACCGACAATCAGCCCTTGCGGCTGGTCTCGAACAGGAACCAGGCGCGTTCTTCGGCCTGATCGGTCCATTCGTCGAGGATGCCGCTGGTCGCGTTGTCCTTGGCGTCGTCGACAATGTCCTTGGCCTCACGCAGCAGCGCGACAAGCTTCAAATTGTCCTCGCGCAGTTCGACCAGCATGTCGTCGGCCGAGACGAAGTCCTTGTCGTTGTCCTTGATCGTCTGATGGCGCGAAATGTCGCCGACCGAGCGAAGCGTGGCGTTGCCGGTCTTGCGTACGCGCTCGGCGATCACGTCGGTGGTGGCCAGGATCTGTGCGGCCTGATCGTCGAGCATCAGATGATAGTCGCGGAAATGCGGGCCGGAGACGTGCCAGTGGAAATTCTTGGTCTTGAAATACAGCGCAAAGCTGTCCGCCAGGATGCCATTGAGCGCTTCCGCCACCGTCTTGGTGTCGTTGCGGTTGAGGTCGGTCGGCGTCTTCAGTGCGGCGTTCGGGTCGGCCATGATTCGCTCCTGATCTTTGGGTTCGGCTATGAAACGATCCCCTGCCATATAGGGTCCGTCGTCGCGCGACAGAAAGTGCGATCAGTGCAATCGAGCGGCTAGATCAGCCGCAGCGCGCCCGCGGCCAGGATCGCGCCGGTGGCAAGGCAGATCAGCCCGAAGCCGATTCGGTACGGACCGATCGGCAGCTTGCGCCAAGCCTTCTCCCCCATCAGCGCGGCGGCGGTGTTTACTGCCGCGACCGCTACGGTGGCCCCCACCGCCGTCACCACCGGTGCCGGCTCCTGTGCGGCAAAGGCGAAGGTGAAGAATTGCGTCGTATCGCCTGCGGCCAGGATGAACACGCCCAATAGCGGGGTCGCGACTGCACCGAGCTTCCATCCTTCCAGTCGGTCAGGCGGCTTCAGCCGCCACAGCGCGCCCATCGCCGCAAACCCCAAAGCGAGCGCGAGCAGGAGCTGCCGGGCGTTGGGTGTGAGCATCGGTGCGATCAGCATGCCCCCGGTGGCCGCCACGGCGTTGCCGGCTGCGTGGGCGATGATCGCCATGACCGCGACGGTGAAGGGCTTGCCGAACCGGTCGGCAAGGATCGCGACCAGCCAGGGCGATCGGTCTCCCGCCTGAGCGAGCAGCGCGGCGACAAAGGCGGGGACCAGCGAATCCATCAGGCCCGGTGCATCAAATCACGCACCAAGGCGAATCGAGCAGGCTGCGGCAAAGATGGCGCCCGTACGCGAATCGTCGCGCCCGCAGTTGACGGCATCGCGCAGCAGCGCAAGCCCGTCGGCAATCATTGGTCCGCGCTGACCCGCGGCGAGCGCCGATTCGAGCGCGTGGACGACGGGAAGCGCCGGAGTGATCCCGTTGGCGAGCGCGATTCGCCGGATCGCGTCGAGATCCGCGGCAAGTTCGGACGTCGCGGCCCGCGCCGCGCGCGCGCCGATCGAATCGATTCGCTGACCAAGCTCGTCGGCCAGTATCTGGTTGCGTGCATCGGTCATCGCGGTTCTCCCCCTGCGATCGTCACGGACAGAGGGTGTATCGGACATGGTTAACAGGCCGCTAATCGGCCGTAATATCGGCCGCACGCTTGACATTCCCCGCCCCACACGGCATGCGCCCACCCCTGACAGCGGCCTGCCAGCGCGCGGCCGCTTTATTCTTTTGAACCAGACTGCAGGATTTGGGCGATGGCCAAGCCGACAACCGTAAAGATCAAGCTCGTCAGCACGGCTGACACCGGCTTCTTCTACGTCACCAAGAAGAACCCGCGTACCCAGACCGAGAAGCTGAGCTTCCGCAAGTACGATCCCGTCGTGCGCAAGCATGTCGATTTCAAGGAAGCGAAGATCAAGTAATTCGGCTTCGGCCGGATTGCCGCCCCGCACTGACGGGGCTGAAGGCCGCGGGCGAATCGCCTGGCGGCCTTTTCGCTTGTCGTTCGGCGCCGGCCCGCTCCCCCCCCGGCCCTCAGCGACAGCATCTTATGGGTGGTTGGGCGGGGGAGCGGGCCGGTGCCGCAGCCTTACAGCAGCGCCTGCACCTCTTCGACGAAGCGCATCACCGAAATCGGCTTGGTGACATAGGCGTTGGCCCCTGCCGCGCGAATCCGCGCTTCGTCCTCTTGGCCCGCATAGGCGGTCACCGCCATCACCGGAATGTTCTTGAGCGCGGGGTCGCCGCGCATCCGCCCGATGATGTCGATGCCCGAGATGTGCGGCAGCTGGATGTCCATCACCACCAGATCGGGGTTGAACGCCCGCGCGGTCGCCACCGCCTCACGCCCGTCGCGTACCGGTGAGGTTTCGAAGCCGTGCGCGCGCAGCAGGTCGCAGAAAAGTTTGAGGTTGAGTTCGTTGTCCTCGACAACCAGCACCCTTTTTGCCACGCGCAATCTATCCATCAAAGAGGTCGGGCAAGCTCTAGGCGATGCACGCTGGCGAGACAAATCAGGACGCAACCGCACTGGCGCTCTTGGCGCTGGGCTGGACGGTGTCCGATGTCAGCCGCGCGCATCGGTTGCTCGACATGACGGGGCTCACGCCCGCCGACCTGCGCGCACGGGCGGGCGAACCCTCGGTTCTGGCGGCGGTTCTGGGCTTCCTCGAAGCCTATGAGCCGGACCTGATTGCCTGCGCCGAAGCGATCGAGTCGCAACCGGCGGCGCTGGTCGCGGCACGCGCGAAGCTGGAGATGACATGAAGCCGCTGCTGATCTGCGACTGCGACGAGGTGTTGCTGCACATGGTGCGGCATTTCAGCACCTGGCTCGGCGAGGCGCACGACGTCGATTTCGACGTGGCGAACCATGACTGGGCTAACGCGATGAAGCGGCGCGATGGTGCCGAGCTCACGCCCGAGGCGATGTGGGGTTATCTCGACGGCTTCTTTCCGGGTGAGATGGCGCGGCAGACGCTCGTGCCGCACGCGCGCGAGGCACTCGCGGCGCTGGCCGAGATTGCGGACATCGTCATCCTCACCAACTTGAAGGACCATTGCCGCGAATCGCGCATTGCGCAGCTGGACACGCACGGCATCGCCCATCGCGTCGAATGCAATCAGGGCGGCAAGGGCCGTCCCGTGGCGCAGCTGGTCGAGGAATATGGCGCGGGGGTCGCGGTGTTCGTCGACGATCTTGCGCAGCATCATGAATCGGTTGCGCGCGCCGCGCCGCAGGTCTTCCGCCTGCATATGGTATCCGAACCGGCGATGGCCTCGTTCGTGCCTGCAGCACCGCACGCGCATGCCCGCATCGACGACTGGCGCGAAGCACAGCGCTGGATTTCCGCCCGCTTTTCCGCCGGCCAACCGGCAACCGAACTCGTAACCCTGGGAGACGCTAAATGACCGACGTGAACGCCAAGCTTGCCGAACTCGGCCTGACCCTGCCCGAGGCCGCTGCCCCGGTCGCGGCCTATGTACCGACCGTGCTGGCGAGCGGCCTGCTTCATATCTCTGGCCAGCTTCCCTTCAAGGACGGCGCAGTGATGACCGGCCGTCTCGGTGAGGATCGTGACGTCGCCTATGGGCAGGAAGCAGCAGAGCGTTGCGCGCTGATGCTGGTCGCGCAGATCGAGAAGGCGCTGGGCGGGTTCGACCGCGTCGAGCGGATCGTCAAGCTGGGCGTATTCGTCAACTCGGCGCCGAGCTTCACCGAGCAGCCCCAGGTCGGCAACGGCGCGTCGGAGCTGATGGAGAAGCTGTTCGGCGAGGCTGGCCGCCACGCTCGCGCTGCGGTCGGCGTCGCAGCGCTGCCGCGTGGCGCTGCCGTCGAGGTTGACGCGATCGTCGCGGTTCGCTGATTCGTCACAAGCGTGACCATGTTGTTGCGCCGCCGCCACAGCGGCGGCGCAATTGCCTGGACCGAGCGAAAGGCGATTGTGCAGCGCAGCGCAATGCGGCAAATAGGGCGCAGCAAACGGAAATAGCCGCGCCGGGGATAAGCTCCCGAGCCAATGGCGGCGTCCCGGTTGCTGGCAGGTTGGGACCACTCGCATTTAGACGAAAGGGATCCCATGCGTTTCAACAAATCCATTGCCGGCGCTTTGCTGCTGGCTGCCGGCGTGTCTCCTGCCTTTGCGCAGGACGGGTCGGGGCCGACCGACGCCCCTGCGTCGTTCACCGTTACGGGGGGCGTGACGCTCACCAGCGACTATCGCTTCCGCGGCACGACCCAGACCGATGGGGGGCCGGCGGTTCAGGCGACGATCAACGTCAACCACGCGTCAGGCCTCTATGCCGGCGTCTGGGCATCCAGCATCGACGGCGGGCTGGACGGCAGCACACCGGCGCTGACCGGCTATGGCGATGTCGAGGTCGATCTCTATGGCGGCTACACCAAGACGCTGAACGGCGGCCTCGGTTTCGATGTCGGCCTGCTCTATTACTGGTATGCCGACGGCACCAAGGGGCAGAAGACCGATTTCTTCGAGCCCTATGCCTCGGTCAGCTACACGATCGGACCGGTCTCGACCAAGCTGGGCGCCGCCTATGCCTGGGGCGGGCAGGCTGGCCTGGCCGGCTTCGATGTCCGTGGCGGCAATGACGACAATCTCTATGTCTATGGCGATGCGTCGATCGCGATCCCGACCACGCCGATCACGCTCAAGGGGCATTTGGGCCATTCGAGCGGCGCGCTGGGTTCGCTCAACGTGCCGGGTGTCCTCGACAACAGCTATATGGACTGGAGCGTCACCGCCGAGTGGGTCGGTGGTCCGATCAAGGGCGGCGTGAGCTATGTCGATACCGACATCTCGAACGCGGTCGTGCCGGGTGTGGGCAAGTTCGCACAGCGCCGTGGGCGCGGCGCGACCGTGCTGGCCTATGTCGGCCTGGCCTTCTGAAACTAGGCGGGAGGGCTCTTCCGGGCCCTCCCGTAACCGATAAAGTCAGTTCTGCGGCGTCGGGCTGGGCTCGGGGGCAGGCGTCGCCGGAGCCGGGGCGGCGCCCGTCGCGGTACGCGCATCACGGCCATCGCCCTGCGGCGCGGCGACGATGTCGCGGGTGGTGCTGCCCTTGTCGATCACGGTCGTGCCCGGGCTGCCTGCCGAGGAGCGAACACCGACATCGGCAGCGCTGTTGCCGCCTGCCGCCTGGATCGCCGCCTGTTCGGACGCGCTGCGCTGCGCGGAACCACCGAACAATGCCTCAAGCGCCTGCTGCGACGGGCCACCCGAATCCTGCGGGCGCGGCGCGCCGGGCTGGGGCGGACGCAGCGCGAAATCGGGCGGGATCACCAGCGGCGCCTGACGCGCCACGGCGAACTCGTCGGGCCGCTTGCGGTTGAGCATGCCGCCGCTGCCGCAGCTAACAAGCAGCATCGCCGATCCGCCGACGGCGGCGATGAGGACAGACTTACGCATTGGCATTCTCCACAGGGGCGGCTTCGGGCTGATTCGCGTCAGCTTTGGGTTTATCATGCACGAACAGCGCCCGGATGAGCACGATCACGATGCCGATGGTAATCGCAGCATCGGCGACATTGAAGACCAAAAAAGGGCGCCATTCGCCGAAGTGCAGATCGGCATAATCGACGACATAGCCGAAGCGCACGCGATCGACGATGTTGCCGAGCGCGCCGCCGAGCACCAGCGACAGCGCCAATATGTCGCCACGCTTCTTCTCGCGCGTCATCCAGAAGCCGACGACGGCCGCGATCACGCCGGTCACCGCGACCAGCGCCCAGCGCATCAGGTCGGTTTCTGCGGCCAGCAGCCCCAGCGACACGCCGTTATTGGCGACGAAGCGTAGGTCGAAAAAGGGCAGGATCTCGGTCACGGCACCGGGATAGGCGATGCCGAGCTTCTCGACGACGAAGGCCTTCATCGCCTGGTCGGCGACAAAGATCAGCGCGGCGAGCGCGAAGCCAAGGGTACGGTTGCGATTCATGAGGTCACCTTGCTGCAGCGGTGGCACAGCGCGCCCTCGGCTTCAACCTCCGGCAGCAGCCGCCAGCAGCGCCCGCACTTCTGGTGATCGGTGCGTGCGACCGTTACATCGCCGTCCTTGAGCTTCACGTCGGCCACGATGAACACCTCGGCCAGCTCCGCGGCGGGGCGCAGCATCTCCGGCACGGTGACGTTCGCCTCGAGGCTCGAGCGGATCGTCTTCTCGCGGCGATAGGGCTCGATCGCCTCGGTGACCTTCTCGCGCAGCGCGCGGATATCGGCCCATTCGGTCGAGATCGCGTCGTCGCCGGGCAGGGCAGGCAGTTCCGGCCATTCCAGGAAATGGACCGATCCGTCCTCGCTCGGATAACGGCTCTGCCACACTTCCTCGGCGGTGAAGGCCAGGATCGGCGCTGCATAGCGCACCAGCGCATGGAACAGCAGGTCGAGCACGGTGCGATAGGCGCGGCGCTTGGGATCGCTCTCCGCGTCGCAATAGAGGCAGTCCTTGCGGATATCGAAGAAGAAGGCCGACAGGTCTTCATTCATGAAGTCCGACAGCGCGCGTGCGTAGCGGTTGAACTCATAGGCCTCGGCCGCCGAGCGCAGCTCGACATCGAGTGCGCCGAGCTTGTGAAGCACGTACAGCTCCAGCTCGGGCATCGCCTTGACGTCCACCTTCTCAGCATCGGTGAAGCCGTCGAGCGCGCCGAGCAGGTAGCGGAAGGTGTTGCGGATTTTCCGGTACGCGTCGCCGGTGCCGCCCAGCACTTCCTTGCCGATGCGGACGTCGTCGAAATAGTCGGTCTGCGCGACCCACAGGCGCAGGATGTCGGCGCCGCTCTCGTTGATGACCTTGAGCGGATCGACGACGTTGCCGAGCGACTTGGACATCTTCCGCCCCTGCCCGTCGAGCGCGAAGCCGTGGGTCAGTACCGCATCGTACGGCGCCCGCCCGCGCGTTCCGGCGCTTTCGAGCAGCGACGACTGGAACCAGCCGCGATGCTGGTCCGAGCCTTCGAGATAGAGGTTGGCTCGAACGCCCTCGCCATAGCGCGCCTCGATCACGAAGCTGTGGGTCGAACCCGAATCGAACCACACGTCGAGGATGTCGTTGACCACCTCATAATCGGACAGATCGTAGTCGGCCCCGAGCAGCGCCTGATGGTCCGCACCGAACCACGCATCGGCGCCGCCCTGGCGGAATGCGTCGAGGATGCGGGCATTGACCGCCTCGTCGCGCAGATAGTCACCGGTCTGGCGGTGGACATAGAGCGGGATCGGCACGCCCCAGGCGCGCTGCCGGCTGATCACCCAGTCGGGGCGCCCCTCGACCATCGATCGGATGCGGTTGATCGACCGCTCGGGCACCCAGCGCGTCCGTTCGATCGCGTCGAGCGCAAGGCCGCGCAACGTGGGATTGTTGCCGGGATTGACGATCGGCGCAAACCCCGCGGCCTGCGCCATGCCGGGCAGTTCGTCCGCCGCCGCGCCGGCGGTGCGGCCATCGGCGCCGCGCTTGCCATCCATCGGGATGAACCATTGCGGCGTGGCGCGGAAGATGATCTTGGCCTTGGACCGCCAGCTATGCGGATAGCTGTGCGCGAAGTCGTCCGACGCCGCGAGCAGCGCGCCCGCTTCGCGCAGGTCGGTACAGATCGGCCCGTCGGATGCGACGAACTTCTTGTTGATCACCGATCCCTGACCGCCCAGCCACAGCCAGTCGGCGCGGTACATGCCCGCGCCATCGACCGCGAAGACGGGGTCGATGCCATGCGCCTTGCACAGCTCGAAATCGTCCTCGCCATGATCGGGCGCCATATGGACGAGGCCGGTACCGGCGTCGGTGGTGACGAAATCGCCGGGCAGGAAGGGGCGCGGCCGCGCGAAGAAGCCGCCGAGATGATGCATCGGGTGGCGGGCGACGGCGCCGACGAGGTCGGAGCCTGTACCAGTCCACAGTGGATAGAGCAGATCGTCCGGCGTGAACGCTGTCCGCGCCCGGAACTCGTCAAAGAGACGCGCGGCAACTATCACCACGCCCTGCCAGACACTCTTCAGATTCTCCGTTGAGGCCGGCTTCGCTGGGTCGATCAGCGCGAACTGCTGGCCGTGATGGGCAATGTACTCAACCTCTGGCCCATAGGCGAGCGCCTGGTTCACCGGGATCGTCCACGGCGTGGTCGTCCAGATCACCGCATGCGCGCCGACCAGCTCGGTTGCGTTCGGCGCCTCGACGATCTCGAACGCGACGTCGATCTGGGTCGAGACGACGTCCTCATATTCGACCTCGGCCTCGGCCAGCGCGGTCTTCTCGACCGGAGACCACATCACCGGCTTGGCGCCGCGATAGAGCTGGCCGCTGGTCGCGAACTTGAGCAGCTCGCCCGCGATCGTCGCCTCGGCGTCGAACTTCATGGTGAGATAGGGATCGTCCCAGTCGCCGGTGACGCCCAGCCGCTTGAACTGCTCGCGCTGGATATCGACCCATTTGGCGGCATAGGCGCGGCATTCGGCACGGAACTCGGCCGGGGGAACCTCGTCCTTGTTCAGCTTCTTGGCGCGGTACGCTTCCTCGATCTTCCATTCGATCGGCAGGCCGTGGCAGTCCCAGCCGGGCACATAGGGCGCGTCCTTGCCCATCAGGCTCTGGCTGCGGACCACGATGTCCTTGAGGATCTTGTTCATGGCGTGACCCATGTGCAGGTCGCCATTGGCGTAGGGCGGGCCATCGTGAAGGATGAAGCGCTCACGCCCCTTCCGCTGCTCGCGCAGCCGGTCATACACGCCGATGCGCGCCCAGCGCTCGAGGATCGCGGGCTCCTTGGCGGCAAGGCCGGCCTTCATCGGGAAGTCGGTCTTCGGAAGGAAGACGGTGTCGCGCCAGTCGCGCTGCGAGTCAGTGTTTTCGGTCATGCGTCTCGGCCGATTAGAGGAAAGCGTGGGAAGGTGAAAGCGTGATGCCCCTCCCGCGGCCGGGAGGGGCTAGCTAATTCGCAGCGCGGCCCGTGCCGCCTCGCAATCCGCGGCGATCTGCGCCTTGAGCGCATCGAGCGAATCGAACTTCGCCTCGTCGCGAATGAACTCGATCAGCTCGACCTCGATGGTCTGGCCGTAAAGGTCGCCGGAAAAGTCGAAGAAATAGGGTTCGAGCAGCTCGACCGGCGGGTCGAAGCTCGGCCGGATGCCAAGATTGGCGGCGCCCTCGAGCGTGCGGCCGTCCGCCAGATGCCCGCGCACCGCATAGATGCCGTAGCGCGGGCGTAGATAGTTGCCGAGCTGGAGGTTGGCGGTGGGGAAGCCCAGCTCGCGCCCCAGCTTCGCGCCGGGCTCGACCACACCCTGCACGGCGAAGGGACGGGTAAGCAGAGCGGCGGCCTCGCGCGGCTTGCCCGCCTGCAACGCCTCGCGGATCAGGCTTGAGGAGATGACGTCGCCCGACTCCGCGACCGGGGCGATGGTGTCGACGCTGAAGCCCAGCTCCTCACCCAGCGCGCGCAGCACGCCCACATCGCCGTCGCGGCCCTTGCCGAAGGTGAAGTCCGCGCCGGTGACGACCCCGCCCGCGCCGATCAGCTCGACCAGCCGCTGCTGCGCAAAGGCGCGCGCGGGCAGTCCGGCGAGCGCTGCGTCGAAGCCGAAGACGAGCATCGCGTCGGCCCCTGCCTCGGCGAACAGCCGCTGGCGCTGGTCGAGCGTGGTGAGACGGAAGGGCGGCGTGTCCGGCCGGAAATAGCGCATCGGATGCGGGTCGAAGGTGGCGACGATCGCCGGTCGGCCCTCGGCGCGCGCGCGTTCGATCGCGCGGCCCACCACCGCCTGGTGTCCCCGGTGAAACCCGTCGAAATTGCCCAGCGCGACGATCCCGCCGCGCAGAGGCGCTGGGACCGAAGCCGCTCCGTCCAGCCGCTCCATGGGCGCGCCTATAGAGACGGCTTTCCCCGGTGCCAACTCACTCGCCGGTTCACCGGGCAGGGGCGATGCCGGCGCGCAGCAGCCGCAGGACGTTGCCGCCCATCACCTTGTGGATGTCTTCGGGCGTGAAGCCGCGGTCGATCAGCGCCTGCGTGACGAAGACGAGCTGCGCTGTGTCGAACCCGGTCGTGACCGCGCCGTCGAAGTCGGAGCCGAGGCCGACATGGTCGATTCCCACCAGATCGCGGACATGCGCAATCGCGGCGGCGACCTTTTCCGGTTCGGTGCCGCAGATCGCAGCGTCCCAATAGCCGATGCCGATCACGCCGCCGGTCTTGGCAACGCCGCGGATCTCAGCGTCGGACAGGTTGCGGTTGACCTTGCACACCGCCTGCACGCCGCCATGGCTCGAGACGACCGGGCGCTTCGCCATGGCGAGAATCTCGGCCACCGTCTTGTGGCTGGCATGCGCGATGTCGACGACCATGCCGAGTTCTTCCATGCGGCGAACGGTCGCGCGGCCGAGCGGGGTGAGGCCGCCCTTGGCGATCCCGTGCATCGACCCGCCCAGCTCGTTGTCGAAGAAATGCGTGAGTCCGGCCATGCGGAAGCCCGCCGCATGCAGCCGGTCGATATTGCCGAGCTTGCCCTGCATGTTCTGCAGCCCCTCGATCGAAAGCAGGCCGCCCACGGTCTTGGCGCCGCGCGCGCGGTCGGCGAGCAGCGCGTCGAGATCGGCAGTGGTGCGGATCACGCGCAGCTTGCCGCCCGACGCGGCGGCCGCGCGATCGAGCTTCTGCGCGTGGAACAGCGAGCGTTCGAGCAGCGAGGTCCAGGTCCGCGGCGGCTGGAGCTGCGCGAAGGTCAGCAACGTGATGTTGTCGCTATCGGCGCTATTGGCGTCGTAATTCTGGTTCTTGGGCGTCTTGGTGACCGAAGAGAAGACCTGCAGCGCGACATTACCCTCGATCAGCCGCGGCAGGTCGACCTGTCCGCGATCCGACCGCTCGTTGAGGCTGCGTTTCCACAGCAACGTGTCTTCATGCAGATCGGCAATCTGCAAACTGGCGTGAAGTTTGCGCGTTTCGGGCGTGACGGTCGGGAGCTTGGTCGCCACGACCTTGTTCATCCCCTTTTCGACGATGCCGGGGGCAAATACGAAGAACGCGGCCGCGGCGATCACGACAAGGATGATCGCCCAGAACAACAGCTTCCGCATCGCATTCCCCTCCCGCCGGCCTGTCGGATTCGTTCCGCTGACGGCATGGTGGGGCAGCATGGGCTGTGGGACAAGCCCGAGGTGACGTTTAGGTCAGGCGCTCCAGCGTGACGAAGCTGTGCGCGGGGCGATCGCCATCGGCGGGATGATGTTCGCGCGCGGTCGCATGCCATTCGGGGCCAAAGGGCGGGACGGTGGCATCGCCGTCGGGCGACAGGTGTACTTCGGTGAGCTCGATCCGCTCCGCTCGATCCAGGAACAGCGCGAAGATCTCCGCGCCACCGATCACTGCGATGTCGCCTTCGCCAGCAAGGTTCAGGGCATGCTCGACCGAGGATGCAACCTCGGCGCCCTCGCGCTGCCACGTCGCATCGCGCGTCAGTACGATGTGACGGCGGCCGGGCAGGGGGCTGGGGAAACTGTCGAACGTCTTGCGCCCCATGATCATCGGCTTGCCCATGGTCTGCGCCTTGAAGCGCTTGAGGTCGGCCGGCAGGTGCCAGGGCAGCCGTCCGTCCACCCCGATCACCCCATTATCGGCCCGCGCGAGATGGAAGCTGATCAGACCGCCACCTCGGCCTTGATGTGCGGCTGCGCGACATAGTCGTGGAGGACGAAATCCTCATATTCATAGGCGTCGATCGAGGCGGGCTTGCGCAGGATCTCGAGCCGCGGGAGCGGGCCGGGCGCGCGGGAGAGCTGAAGCTCGGCCTGTTCGAGATGGTTGGAATAGAGGTGGCAGTCGCCGCCGGTCCAGATGAACTCGCCCGGCTCGAGATCGCATTGCTGTGCGAGCATGTGCGTCAGCAACGCGTAGCTCGCGATGTTGAACGGCACGCCGAGGAAGATGTCGGCCGAACGCTGATAGAGCTGGAGCGACAGCTTGCCGTTCGCGACATGGCACTGGAACAGGCAGTGGCACGGCGCCAGCGCCATCGCGCCGAGTTCGCCCGGGTTCCACGCAGAGACGATCATCCGGCGCGAGGCGGGGTTGGTCTTGAGCGTCTCGATCAATTCCTTGATCTGGTCGATATGGCTGCCGTCGGGTGCCTGCCAGCCGCGCCATTGCTTGCCATAGACGGGGCCGAGATCGCCATTCTCGTCGGCCCATTCATCCCAGATGCTGACCTTGCGCTCGTTCAGCCACTTCACGTTGGTGTCGCCGCGCAGGAACCAGAGCAGCTCGACGATGATCGAGCGCAGGTGCAGCTTCTTGGTGGTCAGTACCGGAAAGCCCTGGCTCAGGTCGAAGCGCATCTGATGCCCGAACACGCTGCGCGTGCCGACACCGGTGCGGTCCATCTGCACTGCGCCATGGGCCAGTGCCCGTTCCATCAGGTCGAGATATTGCCGCATCGCCGATCAACCTAGCCGAGCGCCGAAGCCGCGCCAAGCGCAGCCGCCTGCGAAGCTGTGGATCGTCTTGCATCCGATATGGAGCAATGTCGCTCCATCCCGGACGCGCTTCGGCTCGACGGATTCGGCGCTTTTCGGAACGATAGCGTCATGACGTTTCACGCGTCTCTCCCATCCCCCGGCACGCCGTTCGCGGCGGCGGGACAGCTCGTCGCGGACAGCGTCGCCGGGGAACAGGTCGAGGTTGCTGTCTTCGCCTATTGCGATCCTGCGGGGCGGGTCTTGGGGCTTCGTCACGCGCGCAGCGCGGTCGTTGACGCGGTCGATCTGTCGGTCCGGCGTGTGGCGATCGATGCGCTCAGCCTCGACGCGGCGGTCGTGGTGATGGCGCACAACCATCCGCGCGGCGAGGCCTGGCCAAGCCGGGCCGATCGTGACGCGACCCGACGGCTGGCGGACGCACTGCGTACCTTCGGTGTGCGGCTGCACGAACATCTCGTGGTGGGCGCGGGCGGGGCATGGAGCTTCCGCGCCGCGGGACTTCTCTAGACGTTACTCGTCCGTGGTCGATTTTGGCGCGGGGGTGCTGCCCTTCTTGGCTGCGGGCTTGAATCGGCACGCGCGGATCGCCTCGGGCTCGGGGCGCGGCCCTTCGGCCTTGAACGTCGCGAAATAGCCACCGGCCGAGGGCATGTCGCGCATCGTCACCAGCTTGTATCCGACCGCCGCGAACTCGCATTTCAGCAGCTCGGGCGGGGTGCCGTGATTCTGCGTCTCGCGATCGGCATCGACCACCACCACCAGCCCGTCGGGCCGTAGCGAGGGGCGCATCCGCCACAGGAACTCGTACGGGTCCTCGACCTCATGGTACATGTGCACCATCAGAATGCGGTCGAAGCTGTTCTCGGGAAGCTTGGGGTCCTCGGGCTCGCCCAGGCGTACGCTGACATTGTCCAGCCGCTCGCGCGACACGCGCTGGGCAAGCGCGTCGCGCACCCCGGGGATGATGTCCTGTGCCAGCACGCGGCCGCGCTTGCCGACGCGTGCCGACAGACGGATCGTGTAATAGCCTTCGCCCGCGCCGATATCGGCGACGGTGGTGCCGGGCTTGATCTGGGCGAGGTCCATCACCGCATCGGCTTCGTTGAGTCGGTCGCGCGCCTCTTCGGTCGACCAGCGCGCGGAAACGATCGTCGCGACGGGGCGGTCCGCTGCGGGGAAGTGGAGCTCCTGCTCGGCTTCGGGCTTGGGCGCAGGGCGCGGCTCGGTGGCGTCGCACCCCGCGATCGCAAGGGCACCCAGCATCAGCAGCGAGGCGCCCTTTGGCCTCAATCCACGTCCTCCACCTCAACCGTTTCGCCGGTCACGCGCTGTGATAGCGCAGCTGCCATGAACGGGTCGAGTGCCCCGTCGAGCACATCTGCGGGCGCAGTGGAAGTGGTTCCGGTGCGCAGGTCCTTCACCAGCTGATAGGGCTGGAGGACGTAGGAGCGGATCTGGTGGCCCCAGCCGAT
>CAYOXO010000013.1:0-57286 GCA_964407945.1 uncultured Stakelama sp.
AGCTTCGGGTTCGGCATCAGGCCCTTCGGACCCAGCACCTTACCGAGACGGCCGACCAGGCCCATCATGTCCGGGGTCGCGATGCAGCGATCGAACTCGATCTTGCCGCCCTGCACGATCTCGAGCAGGTCTTCCGCGCCGACCACGTCCGCACCGGCTTCGCGGGCTTCGTCGGCCTTCGCGCCCTTGGCGAACACGCCCACGCGCACGGTCTTGCCGGTGCCGGCGGGCAGGGTGACGACGCCACGGACCATCTGGTCGGCGTGACGCGGATCGACGCCCAGGTTCAGCGCGACTTCGATCGTTTCGTCGAACTTGGCGGTGGCGTTCTTCTGCGCCAGCGCGATTGCTTCATCGACGCCGTACAGCTTCTCGCGGTCAACCGCGGTCGCCATGGCCTTCGCCTTCTTCGTCAGCTTTGCCATGTGATCAGCCCTCCACCACTTCGAGGCCCATCGCGCGAGCGGAGCCTTCGATGATCTTCGTTGCGGCGTCGATGTCGTTCGCGTTCAGATCCTTCATCTTCGCGGTCGCGATTTCCGCGAGCTGCGAGCGCTTGATCTTTCCGGCCGAAACCTTGCCCGGCTCCTTCGAACCCGACTTCAGGCCAACGGCCTTCTTGATCAGGTAGGTCGCGGGCGGCTGCTTCGTCTCGAAGCTGAAGCTGCGATCGGCATAGACGGTGATGACGGTGGGGAGGGGCGTACCCTTCTCAACTTCGCCGGTCGCCGCGTTGAACGCCTTGCAGAATTCCATGATGTTCACACCGCGCTGACCCAGAGCAGGGCCGATCGGCGGCGAGGGGTTGGCGGAGCCCGCAGGCACCTGGAGCTTGATATAGCCCGTAATTTTCTTAGCCATGTTTCACTCTCTAGCTGACCGGGTCGCCCCGGCCGGTTCAAGTTTAGCGGTACAGGCGAACGCCGAGGCATTCTCCCGCAAATTCCAATGCTGTCGCTCTGGAAGCCGGCGCGCATAGCGCCACAGCGCCTCAAAGGCAAGGGCGCGGCCGATTGTTGGATACATGTTGGGATTGAGCCGGCATGAAAGGTGTGTGCTAGCGATTCGTTCGCACGCCCCTTGCCTTCCCATCGATCAAACTTTAGGGGCGGTGGCCGCACAGGGGTGTAGCTCAGCTGGTTAGAGCGTCGGTCTCCAAAACCGAAGGCCCTCGGTTCGAATCCGAGCTCCCCTGCCATCCTTTCCAAGGATCTCCCCTACATGTTCCGCGCGCTGTACGACTGGACGCTCAGGCTTGCCGGTCATCGCCACGCCGATCGCTATCTCGCGACGGTGTCGTTCGCCGAATCGAGCTTCTTCCCGATTCCGCCCGATGTGATGCTGGTGCCGATGGTGCTGGCGCGCCGCGATCAGGCGTACCGGATCGCGACGATCTGCACGGTCGCGTCGGTGCTGGGCGGTTTGTTCGGCTATGCGATCGGCTATTTCCTGACCGGCTTCGCGCATCAGGTGCTCGAATTCTTCCGCCACGGCGCGTTCGAGGACTTCACCGCCGCTTATCAGCAGTATGGCGCTGCGCTGATTCTGGTGAAGGGGCTGACCCCGATCCCGTTCAAGCTGGTGACGATCGCCAGCGGCCTGTCGCACTATCCGCTCGGCATCTTCATCCTGCTCTGCACCATCACCCGTGGCGCGCGCTTCTTCCTCGTCGCGTTTCTCCTCAAGAAATATGGAGAACCCGTGCAGAAGGTGCTGGAGGAGCGGTTGAATCTGATCGGCTGGATCGTCCTTGCGGCGCTGATCGGCGGATTCGCCGTGGTAGCGCTAATCTAGTTTTTCATGCGGGCGACTGCCGGTGTCATGATCGGAACGGGTAGGTTTCTGAATAGAGCTGCGCGATATTATGAATATTACGTTAGCCACCACAGATTTACCTCGCATGTGACGGAAATATTGCGCTTGCGAAATCATGCGGGCCCGCCTATCTGCGCTGTGCCTTTGTGCACATGAAGGGGAAGTAACGTGTTTAAGAAGATTGCTCTTGCTGTAGCAGCTTCGACGATGGCGATGAGCGGTGTTGCTCACGCTTCGGCGGCGCAGTCGCTCAGCCTCAAGAACGTTCCGGTCCGCGCTGCGACCGACGCTAAGAAGGCGAATGCTCAGGGCGAAGGCATCAGCCCGCTGTTCATCATCGGTGGCATCGTCGCCGTGGTTGCAGTGCTCGAGCTGACCGGCGCGATCAACATCTTCGGTGACGACTCGGACAGCAACTAAGTTGCAGTCGACCGTTACGGTTGAGGAAAATGGCGGCTTAGGCCGCCATTTTTTTTGTCCTCGCGAGATGACCGTGCTGCACATGCGGGCGGTTCACCCCGCATCATCTGCCATTCGCCCCGTTTCGCGTGCCCGAGTCGGAACGCCTGCATCGCCGGCCGGTTGAGCTTCCTCCTGTCAGATCCTGCCCGAAGACTCCGATGTCTGGAGTCTTGGCGTATCCAGGAGGAGGAACGACATGCTCAAATTTCTCTCTACGCTGGTCGCATCGCTGGGGTTGTTCTCGGCCGCTGCGACTCAGGCGTCGCCTGCGCAATCCCTGAGTCTCACCAACGCGCCACAGGTCAGCCGCGCGGCGACCGTGCCGGGCGCGAGCAATGCGCAAAGCAGCGCGGGCGTCGGCGTCTATGTCATCGGTGCGATCGTCGCGGGACTGATGGTATGGGGAATTGTCGAGCTCGCGAGCGGCGACGACGACCCCGACAGCAACTAGGTCCGGTCGTCGGTGACGGTCTCGAAGCGGGCGTCCCATATGGGGCGCCCGTTTTGGTTCACGCACACAGGGCCCTTGCCCCGCCGCGCCCGAGTCGCTAGATACCAGCCCCAATCCGACAGCGTGATGGGTGTTCGCCGGGTCTCTCAAGAGGGGCCGGGCGGCGGAACCTGTCCCGAAGCCGGGCAACCAATTTGCGAGGCAACAGGTGGCCAAGACCAGTCCGCTCGAATTCATGCGCCAGGTACAGGCAGAGACCAAGAAGGTCGTCTGGCCGACCCGCAAGGAAACCGTGATGACCGCCGTGATGGTGCTGATCATGGCGACGCTGCTCGGCCTGTTCTTCTTCGGTGTGGACAGCGCGTTCGACGCGATCGTCCGCTTCCTGCTCAGCCTGGCTGAATAACTGAGCCAATAACGGGATACTCCATGGCGCGCTGGTACATCATTCACGCCTATTCGGGCTTCGAGAACAAGGTTCGGGACCAGATCCTGTCCGACGCGACGCGGCTTGGCCTCGACGCGCTGGTCGAGGCGGTCGAGGTTCCGGTCGAGACCGTGACCGAAGTTCGCCGCGGCAAGAAGGTGCAGTCGGAGCGCAAATTCTTCCCCGGCTACGTCCTCGCCAAGCTGGCGATGAACGACGACGTCTATCACCTCGTCAAGAACACGCCGAAGGTGACCGGCTTCCTCGGCAGCTCGGGCAAGCCCCAGCCGATCAGCGAGGCCGAGGCCGCGCGCATCCTCAACACCAAGGAGGAAGCCGCCGCCGCGCCCAAGACGCAGATCAAGGTCGATTACGAGATCGGCGACGCGGTCAAGGTGCTGGAAGGCCCGTTCGCGAGCTTCAACGGCGTGGTCGAGGAACTCGATTTCGACAAGTCCAAGGTCAAGGTCAGCGTGTCGATCTTCGGCCGCGCGACCCCGGTCGAGCTGGACTTCGACCAGGTCGAGCGGTCCAAGTAAGGCGGCGCGACATCACCGAGTTACGGGAGGCCGGGGCGAAAGCTCCGGCCTTCTGTTTTGGGGCGAGGGCGCGGTGACCGACTACGGAAGTCCGCCCTAAGCTTATCCGGGCAGGGCAACATGGCCTGCAACATCGAGCTCGAGAGTCGGCAGCAATTCGGGAAAAGATAGGACGCCGAGGGAGAAGGCGCGGGCTTCGACCAGCTTTCGGACATGGCGTCGCAGATCGCCCGCCGTCAGAATGACGGTGGCCCCGGTTTCTGTCGTCTTGGTGAGAATGGCTTCGACGATCCGCCTGCGCAGATCATGGTCGAGGACCAGCTCCGGGTCGCCATCGTCGTGGCGAATCGCGCTACGCAGATGCCGTTCCAGCTCGGGGTCAAGCTCGATACAGCGCAATATTCCGTCGGGTGCGTAGCGATGACTGATCTGCCGGCGAAGCGCGACTCGTGCGAGTTCGGTCAGGAGCACCGGGCTTCGCTCGCGGGTTGCGCCGTCGGCCAGACTTTCCAATATGCCGCGCAGATTCCGCAGTGGCACCTCCTCCTCGGCCAGTCTGCGAAGAACGACCGCGACATTGGCGATCGGCATGGCGCGGACGACTTCTTTGACCGTGTCAGGATAGTCGACGCCGGCCCGATTGAGCAGGTTGGTGGCCTCCTGAATACCGATAAACAGGCTGATGTTGCGTTTCAGCGCCTGACGCACAGCCTCCTGAAGTGCGGGCAGGTCGCTCGGCGGGGTCAGCTTGCCCGCTCCGATCGGGCCGTCAAAGGCAAATAACTCCCAGCGAGTCTCCCCTTTGTTCGGGCTGCGCCGGAATGTGACCGAAGGCAGAGTGATGCCCAGGCGAATTTCGATTTCCCCCACCACTTCCTCAAGCGCTGCGGCGAGCGCTTCATTCTCCAGGTCTTCCGCGCCATTCAGCTCCAGCAACAATGGCACCATCGGCTGAAGCTGGGTTCGACGAGCAGGTGCGGCGATCGGGGCATTGTCGCGTTCCGTGGAAGCAAGCGCCCTGTACAGGCATTTTTGTATGCCAAAGGCCTTGGCCCGTTGCCGGACAATGGCGAACTTCTCGCCTGGGAGTTGGAGTTCTTCGGGGCCATATATGTAGCAAGTGTTGTCGTGGCTCACCACGCAAACCTCCCGGATCTGGCGGCGCGCAGCGCCTGCATTCGCCGCGCCCCTCAGAATATCCCGGCGCGCGGCGGGCAGCAGGACGACGCTGTCTCTCCATATCTCTGCGCTTGACCGTGATCTTCGCGCCAAACTCGTGTAGGCGGCATGCAGAATATCCGCATGATCATCGACCAGGTCGCAAAGCAACACGAGATCGGCCATCGCCAGAGGGGCCTCGATAGGTCTCCTCCTCAATGCCGCCCATGTGGATCTGACCAATTCCAGCCGATCGCCGATATGTATTTCGCCGCTATGGTCGCGAAAGACCCACAGGGCGGGTTGACCGATATCACAGCGCCTTTCGGGCAGCGGCTGCAGGCGTGGATCGGGCAGTATGATCTCAAGGTCGGAGACGAGGCCATTATCCCCGATAATCTGGACATACTCGCCGTTTCCGCGGGCATGTTGCTTGAAGATGGGGATCATGAAGCCCGCCCCTTCACCGAGCGGCGCGGCTCCCACTAGCACTGCCATCAGAGATCTTCCTCTTGAACGATCCCTGCCGCAACATAATAGCGCAGACAGAGGTCAGTTACGGTTCCAACATATTCGTTGGGACGGCTCCTATCGGTGACGCGATATGGAATTGTTTCAATTCCGATGCCACGCAGAGTTTCTCCGAGTATGCCAGTGTCATATTGCCCTGGAAGAATGACAGCTGCGACCATGTCCGTAATTGAAACGGTCTCGCCCGTCTGAAGCTCAATGCTCGATCCACGACTGTCGAAACTGTCGCTACCCTTTGCTACGATCATCGCGGAATAGGATTGTGCTTCGAAATGGGCCGCATCAAGGTCGGCGGGGTTGGCGCGGCCCATCAAATAAGCAGGGTTCGACCCAAAGAATTGAGTGACAACCTGTCCGGGAGTCTTGGGATCGGGCTCTAGCCCAAAGTCTCCCAGTTTCATTTGTTTATGCATGTACTTCGAGTAAAAATCTCGAAAGCCGCCGGAATCGAACGGGAAGATACGCTTAATTGTTGCTGCTAGCTCGGGCTTAAAAATGAAGCATATCGGGAAATAATGGGCTAGAGATGTTGGCTCGGCGAATATGTTCGGGCGAAACGCCGGTTTTCCGTAGAAGAAATATAGCAGATCTTCACCGACAAATACGCCGCATGTCTGAGGAACGATCTCGCCGGTATCAAGGATGTCACCCAGCGCGTACGCGTCGGTGCTGTGTACCAAAGGCAACTGCGGTTCGCTTGGCTTGGCTCGGCTCACCAGATCCCGAAATCGTCTTTTGCCTTCATCAAAAGAGTGCATCGCGATTCCCTGGAACGCACCGAGGTGGAATGGACAAGACAGCGCTTTTCTCGGTGATACTCAACACTCAATCTTGGCCAGGTCGCTATCGGCAGAGGCCGCCGGCACCTTGCTCCAATCTCCGATCCGCCAACCCTCGACTGTCGGTCGCGTGCGATTCCGTCGCAATGTCGGCGGGCCGGCCTTGTTTCGGCGTGGGCGTAAGGCGTGGTCGCGAAGTCCCTGTGCCAGCGCGGCGATTGCGAAACTGTGGCATGGTTCAAAGCCGGACCCTGCGAATCGACGGGAGAAGCGTGATGCGGCAGCACCTGCTGGTTTGGATCCTCAGCCTTCTGGTTGCCGGCACGGCGCAGGCGACGACGTCCGGCGCGCCGCAAGCGGGAGGCCGTGCATTCGCCGATCGGCTGACGCTGGCACCCTGCCGCATCGCCAAGGAATCGGAGAAGAAGGTTGAGGTAGAGGCGCGCTGCGGCACTTTTCTGGTGCCTGAGAACCGGCGTCTGGCGCGCTCGCGCATGCTTCCGCTGCGGCTGGTGATCCTGCCTTCGCTATCGACCCGGCCGCGCGATCCGGTGTTCATACTCTCCGGGGGACCGGGCCAACCGGCAACGGATCAGGCTCAATATTATCATGGCGGATGGCAATCCGAGAATCATGAAATCGTGCTGATGGATCTGCGCGGAACCGGCGAGGGAACGGCGCTCAGTTGCAGTCTCGGCGGCTCGGACGACGATCTTCAGGGGTATCTCGACGGCTACCTGGCCGACGGTGCGGGATATGCCGCCTGCCGCGAGGCGCTGCAGCAGCGCGCCGACTTGCTCCAATATACGACCATGAACGCGATGCGGGATCTGGATGAACTGCGGCAGGCGCTCGGCTATCGCAGGATCAACCTGGAGGGCGGGTCGTACGGGACGCGTGCAGCGATCACCTATATCCGGATGTTCCCGCAGCGCGTCCACGCAGCCTTACTCTTCAGTCTGGTGCCCATCGAGAATCGGTCGCCGCTCTATCATGCCGCAGCAGCGCAGCGCGCCTTCTCCCTGCTGGTCGGGCAATGCCGGGCGGATGCCGCGTGCCGCGCAGCCTATCCCGATATCGACGGCGACCTTCAGGCTGTGCTTGAGCGGTTGCTCGCCGAGCCGGCCCGTGTCCGTGTTCCCCACCCGGTAACCGCGCTCCCGACCGAGGTTCGTCTCGGCGCTTCCGGTTTCGCGGATGCACTGCGCGTGATGTTGTACTCGATCGATTCGGGGCGACGCGTACCCCTTTTCCTCAAGCGCGCGCGTGCAGGCGACCTCGTTCCGTTCGCGGAGGCGGCATTGCGGAGCAGCAGGCGCTTCGCGCAGAGTATCCGTCCCGGCCTGTTGCTCTCCTTCACTTGCGCCGAGGATGTTTCCAGAATTCGGCCTGAAGAGGTCGCGAAGGAGACGGCAGGGAGCTTCATCGGTGACCAGCGTGTGCGCAACCAGATGGCCGCGTGCTCGGTGTGGCCGAAGAGGGATGTGCCGTCGGACTATTATCGTCCGCTGCGCTCGCGAGTCCCGGCGATCCTCGTGTCGGGGGATCTGGATCCGGTAACGCCGCCAAGCTGGGGCGAGATCGCGTTGCGCTATTTCCCGAACGGCATGCATGTCGTCATTCCGGGCACCCATACGCCGACCAATGACTGCGTGAACGAGCTGGGACGGAAGCTGTTTCTCAACGGAACCGTGCGCGGACTGGACGGCAACTGCGCGGCTGCGACGACTATGCCCTCCTTCGCTCTGCCGCAGTAAGTGCAGCTGCCTTACTTCCCTTTCCAGTCCCCGATCCGCCATCCGCCGAACATCGGCCGATCGCGGTCTTGCCCGCGCTTCTCCGGATCGGCCTTGCTCCAGCCCTTGACCTGATCGAGCGCGGGGAGGGGAAGGATCTTGGGCCCGAAGAGATGGGGCTCGCCCCGCGCGCGTCGCGCGGCCTCGGCGATGTTGAAGGCTTCGCGGGCGCGTTGCTGTTGCGCCTCGTACATTGCGCCCAGGCGCGTGCTATGGGCTTCGCTGCTTTCGCCGCGACGGCGCTTGATGTGCGGCGGTTCGGCCTGAAGCCGCACTTCCTTCTGGTGGAGATGGAGGAGCTGGAGCGCCTCGCTCGGGGTTAGCTGGGGAATCGGTGGGGGGTCGTTGTGGCGCCAGGCGTCGTCGCGATAGCTTTCGGGGTCGGCGGCTTCGAGCATCGCCAGTTCGAGCCGTTCATAGCCCATCTCCAGCGCAAGCCGCATTTCGCGGGCGAAGGCGGGGCTTGTGTGGCGGCGGTGGTAGAAGGCGGAGTGGCTGAACCCCGCCGCGGCGGCCGACAGGCGGACATTGGCCGTGGCGCTGAGCGCGGCGAGGAAGGTCTGCTCCGCCTGCCGGTCCAGCCGTCGCCGCTGGGCGCGTTGGAGCTGAAGGCGGCCTGAGGCGGTGCGGACGATACAGGGGTCGCGTTCCGGATTTTCGATCGGCTGGGCGGCGTTGAGCTGAGCATGGGCCAGCGCGAGCGCCGCGTCCCATTCGGCGGCGAAAGCGGCGTCGCAGTTGCGACGCCGGATCATCGTCGGGCGGCGCAAGCCCAGGCTGCGCGCCGCTTCATGCGCATTGCCGGTGCGGCGTAGCGCGGCGAGAAAGGCGTCATTCTCCTGCGCCTGACGTCGGTTGAACGGACGTGCCATCGGCCAGTGTTCCGAAACACATTCCAACATTGCAAGCCCGTTCTGAGTCTCTGCGCAGACGCGCGCGGCCGTAAATTCGTCCCTTCGTCACAAGATTCGTCCCACCGCACCTCTGCGATTGCGGTCTGGAAGCCCGTTGCGCCAGCGCTGCCCGGCACCAGATCCAACGAGGCGCTTCATCCATGTCATCTCTTACCCAGGCTTGTTTCACCGGGATTGCCTTCACCCTGTTTGCCGCCGCATCAGCCCCCGCGGCGGCGCAGGAGGCGGAGGCTCCCGGTGAAACCCGTGCGAGCGGGGACAGCGCGGCGACATCCGCCGAGGATGCGTTCGGCGCCAGCGTCGGGATCAACCAGGTCGGACTGTACAGCCCCTATCAGACGCGTGGTTTCGACCTGATCTCGACCAGCGGGGCATCGCGGATCGACGGTTTCTATTTCCACCCTGCCGCGCTCCCGTCGGAGTCGCTGGTGTCGGGATCGTCGATCAGTGTCGGGATCGCGGCGACGTCACTCGATCTGCCGCTGCCGACGGGGGTGGTGGGGTATCGGCTGCGCGATCCGGGCGAGAAGAGCTCGTTGTCCGTCACGGCCGGAACGCGCGGCTTCGGCTCACCCAGTGTCGAGGCACTGGGGAGCCTGGTGAGCGACGACGGGAAGCTCGGTCTGGTCGCGCATACCTTCATCAGCCCGGAAGAGAATTGGTCGACCGGGCAGGAGGGCGCGCGGTACGAGGTCGGTGCCGTGGCACGCTGGGCGCCGGCGTCCGGCACGCGGGTGCGCGTCTTCGGCGGACTCAGCCGGCAGACGAATAACGGCGATCTCGCGATTCTTCCCGATGGTGCGGTGACGCCGCCGCCCCTGCGGATGCGGCACAATTACAGCGCGGACTGGGCGCGGTCGCGCTCGACCAGCGCCAATTATGGCGCGATCGTCGAGCATCGGACGGGCAACTGGCTGCTGGGTGCTTCCGCGGTGCGGTCTACCCGCGATTCCTCGCGCGCCGACACGACGGTGCTGTCGATCGATGGCGCAGGCCGTGTGCGCAGCACGCTCTATCACACGCCTGAGGCGGATGCCCGGTCGGACTCGGCGGAGGTGAAGGCGTTCCGGACCTTCAGTTTCGCCGGAGCGACGCATCGCGTCGGGCTGGCGTACCGGCAGCGGCATTCGGTCAGCCGGCGTGCGGACGCGATCGCCGTGCCTGCGGGTAGCTTCGACATCCGGGGCAACCCGGTTGCGGTGGTGCAGCCGAACTTCCCGACGAACGTGCCGTTGAGCCGCGACGAGGTGAATCAGAGCATCCTGAGCGCTACCTATGAGCTTTCGGTCGGCGACGATTTCGAGCTGCGTCTTGGCGCACATCGCAATCGCTATGAAAAGACCTTCCGCGACACGCGCGGGGAGCAGTCGACGCTGCTCGACAAGCCCGTGCTGTTCAGCGCCTCCGGGCTGTGGAATGCCACGTCGCGGCTGCACTTCTTCGCGAGCTATGTCGCCGGGCTGGAGGAGTCGGGGATCGCGCCGGATGCGGCCCTGAACCGCGGTGCGGTGCTCCCGCCCGCCGAAGCGCGGCAGTACGAGATCGGCGCGCGGTTCGATCTGACGCCGCGGCTTGGCTTCATTCTGGCGGGATTCGATATCCGCAAGCCGACCTATGGCTTGCGGCCAGACTCGATCTACGCCCCGATCGGCACCGTACGCCACCGCGGGGTCGAGGCATCGCTGACCGGGCAACTGACCCCCACGACAACGGTGGTCTTGGGCGCCAACATCGTGCAGGCACGGATTTCGGGCGAACAGGTGGACGCTGGTCTGGTGAATGCCATCGCACCGGGTGTGTCGAGCTTCAACGCGACAATTGCATTCGAGCAGAAGCTGACCAACCGCTGGAGCATCGATACCTATATTCTTTACGAGGGCTCGCGTCGCCGCGACAACCGGAGCGAGGTGGAGCTGGGCGCGGTGCCGTTTGGCTATCTCGGGACGCGATATGACGCGAAGCTGGGCGGGGCCGAACTGTCGCTGCGGGCACAGTTGGTCAACATGTTCGATCGAAAGGGTTATTATGCGACACCCTATGGACCGCTGGTGCCGGTGACGGGACAGCATTGGCGCTTGCTGCTCACGACCCGGCTCTGAGATGCTATGGCTCGGGATCGCGAAGGGAATGCTTAGACGATGACCGATACAATTGCCCGTTTCCCGGGGACTTGGCGAGCATGGGCGAGGCGGCTTGTTCCGCTGGCGCTGATCCCGGCTGGTGCCGCTTACTGCATGGTATCGGAGCTGCTCTTCAGCGACGAGCGATCGGGGTTAACCGGAAGCCTAAGCTGGGCTGCGGTGACACTGGGGCCGTGGGTCGTTGGCGCGCTACTGTTCGAGCATTTCGCGCGCGCGGCACGGAGGCGTTCGCAAATGGTCGCGCTGGGCCTTGGCCTTGCCTGCGCCGCCTACGCGGCGAGCGGCGGCGCGGCGCTCTGGTTGGGATCGGGGGCAGAGCGAGCCTTTTTCAGCCGCTTGCCGCTGCTGGGCGTGGCGCTGCTCGGCGCGGCGCTCTACCCGATCCGCGCTCCGATTGAGGCATCGCATGATTTGGCGCCGGCGGGCGATGTTCCACCGGTCGCGCCCGCCGATATCCTGTTCGCGTGCGCGGCCGGAAACTATGTCGAACTCTATACCGAACAGCGCACCGTGGTGTGGCGGCAAACGATGCGAAACGCAGAGCGCGTCCTGCGCAAGGCCGGCTTCGTCCGGGTTCACCGCTCCTACCTGGTTCCATGGCGGAACATCGACGTGCTTGTCCGCGACCGCAAGGCCGTGGTCGAGGTCGCGCTGGTGGGCGGCCGTCGGCTTCCGGTGTCGAGCCGCTATGCGAACAATCTTGCGGACCAGACCTTGCAATAGCCGCTATTTGGGCCGGCCGGTGTAGCCGGCTGCCTCGCGCAGCGCGTCGCCGTCCATGACATAGCCGTCGCTGACTACGGTCACGACGCGGCGGAGTGCACCGATCTCGGTCGAGGGATCGCCGTCGACCAGTACCATATCGGCTTCCTTGCCCACGGCGATCGAGCCCGTGCGCTTGTCGGCGCCGACCACGCGGGCGGGGAGGATGGTCGCGCTCTGGAGCGCCTCTGCCGGCGTGAAGCCAGCCTGCTGGTAGATTTCGAGCTCGCGGATCAACTCGATCCCCCAGCCGTCGGTCCCGGCGACGATCGGGACACGCGCCTTATGCAGCTTGCCGACGAGCCGGACCATGTTCGCGTAGCTCTTGCGATAGTCGTCACGCGTCAGCCCCTCGACCAGCGGATAGCCGCCCGCGGTGAAGACTGCGCGCTCGAGCACCGGGGAGATGATGCCCATGTACGGCGCATAGGCCGGGCGCGGCGTGCCGCCATCCTGTGTCAGGAAGCCCTCGAAGATGACGATGGTCGGATCGACGATAGTCTTGCGCTTCGCTAGATCGGCGACGAAGCCGGTCATCAGCGGGGCGTCCAGATCGACGTCCTTGAAGTAGCGCGCCGGGCCTTCCATCCGCTGCCGGGTGTTGGCCTTGTCGATCACCGCCTTTGGCATCGATTCCATCACGACGAAGTTGAGATGGGTCAGTTCATCATAGCCGGCGGCGACCGCCTCGCTCGGCTTCATCGTTGCCGGGACATGGCCGTGGACGTGCAGGCCGAGTCTGTGCGCCTCGGCCGCTGCGGGAGCGATCCAGGCTGGATTCATCGAGGTGTAGAATTTGACGCCCCACAATCCCGCCGCCTTGATCTTGCGTACCGATGCGATCGCCTCGGCCTCGCTGCTCACCACTTCGGCGCCCTGAGCGGCGAGGGGGTCCTTCTTGTCGATGATGGCGGAGATGAACGGTTCACCCATCAGGAGCGTGCCATCGGCGCGGCGTTTGATCGCATCGACCGCGCGGTCGAAGGTGGTGCCGGGACTGCGGAAGCTGGTGATGCCGTTGGCGACGTTGGCGAGTACATTCCAGTCATCGCCGATATGCAGATGGCTATCCCAGATTCCCGGGACGAGCGTCTTGCCGCGGCCGTCGATGGTTCGCGTGCCCGGCGGCGCCTTCAGCGAACCCGCCGCGCCGATCGAGGCGATCTTGCCATCGCGCGCCAGCACCGCCCGGTTGGTGAGGAAGACACCCTTGTCGGCGTCGAACAGCCGGACATTGTCGAACAGCACCGGCGCTTTCGCCGTCGGAGTCAGGAACCGCTGCGCGATCCGCTTGACCTCCGCCGCGGTCGCCGCGTCCTGCGCGTCGCGAAGCTGTTTGAGCGCGCCCTCATAGCCGGCGGGTATCACCGAGATGTGGCCGATATTGCCGAAGAAGCGCTTGTTCTCGTCCAGCCAGACGGGGTCGGGCGAAGGGACGATGCCCCTGATAAAGGCGAGTTGGACCTTCTTCGGCCCGGCCGGGCCGGCGATGGTCAGCGTCTGGCCGAACACCATGCGACCCTTGCCGCTGGGCAGGAAATCGATGCCGGCGTCGCCCGCTGCGGCGAGCTTGTCGATCATCGGCGCGCCGGCGATTCCAACGCCGCCCGCGGGGATGTACCAGCCCCCTGCGGGGGCTTCACCCGAATCGGTCGCGGTCTTCCAGATCGCGCGACCATTCTCGACCCGGAACGTCTCGGCAGCGTCGCCCGACATGGTCACGCCGCGGACCGTGAGCGCGGTGACAGTGCCGTCCGGTGCGATGCTGCTCACCTGATCCATTTCGGTGATCCAGCCGCGCAGCTCCTGTGACCAGCGATAGGCGGTGCGGCCATCGGGAAGCTGCCAGCGCCACTGATCGCCATGCTTGCCAGCTTCGGACACGACCACATAGTGAATCGCGTCTGCGGGTGGCTTCAACAATTCTTCCTTGGGGACCGGTTTCGACGCCTGCACCGGCGCCGGATCGTCATGTGCCAGAGCAGGAGCGGTGGACGCGAGCAGAGCGGCGATCAGGGCAAGACGCATAATATCTCCACGGATAAGAAAGCGAGCGTGACAAGCTCGTTCCGCAAAAGCAACGTGGCTTCGACGGACGACAAGCGCCCATTCGATGGGTATCGGCATTGCTGGGAGGGCGACAGTGCTACGCTGAGCCTGTGGGTAATGTAATCTGCTGTCAAACTGGTTTCGTAGATCTTTACTATCGGGTGGCGCGAGCTGTGCGGGATTGGGCAGTAAATGGGATCGCTATCAAGTCTTCACAGGTTGATAACAACCTGACACTATTCATACTCTTCTTTTGGGGAGGGGCCGTGCTACGCGTACTTTCCTGCTTAACGACGGAGCATGACTTCGGACTTGTCATCGTGGCGGCGGTGGTATGCCTGCTCTCGATGGTCACCGCGTTCATGCTTGCGGCCCAGATCGGTGAGATGCGCGCTCGGCGGCGCATGCGCTGGCTCGCAGCGCTCGGCTTTGTTTCGGGCGGTGGCATATGGGCGACCCATTTCATCGCGATGCTCGCCTATCAGCCGCATTTGCCCACCGCCTATGATCCGTTGCGCACGGCGCTGTCGATCGGCGTCGGGGTTGCGGCATCGACCACGGCGTGGCGCGCCTTCTTCGCGAAGCGCGCGATCTGGCACCTGGCGGCGCCAGCGATTTTCGCCATCGGCGTGGCGGCGATGCACAAGACGGGGATGACGGCGCTCCAGACCACGGGACGGATCACCTATGACGGCACGATGATCGCGGGGGCGGTCGCGGTCGGGATCGTCCTGAGCTATGCAGGATTCCTCTGGGCGGAACGGCGCTGGCGGCGCGTTCCGCTACTCCCCGCGCTGAGCCTCGTTCTCGCGATCGTCGCAATTCATTTCGGATCGATGGCGGCGGTGACGATCTACCCCGAATCAGGGCTGGCGATCGACCCGAGTACGATCGAATCGGAAACGCTGGCGCTGATGATCGCGACGCTGGCTGCGGCCATCCTGGCGGTCGGACTGGTAACCGCGTTGGCCGAGGCACGGATCGCGCGCCATGCCCAGCACGAGGCGGAGCGGCTCAAGAGCTTCAGCGAAAGCGCGCTGGAGGCGCTCGCGATCCTGGAGAATGACGTGATCGTGGACGCCAATACCACCTTCTGGGGATTGGCCGGATATGATCCGGTACACCCACCTGCAGGGCTGAGTCTGTCGGAGCTGTTGCCCGAGGTGCCGGTCGATGCGCCGCAGCGGCTGGGACCGGGCTTCTTCAACACCGAGCTGCGGGCCCGCGATGGCGAGCGGATCGATGTCGAGATGGCGTTCCGGCGCGGGCAATTGCTGGGGGTGGAACGCGATCTGGTGGTGTTGCGCGACGTGTCCGAGCGGACGGCGGCGGCAGCGCGCGTCGCGCATCTTGCTGCGCATGATCCCCTGACTGGCGCGGCCAACCGGCTGAGCCTCAACCATTTGCTTGCCGATGCGCTGATGCGGTCGAGTGCGCAGGCGCCGGTCGCATTGCTGTGCCTCGACCTCGACCGGTTCAAGGCGGTGAACGACATTCACGGTCACGCGACGGGAGATGCGCTGCTGGTTGAGGTCACGCGGCGTATCCGCGAGTGCATGACCGGGCATGAGGCGCTCGCGCGGCTTGGCGGCGACGAGTTTGCAATCGTTCAACCAGGAGGCGATCAACCACACCGCGCCGCGTCGCTCGCCCGTGAGATTCTCGATGCACTGGCGGTACCTATGCGGGTTGCCGGTCGGTCGATCCGTACCGGTGCGAGCATCGGCATCGCGATCCATCCGGACAACGCGACTACCGTCGAGGAACTGCACACCAAGGCCGACCTCGCTTTGTATCGCGCCAAGGCGCAGGGGCGCGGCACGATGCGCTTCTTCGACGTGAACATGGATGAGCAGCTGGTGCGGAAACTGGAGCTTCAGCACGATCTTCAGTTCGCGCTCCAGCGCGGCGAACTCACCCTTGTGTACCAGCCGATCGCCTGCCTGGTGACGGGCGCGATTATCGGGTTCGAGGCGCTGTTGCGCTGGAGCCATCCCGAGCATGGCGATATTCCCCCTGCCGAATTCATCCCGCTCGCCGAGGATGGCGGGATGATCGTTCCGATCGGTGAATGGGTGCTGCGCAGCGCGTGTCGCGAGGCGGGGCGCTGGCGGCAGCCGCTGAAGATCTCGGTCAACCTCTCTCCCGCCCAGATCGCGCAAACCGATATCACCGATATGATCGCTTCGGCGCTGGCCGATGCTAAGCTGAGCCCACGCCGCCTCGATCTCGAGGTGACGGAGGGACTATTGCTTGGCGATCCCGATGGGACGCTGGCAGCGCTGCGCCGAGTCAAGGGATTGGGTGTCGGCGTCGCGATGGACGATTTCGGCACCGGTTACTCCTCGCTGGCCTATTTCCGGGCCTTCCCGTTCGATGAGGTGAAGATTGACCGTTCGTTCATTCGCGAGCTGACCACCAGCCGTGAATCGTTGGCGATCGTTCGTGCGGTAATCGGGCTGGGCAAGGGGTTGGGCATGTCGATCATCGCCGAAGGGGTCGAGACCGAGGCGCAGATGCAACTGCTGCTCGCGGAGGGTTGCGACAAGATCCAGGGCTATCTGGTCGGAACCCCGGCATCGATCGGCCGCTACAAGCGCAGCGTGCTCGCGCGCCGGCCCACATCCTGCAGCGATCCCGCCGGCTGGGTGGAGGAATGGGCGCGAATGACCTCTCCCGAGACGCAGGGGCGGGTGCCTGTTTCCACGCGTTCCGCCGCGGCGTAGGCCGCGCCGTTCGCGGTGCGTCCGAAGTGGCGGCGACCCGCTCAGCCGCTACGCTGGCATCGAACCTTCATCGCGCAGTTTCACCCGGCCTAGCGCCGCCATGGACTTCGGCAAGACGAGAGAGGGTAGGGAGGTTCGTCACCTGCTCCGCGGTAGCGGTCACGCGGCGACGCTGGCGCCACCACCTGTGTCTCGAATGGCGAGGCCTCGCGCCTCGACCACCGGCAACGGGCGGCCGAAATAATAGCCCTGCACCTTGGTGCAGCCCAGCGCCTGGACCAGTCGGTGCTCATCCTCGGTCTCCACCCCCTCGGCGGTGGTAGCCATGCCGAGGCTGTCGGCGAGCGCAACGACAGCGCGAATGATCGCGATCGCTTCCTTGCTGCCCTTGGATGCGCCCTGGACGAAGCTGCGATCGACCTTGATCGACGAGAAGCGGGTGCGGCTCAAATAGCCGAGCGAGGAATAGCCGGTGCCGAAATCATCGAGGCTGAGGCGTACCCCCATGTCGAGAATTGCCTCCAGTGTGCGGACCGCCGCAGTGCCCTCGCGCATGAAGACGCTTTCGGTGACCTCGAGTTCGAGCCGCTCTGGCCGTAGCCCGCTGTCGCGCAGCGCGGCGGCGACGAACGAGGCAAAGGCCGGGTTGTGGAGCTGATCGGGGCTGACGTTGACCGCGACGCGGATCGGATCGTCCCAGGTCGCGGCTTCCATGCACGCGGCGCGGAGCACCCATTCCCCGATCGGCGCGATCAGTCGGGCTTCCTCGGCGAGCGGCACGAACTTGGCGGGAGAGATGTTACCCAGTTCGGGGTGGGTCCAGCGCAGCAGCGCCTCGAACCCAGTGAGCTTGCCGCTGCCGGTCTGCACCACCGGCTGATAGAGCAAGTGGAACTCGTCATTCTCGAGCGCGGCGCGTAGCGCCATCTCGAGCACGCGGCGTTCCTCCGCCTGGACGTGAAGCTCGGGCTCATAAGCGTGGAAGACGCCGCCGCCTGCATCCTTGGAACGGTAGAGCGCCAGATCGGCTGAGCGGATCAGCATCTCCGCGGTCCGCCCGTCGCGCGGTCCGATTGCCAGGCCGACGCTGGCGCCGATGAAGAGCGTGTGCTGATCGACTTCATAGGGTTGCGAGAGCACGCTGATGATCGAGTGGGCGAGCCGCTCGACTGCGGCGCTGTCGGTTGCGTCGCGCACGACCACGGCGAATTCGTCGCCGCCGAGCCGTCCGATCACGTCGTTTGCGGTCATCAACTGCTTCAGCCGCTCCGACACCCGGGTCAGCAGCCGGTCACCCACCGGATGGCCGAGCGTGTCGTTGACCGCCTTGAACCGGTCGAGGTCGATCATCATGAAAGCGCAGCGCGAGCCCCATTTCTCGGCCTCGGCCATCGCCAGGCTCAGCGCCTCGTTGATCAGCAGTCGATTGGGGAGGGCGGTCAGCGGATCGTAACGCGCCATGCGGCTGATCTTGTTCGCCGACTCGCGAGCTTCGGTGACGTCCGATCCGACGCCGCGAAAGCCGACATAGCCGCCTTCCTCGTTGAAGCGCGGCGATCCGGTCATTTCCCACCAACGCTCGACGCCATCGACATAGACGGGGAGCAACAGGTCGCGAAACGGCTCGCGCAGCTTGATCCGTTCGGCCATCTCGCGCAGCCCCTGCGAGAAATTGCCGCTTTCCCAGGCGGTGCCGGCGAGCACCTGAAGGAAGGGCATGCCGTTGATCGCCATGGGATCGACGCCCAGCGAAACGGCGAAGCGCGGGTTGGCGCGCACCACCCGGCGCTGCGCATCGGTTTCCCACAGCCAGTCGGCGGATTTGTCCTCGAATTCGCGCAGCAACAGGCTGACGGTCTCGTCACGTTCGGCGAGCGCGATTTCGTTGGCGCGAATCACGACCAGCGCCTTGCCGCGCGTGAAACAGGCGATGACCAGCAGTGCGGTGAACAGGAGCGAGGCGGCGCCCAGCGCAGGCGCCGTCGTGAGCGCGAGCGAGACCGCTGCGGAGCCCCCAAGCACGGCTAGGAAGGAGATCGTGGCAAGCGGCAGCGCGGCCATCGCCACCGCGGAGGCTGCCATCAGAATCGACAGCACGATCCACATTGCTGCGGCTTGTTCGGCATTGGCGGACGGCCCGAAAAAGAGCGGCGCGATCGACCAGACTGCCCCAAGCGAGATGCCGTCGAGCACGGTTTCGCGTACATCCCGAAGCGTCGCGGTTCGTTCGGTGCGATGGCGCACGGCGAGGCGGCGAAACGCGACGGTCACGCCGACCGCAGCGACCAGCGCACTCCAGCTTGCCAGCTTCCACAGCGGGAAGTTGGGCGCGAAGTTGAGCGTGATAAGGGCTGCCCCCATCACGTTGGCGGCCAGCATGAACAGCGCGAGCTGGCTGCCGGCGTTCATCTGGGCGGCACGAATCGGGCCCCAGTCGGTGGTGTCCGCCGGGTCGTACAGGCCGAGCAACGCGCGCACATCGATGCGCGGTCGCGCGAATTGAGAGGTTGTCTGGCTCGTCACGCCCTCTCGAATAACCCCGATCAGGTTAGCGAGTGGTTAGGTGCGAGGCGGAATGGCGAAATTTTTCCGCCGTTCCGTCTCGGGTAGGGCGGCTTTCAGGCGGCGATGCTGTAGGGCTTGATCTCGCCGTTCAGGTAGAGGTTGCGCGCCTTGGCGCGGCTGAGCTTGCCCGAACTGGTGCGCGGCAATGTGCGGGGCGGGATCAGTTCGATCACGCAATTCATGCCGGTGACGGTGCGGACGCGCTCACGGATTTCCTCGCGCAGCTTGAGACGCTCTGCCTCGTCGCTGGTGCGGCACTGGACGAGGACCGCGGGGGTTTCCTCACCGCCGGGCGTCGTGATCGCAAAGGCGGCGATGTCGCCCTGCTTGAAGCCGGGCAGCTGCTCCACCGCCCATTCGATGTCCTGAGGCCAATGGTTGCGGCCATTGACGATGATCATGTCCTTCGCGCGACCGACGATGTAGATATAGCCGTCCGAGAGGTAGCCCATGTCGCCGGTGTCGAGCCAGCCGTCCTGCAGGCAGGCAGCGGTCGATTCGGGATCGCGGAAATAGCCGACCATCAGGCTGGGGCCGCTGCACCACACCTTGCCGATCGCGCGCTCGGGCAGCGGTGTGCCGTCTTCCTCGCGGATCTCGATCTTCATGTCCTTCGCAGCCTTGCCGCAATTGACGATGGCGCGGAAACGCTGCGGGCGCCGCGACGAGCCGGTCTCGCCATGGGTGCCACCCGAAAGCTGAGTTTCCTCGACCAGCTCGACCACGATGCCTTCGCCCGGCGGCATGATCGAGACCGCGAGGGTCGCTTCGGCGAGGCCATAGCTGGGCAGGAAGGCCGAAGCCTTGAACCCGGCATCGGCAAACGCGTCGACGAATGCCTGCATGACGTCCGGACGGATCATGTCCGCGCCATTGCCGGCGACGCGCCAGCGCGAAAGGTCGAACCGCTCCGACGCCTTGGTCTGGCTGGACATGCGGCGCGCGCAGATATCGTAGCCGAAGGTCGGCGAATAGGAGAGCGTCGTGCCCTGATTGCGGGTGACGAGGTCGAGCCACGCCAGCGGACGGCGGGCGAAATCCTCGGTCTTGAGATAGTCGGTCGAAACCTGGTTGGCGACGACCGACAGGAAGCAGCCGACCAGGCCCATATCGTGATACCAGGGCAACCAGGAGACGCAGCGATCGCTCTCCTGGATACTCATCCCATGGCTGTGCGCCGACAGATTGTTGAGCAGCGCGTGATGGGTGATCGCGACGCCGTGCGGGAAGCGTGTCGAGCCGCTGGAATATTGAAGATAGGCGATGTCGTCGGTCTTGGCCTGCGGCAGTTCGGCCGCGGGAGCTTCGCGAGTCGTGAAGCTCTCCCAATCGATGCCCTCAACGCCCTTGATGCGGGCAGCCTCACCCGCCATCGCAGCAAGCTCGGCCGGGTAGAACAGCATCGTGGGATCGCAGCTGTCGAGCTGGACGGAGAGTTGGTCGATATAGTGCTGGCTACCGCCAAAGCTGGTGGGCAAGGGCAGGGGCACCGGCCAGGCGCCGGCATAGATGACGCCGAAGAACAGCGACGCGAAATCGGGGCCGGTTTCCGCGATCATGGCGATCCGGTCCTCGGGCTTCACACCGGCGGCGATCAGGCGGCGCGCCTGCATCAGCGCGTCCGCGCGCATCTCGGTGAACGGATAGGCGCGGGTGAGCGTGCCGCGCGCATCGTGGAAATTGAGGCCGCGCAGCCCCTGCGCGGCATAATCCAGCGCATCGCCCAGCGTCGCGAAATCCGCGAGGCGGCGGGGAAGCGCATCTTCGGTCGGGGTCGGCAGCAGCACTGCGCCATTCCCATCGACCATATCCTTAACGTCCAAAGTCATATCCTAAATCCGTGCCCCTGACGGTAGCGGCCGCCCATCGTTAGATGACATTTGGCCCCACATCAGAAATGTGGGCGGCTCTGCTACGCACTGTCGTTCAAATTCGGTTGGCAGTGTGGCACAAACAAGGCGCATGGCCCACCAACGCCGCCCTCCGCCCCCTCTCGACGCCGCCGCACTGGAGCGGCTGGCGCTCCGCTACGTCGAACGTTTCGCGACGACGCGCGGAAAACTGGCCCTTTACCTGGCGCGGAAGGTGCGTGAACGGGGGTGGGAAGGGGACGCCGCGGACCCCGTCGCAATTGCGGAACGCTTCGCCGATTTGGGGTACGTCAACGACCGGATCTACGCCGAATCAAAGGCTTCGGCGATGGCGCGTCGTGGTCTTGGAGCGCGGCGTGTGAAGGACGCGCTGCGCCATGCGGGTGTGCAGGAGCAGGACGCCGAAGCGGTTGCGCCGCAACTGGCCGGTCGCGCCAACGAAACCGCACTCGCCTTTGCCCGTAGACGCCGGATCGGGCCCTTTGCTGAGGTGCAACCCGATCGGGACAAGGCAGCCAAGCAGGTCGCGGCCATGGTGCGCGCCGGCCATTCGCCCGATCTGGCCTGGAAAATTGTCCGCATGAATCCCGATGAAAGCGTCGAGCCGTTACTTGATGGGGACTAGTAACAAAGGATTCGCATCTACCGGAAATGCTGTGTTAATGTTGCCGGTCAGGGGGAAGTGTCTGGAATGCGTATCGACCCGCAACGAGCGTCGAGCGAATTTGTACCCGTGCCGGCCGGTGCGGTGTTGCCGATTGCTGATGGCGCAAACGATGAACATTGTTCGGGGGAGCAATATTCGGGAACGGTCAAATGGTTTGATGTCACGCGGGGCTTCGGCTTCCTCGTCGCCGACGACCCGGCGGCGGGCGACATCCTGATCCATTTCTCCGTGCTTCAACCGCATGGCCGCCGAAGCCTGCCCGAAGGCGCACGCGTCGAATGTACCGTGCTGCGCCGTGAGCGCGGGCTGCAGGCGCTCGAGATCCTCTCCATCGACCTGACCGACGCGGTTGAGCCGCCCAAGCCGCGCAATGGCGGCGGCGACCGGGGCGACCGGGCACAGCTGATCGAATCCGCCGGACCGTTCGAACCGGTGACGGTCAAATGGTTCAACCGGCTGAAGGGATATGGTTTTCTGGTGCGCGACGGCGATTCGGCCGATATCTTCGTGCACATGGAAACCCTTCGTCGGGCGGAGATTTATGACGTTGAACCCGATCAGCCGCTTCGTGCCCGCATCGTCGATGGCGACAAGGGGCCACTCGCGGTCGTCGTGGAAGCGGCGGAGTAGGGCTCCGCTGCTGCTGGCGCTGAGCGCGCTGGCACTGGTTCCGGGATGCAAGGGCGGCGAGGCGGGTAACGATTCCGCCGCCGCACGGCCTGCCGCGAAGGCGGTCGTCACGATCGAGAGCGGAGGCGCGAAGCATGTCTTCAAGGTCGATGTCGCGCGGACCCCGGCCGAGCAGCAGCAGGGGCTGATGTACCGCACCGACATCCCCGCCGACGGCGGCATGTTGTTCGCGCCCTATCCTGCGGGCGGCGGCGCGCCGCGCGAGGCGAGCTTCTGGATGAAGAACACGCCGACCTCGCTCGACATCATCTTCATCCGCGCCGACGGCACGATCGCGCATATCGGCGAGAATACGGTGCCGCTGTCGGAGGCGCAGGTGCAATCGGGCGAGCCGGTCGCGGCCGTGCTGGAGGTGTTGGGCGGCAAGGCTGCGGAGCTGGGAATCTCGCCGGGGGATAAGGTGAGTTGGCGTTAGACTGTGGACCAAGCACTATGGTGGTTGCCGGTTTCACTATCAGACTGCTGAAATCTACATTGGTCGCGAGGCTACATGAAAGGCGTCATTGCGTTTTCGTTGCTGCTAGCCAGCCTTCATCTGTCTGCGGCTGCGCAGGAGGGAAGGCCGGAGCGGCGGATCGAAGTCGAATTCCAAGCGTGTAAGGATTGTCCAGCCTTTGTCCCCGTCCCCGCTGCGCCGGCCGGAATGCGGCGGATCGAGGCGGTCTCCAAGTACGAGTTGACCTGGAGAAACTACCTTGTGGCGGTGGATGCTGGCCGCTGCTCGCTCCCCAAGCCATATCGGGGCGGTTTCGACTCTGAAGATATGAAACGTTCCGACGCTGTTATAGCTGCCAATTTGGACAAGTTTCGCGTGGATTGGCCGATCGTCATCTTGGGGGTCGAGGATATCCGATGCTATATTGAATGGCTGGAGGAGCGAACAGACTATCGCGTGTCGCTTCCATCCGCGAAGGAGTGGGAGTGGTTCGCACAAGCCGGGGACGCATCGGCACGTTTCCCTTGGGGGAGCGCTGTGGATCCCAAGCGGGAAGCGCTGGCGGGGAGCAGCGTCGGGCGTGCGGACGAGATTGCGATTCCCGACATTCACGACTTTTGGGCGAGGCCGCGGGGTGTCCGCGTCGGCCTCTTTCCGCCGAACGGCTGGGGCATTCACGACCTGATGGGCAACGTGATGGAGCTCACTGCCGATATCATATCGGGAGAACAATGGCTTCAGCGCTATCCTGACGACGAAGTGGCACGCCGCACGCGCACGCGCGATCGCGTCGTGATCAAAGGTAGCGACAGGCATTCTCCAGAATGGGAAAAAGGTATCGCTGCGACTTGGTACACGCTGATTTGGGACGGGCGCTACGCTACACATGCCGGCGTTCGGTTGATCCTCAGCCGCTAGCGACTGCCATGTGCATGGCTCGTTCTGCTCCATCCCCCGTTGCCGCCGCTGCACTTGGCGCGTAAAGCGCGGGGCATGGGTATCTTCGCGAACATCTTCACCTGGTGGAACGGCTCCACCTTCGGCACCTGGGTTGGCCTGCGCGGCAAGCAACAGGTCGGCGAGGACGCGCTGGGCAATGTCTATTATGAAGGCGGTCAGAACATGCACGGCATGACCCGCCGCTGGGTGATCTACAAGGGATCGAACGATTCGAGCCGCGTGCCGCCCGAATGGTTCAGCTGGCTGCACCATCAGATCGACGAGGTACCCGATCGCGCGCTGCCGCCCGTCCGCCAGTGGGAAAAGCCCGCGGCTCCGAACCTGACCGGCACCGCCCAGGCCTATCGCCCCGCCGGTGCGCTCGACATGGGCGGCAAGCGGATCGGCGCGACCGGCGACTACGAAGCCTGGACGCCCGGCGCCTGATGCATCGGCTGCGTCCTGCCGCGTACCTGCTGGCGCCGCTCGCGCTGGCCGGGTGCGGCTGGTTGGGCGGAGACGCGCCGCAGAACAAGACCGCCGCCGCGGACACGGTTGAGGTAGCGCCCAAGGCCGGGCCGGGCGAAGAGGTGGTGACCACGGACGCGACGAACACCGCCGCGCTGACCGCCGGGGCGACGCCGATGGCGGAGCGGGTTGCGGTGCTGGGGCTGCTCAACAAGCGCAACGGACAGGCGCGCGACATCACCCTCAAGCCGGGGCAGGCTGTGCGTGCAGGCGACGTGATCCTGCGACTGCGCGCGTGCGAGAAGACCGCGCCTTGGGAGGCTGAGCCCTATACCGGCGCCTTCGCGCAGATCGACGTGCGCGAGAGCGACGGCAAGTGGAAGCGTGCCTTCTCGGGTTGGCTCTACAAGGAGCGTCCTGCGCTCAACGTCGTGCAACACCCGGTTTATGACGTCTGGGTCAAGAGCTGCACGATGACTTTCCCGGAGACCGGCGGCGAAGAAGTGAGCGCTGGCGCATCGGGTAACGGTGCCGCCCCGAAGGCATCGAGCGCGCCAAAATCGGCCGAGACCCCGGCCACGCCTGAAGCCAGCCCGGCGGCGCCTTCGCCGAGCGCGACGGACAGCATCGCGAGATAGGTCTCGCGCGGGATCTCCACCGCGCCCAATGAGGCGAGGTGGTCGGTCATGAACTGGCAGTCGAGCAGTTCGAATTCGCCCACGCGCAGCCGCGCGACGAGTGCGGCGATCGCGACCTTCGACGCGTCGCGCATGCGGCTGAACATCGATTCGCCGAAGAACGCGTTGCCGAGAGCAAGGCCATAGAGTCCACCCACCAGCCGTTCCCCGTCCCACACCTCGATCGAATGGGCGAAGCCGCGGCGGTGGAGCTCTGCGAAGACTTTTTCGATCGCTGGGTTGATCCACGTGTCGGGCCGATCGGGCGCGGATTCGGCGCAGAGTGCGATGACCTGCTCGAATGCCGCATCGGCGGTGACGCGGAAGCGGTCACCCGCGATGGTCTTGCGCAGTGAGCGTGAGAGGTGGAAGCCGTCGAGCGGCAGAATCGCGCGCTGACGCGGCTCGACCCAGAAGACGCTGGCCTCATCGCGATGCTCGGCCATCGGGAACACGCCCATCGCATAGGCACGCAGCACCAGATCGGGATCGAGATCGGCCGAACGGGGCGTGGGTCGGGTCATATCTTCTTTGACGCTGTTTTCGGCGGTTTGGCGAGGCGCTTTTCGATCGCCTGCCACAGATCGCCGAACGCCTTGCCGCCGGCGGTGCGTCCCGCAAAGGCGCCGACCGGCGCGCGGCGCGCCGCCATTGTCTCGACCACACTGGCCATCGGGATGACCGGCCAGTCGGGATGGCGCTCGAGCGCTTCTGCATGGAGCTTGCGGCGGCGATCGACCATCGAATGGACCGGCATCAGCGGAACCTTCCCTTTGCCACCCAGATGCGCCTCGACCTCGGCCAGCGCACGTTCCGAGAGAGGGGAGGGGATGACGGGGACGACGATCAGGTCGGCGGCGCGCATCACCTGTTCGCTGGTTTCGGTGAGGCCCGGCGGGCAGTCGAGCAGCATCCGGTCATAGGCCTTGTCGAGCTGGCCGAGCAGCTTGGCGAGGCGCTTCTTCTTGTCGAGCTCATGGAACAGCAGGTCGAGGCCACGCAGCGATGCGTCTGCGCCGATCAGGTCGAGACGCTCGACGGCGGTGGCGTGGGCAAGCTTCGACGGCTCGACGTCCTTGGTGAACACCGATTGCGCCTGGACCTTGCCCCTTGCGCCGCCGAGCAGGAAGGTGGATGCCGCCTGCGGATCGAGATCCCAGAGCAGGGTGCGGCGCGCCGACAGCGCTGCGGCGCACCAGGCGAGGTTGACCGCCAATGTGGTTTTGCCGACGCCGCCCTTCAGGCTGTAGATCGCGATCGTCGCCAAGCCCTGCCTCCGCCCGAGAAATCCAACGCGCCGGACACCCGGCGCGATCATCATCAATGTTCCTGAAGGAGATAACAAGATGACGACAGACCATCTGTTCGTGATCACCGGTGGGCCGGGATCGGGCAAGTCGAGCCTGATCGAAGCGCTGGCAGCGCGCGGGATCGCGACCATGCCTGAGGCGGGACGGGCCATCATCCGTGATCAGGTCGCGCGCGGTGGGGATGCACTGCCCTGGGCCAATCGTCAGGGATTTGCGGCGCAGATGCTGGACTGGGAACTGCGCTCGCACCGGGATGCGCTGGCGCTGGCGGGACCGGTCGTACTCGATCGCGGCATTCCCGATGTGATCGGCTATCTGCGGTTGTGCGGACTGCCGGTGCCGGTGGAGGCCGAGCGGGCGGCCGCTGCCTTTCGCTACAACCGCACGGTGTTCATCGCACGGCACTGGTCGGCAATCTACGCGCAGGATACCGAGCGGAAGCAGGACGAGGCTGAGGCTGTGGCGACACACGATGTGATGGCGTACGTCTATGCGGAGCTGGGCTATGACCTAGTGCCGCTCCCCTTCCTCGATGTCGCGGAGCGGGCGCGGTTCGTGATGGAGCGCGTTGGCGCTTAGTGCAAATGCCGCAACTTGTCGGGGTTGCGCATCTGATAGATGCCGACGACGCGACCGTCCTCGATCTCCAGTGCGGTAGTCTGAATCTCGCCATCGGCCTCGAGTGTGACGAAACCGGGCAGGCCGTTGACGAAGCAGGTGCGCACCAGCTTCGAGCCGTACTTGCCGAACAGCACCGCGAGTGATTTGTGCAGCTTCATCACCTGGTTGAAGCCTAGGATCACCATACGTGCTGCCGGGCGCTTGCCGCCGCCGTCGGAGTGCATGCTGACATCCGCCGCAAGCATTGCGCCGAGCGCGGTCATGTCGCCGGTGCGCGAGGCGTTGAAAAAGGCTTCGGCGATCTCGAGGCCGCGCGTCTGTTCGACCTGAAAGCGCGGACGGCCCGCACGGACATGAGCGCGGGCGCGGGCCGCGAGCTGGCGGCAGGCGGCGGCGTCGCGATCGAGAGTTTTTGCAATCTCCTCGAACTCCACGCCAAATACGTCGTGAAGGAGGAAGGCGGCGCGCTCGAGCGGGGACAGGCGTTCGAGCGCGAGCATCAGCGGGAGGGTGACGTCCTCCTCGGGCTCTTCCTCGACCACGGGATCGGGCAGCCACGGACCGATATAGGTCTCGCGCTGGTGGCGTGCTGACTTGAGCTGGTCGAGGCACAGGCGCGTGACGGTGCGACGCAGGAACGCTTCCGGTTCGCGCACCGCGGAGCGATCCGTGCCCATCCAGCGGACGAATGCTTCCTGCACCGCATCCTCGGCATCGGCGACCGAGCCGAGCATGCGGTAGGCGACGCGGATGAGCTTCGGGCGCAGCGGATCAAAGGATTCCGCTGCGCCCGCATGGTCGCTCAACGTCATGCAGTATGGGCCTGAAGGGTCTTGGCCGCTGCCGGCTCGAGCCACAGGTCGAAACCGACCGCAAGGCGGTTCCAGCCATTGATGATATTGATCATCAGGGTGAGCTTCACCTGTTCCTCCTCGGTAAATTCGGCGACCAGCGCGGCATAGGCATCGCGCTGGGTGTGGCCTTCCGAGAGCCGCGTCAAGGCATCAACCCAGCCAAGCGCAGCGCGCTCACGCGGCGTGAAGACAGGGGCCTCGCGCCACGCAGAGAGCAGGTAGATGCGCTGTTCGGTCTCGCCCAGTGCGCGCGCTTCGGCGGTGTGCATGTTGAGGCAGTTGGCGCACTGGTTGATCTGCGAGGCGCGGATCTTGACCAGTTCGATCAGCGACGGCTCGAGGCTGCTCTGGATGGCATTGGATGCCGCGAACCAGGACTTCATGACGCTGGGGGCGGCGGCGAACGGATCGAGCTTCGGGGTCATGGCATGTGCTCCTTCTTGGGTTGCACTGACATGACGAGCGGCGCGCGGCGGATGTGACATCGACCGCAAAAAAACTGGATCAGAATGTAAAAAGGGCCGGCGGATCGGTCCGCCGGCCCCTTGAATTGGAGAAAGACCGGAAGGTCAGCCCTTGCAGTTGAGCGAGCCCTTGCCGGGAAGTTCGACCGTGGCCGACTTCTCGTTGCCGGTGAGCTTGTAGCCACCGTCGGCGACGAAAGGCTGGCCGGCTTCGGGGGCCTTGAGGTCGGTCCAGGGCGCAGCCTTGTCGGTGCGGACCTTGACCAGCTTGTCGCCCTGGAAGAACTCGGCGAACACGAGCGCATTGCCCGGCTGGCAGCGCATCGAGACCGACGCCTTGATCGACGGCGGCAGCTCGACGGCCGGCGCGTTCTTGAGCGCGGTTTCCATGGGGTCGGGCGCACGGTCGGTGACGACTTCGGGCTCGGGTTTGCAGGCCGCGAGCGGCAGCAGCACGATCGCGATGGCGGCGGGGAGGGGGCGCATTTTCATAGCGGGCGCTGCTTTTGCTTATGCGCCAATTAACGTCAAGGGATACGTCGTATCGCGGCTGAAAGCGTTTCTCGGTGCAATCGGGAAGCTTACGGATTCACTCGTGAAATTCGTCGAGATCGGGGATGCGGCCGAACGCAATTTTCGTTCCGACGCGGTCGATCCGGCTGCCGTCCATCGGTCCGACCGACACCGCGTGCCGCCCGAACTTCTCGTTGATTCTGTCCATCGCCTTGCTGAGCGAGAGCGTGCGGGTTTCGCGGGCGAGCGGATCATTGGGGTCGAGCGCGGCGAACAGTGACTCCTGTTCGCCCTGAAGCGGCGCGATTTCGGCCAATGTCACACCGATCATGCGGACCGCGAAGCCATGGGCACGGGCATGGCCGGCTGCCGCCAGCCGGGGGAAGATCGAGTCGAGTGCGTGGAGGACGGTGAAGCTGTCCTGGGTCGAGGGCAGCCGGATCGACGTGCGCCAGGTCGACTTGTCGTCCTCGAACCGGGCATGGAGGACGAGCAGCCGGCTGACATAGCCCTTGCGCCGCAGCCGGCTGGCGGATTTGAGCGCCAGGCGGCGCGCGGTGAGGCGGGTCGGCTCCGGCCCGCGCTTGCGGGGCGAGAGGACGTGGCTGTGGCCGATGGTGCGGCTCTGTGTCGGCTTTTGCGGCAGGTCGAAGCCGTGGAGCAGATACCAGAGTCGATCGCCATTGACGCCGCCCCAGGCCGACCCGGCGTCGCGCGGGCGCCGTTCGCACAACTGGCCGATGTCGAGAATGCCCTGCTGTGCCAGGCGTTTCTCCATCTTCGCGCCGATCCCGGCAATGTCGCGCAGCTTGAGCGTGAACAGGCGATGCGGGAGCATGTCTTCGGTGAGAACGGTGAGGCCGTCGGGCTTCTGCATGTCCGACGCGAGCTTGGCGAGCAACCGGTTGGGGGCGATACCGACCGAGCTGGTCAGGCATTCGCCGACATTGGCGCGGATGCCCGCCTTGATCCGCCTGGCCAGTGCGATCGCGGTTTCGGGATCATTCTCATTGTCGAGCAGGCGGCACGCGACCTCGTCGATCGACCCGATCGACGTGACCGGGATATGCTTCCAGATCTCCTCGACGATCAGATTGTGGAACTCGACATATTTCTCGTGTTGGCCGGGCGTGACGATCAGGTCGCGGCACAGACGTTTGGCCTCCCACACGGGGGTACCGGTGCCGATGCCGAACTTCTTCGCCTGGACCGAGGCGGCGATGGCGACGGTGGTGTCGCTGGTGACCGGCGCAACGATGATCGGTTTGCCGCGCAAATCCGGGTTAAGCTGCTGCTCGACCGCCGCGAAGAAGCTGTTGAGGTCGAGATACAGCCAGCGCAGCGGCCGCGGGGGCAGGTCGAGAAACGGGGCCGTGGCCATGCCGGAACAATAATAGAACAAAGAGGGAGAGTCACGCGCCGCGCGGAAAGTCCCAAAAGTCACGCTCCTACGCGTGCGCGAGTCTGAAATCGGGATTCAAACTGTCAAAGAGCGGGCCGAAGCCGGGGCGAGGATAGGCATGCCGAAGGCGTGTAGGAAAGTTGTTTGAGGTGGCCGCACGCGCGGCCCTCTACCCGTCACCCCGGCCTTGTGCCGGGGTCCACGGAGCAGTGATGGCTGTGCACGAGGCTCAAGTCCAACGCCTGCCTCCCGGTGGATCCCGGCACAAGGCCGGGATGACGGTGGGGGATGGGTGCGAGACTGCTAGAGATGCGGCTCCGCCACGAGCATGATGTGGGCGGCACTGTCGATCAGCACCTCGTCCGCGGCGCAGAGCTGTTCGAGCCGGGCGAGCCGGTCCGCGGTCTCGGCGCCGTTGGCACCGGCCGGGTTCCAGGCCGGGTTGTATGCGAAGCGGCTGTGGAACAGGTCGAGGCCGGTTAGCTCGCGCACCGGGCAGTGCGGGCTGAACAGCGCGGCGAGTTCGCTTGCGCGGAACAGATGGGAATCGAAGGCGAGATGGGTGCCGTCGGTGAGGTCGACCTCCATCCGGTCGGCGTCATTGTCCTGCACATAGTGCGCGGCCTGCTCGATCCCGGCGACATAGATGGTCGGCAGGCTGCCGACGCTGCGCGCGGTGACGATCAGCGTGCCGCCATTGACCCGTGCCAGCGCCTGAGCGGCGGATGCGCGCAGCGGGGCGGCGAGGTGGTTGAAGACGCCATAGAGGCACAGCACCAGATCGGCGCTGTGATCGTCCTCCGACGCCAAGGCGGAATGCAGGTCGGTAACTTCGAAATCGAGGCCGATGGCGGCGCTTTCGACTTCGGCTGCCACCTGTCTGGCGAGGGCGATCATGCCGGGCGAGGGGTCGATGCCGCGGCATTCGATTCCGGTGAAGCCGAGTTGCGCGGCACGTCGCGCGGTGCGCATCGTCCAGGTGCCCGGCCCGCAACCGATATCCAGGATGCGGATCGCGCGGCGGCCGCTGGCGTGGAGCGCGATCAGGCTCGCCTCGATCCGGCTCCACAAAGTACGGTCGGCAAAGGCGTAGCGGCTGGAGAATTCGAGCGGCTGATCGTTGGTGCCGTCGGCATAGCGGAGATAGCGGGCGCCGGTGGCGTCATAGGCGTCGGCGGCATGGCGCGCGCTGACAGGGCGCGGATCGGCGGATCCCGCACCGGCAAGCGGCTGGGCGAAACGGTACGACATGGATGTGACTCCGATGGAGTGAATTCAGGAACGGCGCTCTGCGTTGCTATCGACGGCGTGCCAGAAGCTGCTCAGCGAAAGCGGCCCGGAAATGCGTCGTCGCGGGATAGTCGCGACCGGCGGCGCAGCAGCCGCTCGACCAGCGCGGCATGGGTCCGCGCTTGCCGCCGCTGTCGCCGGCTGAGCCGGAGCAGCAGCGCGAGATTGAGGATGCCGAGTAGCAGCAGCCCGAACTGGAGGAGTGCGACATTCATGGTCGTCGCTCATGGGTTGGAGTCCTGCGGCGCGAAACCGGCCGCGTGGCGCGACGCACCATGCGCCGCCCGCTTCAGATAGCGGGCGGCGCCATCAGGTTTCGACGGCGATTGACGTGCTTTGGCATTAGCAAAGCAGGAAGACGGTCTCAGGCGGCCGCGGCATAGCCCGGCCGGCGCACGGCACGGACCCGCCCGCTTCCGCCGCCGCCGCAGAAGAAGCGGCCCGCGCCGTCGGATTCGAGGCCCGAGATGCCCGTCCCCGCGGGCATGTCGAGCTGTTCGAGCACCGTACCGTTGGCGGGATCGATGCGGCGCAGGCCGCTTTCGTCATCCTGCCAGGTAGCGTGCCACAGTTCGCCATCGACCCAGGTGACTCCGGTGACGAAACGGTCGGACTGGATGGTGCGGAGGACGGTGCCCGTCTCTGGATCGATCTGGTGGATGCAGGCAGCGCGATATTCGCCGACCCAGAGCGATCCTTCCGCCCAGGTCAGGCCCGAATCGCCGCCATTGCCGGGCGCGGGGATGGTGGCGAGCACTGCACCCGTCGCAGGATCGACCTTGCGGATCACGGTCTCCGCGATCTGGAACAGGTGTTTGCCGTCGAACGCGGTGCCGGCATCGGCGGGGACATCGAGCGCGCCGACGATTTCGCCGTTGTCCGGGTCGAGCGCGTTGATCCGTCCATCGGCGGCGAACCACACCTTCGCGCCGTCGAAGCTGACACCGCCGACGTCGCCCGGAAAGGGGCCGTATTCGCGGAGGATTTCGGCTGCTGCGTGCTTCATGAATCCTCTCCTGTCGTGGTCGGGGTGAGTTCGGGCGGCAATTTGTCGAACCGGGTGAGCGCCGGATCGAGCGTATCCCAGCCATGGCCGCTGCGGGTCCAGTACACCACTTCCGGCCGGTAACGCGACGGATCGTCGAGGCTGCCAGCGCCGGTAATGAAGATTTGCGGCATGTCGGGCAGCGTGATGAAGACCGGGGCGCCGCAGGTCGGGCAGAAGCCGCGCTGCTTGCGCGTGCCATCGACACCACTGGTTTCCCACAATGTTGCCGTTCCGGTGAGCGTCACCTCCGCGCCGGCGAAGGTCAGGTGTGCGCCATGCCCGGTGCCGCTTTCGCGCTGGCAGGTGCGGCACTGGCAGAGGTTCATTGTCGCGGGCTCACCCACGATCGAATAGCGGATCGCACCGCAGGTGCAGCCGCCGGTATAGGGTAGGGTCATGTCGTGGCTCCGTGATTGCGGGGCCAAGACTATCGGCCGCCCGGAACCGCCGGGAGTAACAAGCTTGTCGGGAAACCCGGCACCTGCCGGGCCATCCAGCGGCAGGCGCGGCCGCGGCCGACGCTGTCGGCCTTGCCTGAGGCCGCCAGGGCCTCGAGCCCGCGCTGGACGGTGCGCGGGCTGACGTCGAGCGCGAGTGCGAGCGCGGAGCTCGACCACGCTTCGCCATCGGCGAGCAGCGCGAGGATGTCGGCATGCGCTTCCTCCTGCGGCGGCATCAGGATAGCGACGGCGCGATTGCCGCGGGGTTGCAGGATGAAGCCGTCCTCGGTGGCGCTGATGTCGGCGATGGATTCGAGTTCGGTGCGCAGGCGCCCGATCTCGACCCGGAGCCGCGCGCGGTGCGACTCGTCCGCCTCGCGCGCGCGGAACGCCTGTTGGAGCAGGGCGAGGCGGGTGACGTCGCCGGGCCAGGCTTCGGCCAAGGTGCGGGCGAGCGCGAAGAGGATTGGGCGGCTGCCGAGGGGTATTGTCGTCCCTCCGGTGCGAACGACATTGCGACAGGCGTCGACGACCAGTGTGTTCGAAGCCAGCAGGCCTTCGACGCCAGCCAGATCGATCTGTGTTTCGCCCTGTGGCGTGCGCAGTCGCGCGGTGGGGGCAGCAAAGCTGGCGGCGGCGCGGGCGACTTCGGCTGTCAGTCCGGGAATGCCGGCCTGGTCCGCTGCCGCAGCCGCGCGGTCGAGCGCCGCACGTGCAGGCGCTGCTTCGATGCGGCGCATGGCGATGCCCGCGGCGACGAGCCAGGCGGCGGCGCGCGAAGCGGGAGGCAGTGCGGCGGGATCGATCGCTTCGAGCGTGCGCGCGGCCGCGTCGAGCTGGCCGATCAGCAGCAGCCGTCGCGCCTTGAGATAGGCGGCATGGGCGGCGTTGGCAGGGTCGCCATGGGCTTCGAGCGTGGCCTGCGCGTCGTCCAGCCGCTGTTCCGGCTCGCCGAGGTCGCGGGAGACCAGCGCGATCTCGGCCTCGGCGACGATGCAGCGGGCGCGGGCAACGGGTTCGCGGGTGCCGAAGGCGCGGGCGGCACGGCGCAGCAGATCGCGCGCGACCGCCAGATCGCCGAGCTGCGCCATCGCGATGCCGCGCAGGGCCAGCGCGGGCGGATCCTCACGCAGCGCGACCCGGTCGAGCGCGGCGAGCGGATTGCCCGTGGCGAGTGCGCGGGCGGCGGCGTTGATCAGCGAGTCCATAATCGCGTCACACTTGTAACTCTCACCCTCGCGCGGCGCGGACCTAGGTTCAGATCGAACCGACGGAGACGCGAACATGGCAAGGCCGATACCCGCAGACAAGCAAGCGCAGTTGCTGCGGCTCGCCGCCGCGCCGGTGTTCGCGGCGATGGCGCTGATCTGCGCGATCGATGCGCCGCCGGTTTCACTGTGCGCAGCGGGCGCCACGGTGCTGCCGGTCGACGGCATGACCGCGATGTACCTGCTGATGAGCCTGTTTCACCTGCCGCCCTGGCTGAACCGGCGCGGCTGACCTCAAGAAGGAGCAAGACGATGCACCATGAGATCGTATCGCGCGAGGAATGGATGAGCGCGCGCAAGGCGTTGTTCGAAAAGGAACGCGCGATGACCCACGCGCTCGACGAACTGCGGGTGGAACGGCGCGGGCTGCCCTGGGTGAAGGTCGAGAAGGACTATGTGTTCGAGGGGCCGGACGGGCCGCGCACGCTGGGCGACCTGTTCGGGGAGCGCAGCCAGCTTGCCGTCTATCACTTCATGCTGACGCCGGGGAAGGATCACCTCTGCCCGGGCTGCTCCTACACGATGGATCATGTCGATCCGGCGCGGCAGCATTTCGAGCATGCCGACCTTGCCTTTGCGGCGGTGTCCCGCGCGCCGGTCGCGCAGATCGAGGCGGCGAAGGCGCGGATGGGGTGGACCTTCCCTTGGGTGTCGTCAGGTGAGAGCGACTTCAACTACGACTTCTGCGTCTCGTTCACGGCGGAGGAGCGCGAGGCAGGGACCGCGCTCTATAATTACGGGCTGACGACGATCCAGCGCAGCGCCGACATGTTCGGGGTCAGCGTGTTCGCGAAGAACGACGCGGGCGAGATCTTCCACAGCTATTCGACCTATCACCGCGGCACCGAGCTGCTGATGGGCGCGATGAACTGGCTCGACCTCGCCCCCAAAGGCCGCAACGAGAATGGCAGCACGATGAGCTGGGTGCGGCTGCACGACGAATATTGAGGGCGTCGCGGCGTCCCGGCTCTCAGCGCCGGGGCGCCGTCTTGCATTGGATATAGACGGGGTTGCCGATCAGCAGCTTGCGCTCGTCGGGGCCGAGGATGTTGATCGCGATCCAGCCGCAGGCGGCGGTGCGGGGGATATGGAAGCTGACGGTTGGTGCGGAGGGCTTGCGGGCCTGTTCCTTGCCGTTGGCGATCAGTTGCGTCGTGCCTGCCGCGACACCGGCGATGCGTGCTTCGACGGATAATGTGGCGGCGGGGCCGGTGATGGTCTCGCCCATCGCCGCGCGCGCCTTGCCCGAGATGACGGCGACCTCGAGCATCCGGTCGCGACTGCCCTCGACATCGATGAAGACATTGCCCGCGCGGATGCCGTCGAGGATGGCGGGCTGGGAGAGGTCACGGGCGTGGACGATGGTGGCGGGGCGGCCGATTGGCGCGCTGCCTGGGCGTTCAGCGGCGGGGTCGTGATTGTCGCTGCTGCCGATGCCGGTGATGCGGAAACCGCGGTTGAGCTTGTCGTACCAGAAGTCGAGTCCGACGAGCGGCGGCTGGGTGGTGAGGCCGTTGATCGCCTCGATCGCCGTCACCTTGCTCCAGTCGGTGTCGGGCCAGACCCAGCCGCAGCCCATGCATGCCTCGCCCGAAGGCAAAGCGGGGTGGTTGACCGAGAGGATCGCGCCTGCCGCCGCAACGTCCTTCTGGAACGCGGCGATATCGGGGACGCTCGGGCTGCCGACGCGGAAATCGACCCAGCGCGACTGGCCGAAGATGTTGGCATGGCCGCCAAAGGTGGTGATCTCCGCGCCGGGGATCAGCAGCAGCTTGTCATGGTACGGCTGGAGCTCGCGCAGCGCGGAGAAGTGCGAGCTGGTGTTGTGATCGGTGACCGCGATGAAATCGAGACCGGCTTGCGCCGCGGCCTCGACCGTGCGGTAGAGCGGGCAGGGGACGCGCCTGCCGCTCTGGCTGTCGCAGCTGCCGTCCGAATGCGCGTTGTGCATGTGCAGGTCGCCGCGATACCAGCCCGGGCCGGCCTTGAGCGGGGCGTCGGCAATGGCAGTGGTGGCGTTGCGCGTCTCGCCGCGGTCGAAGAAGATTTCGACGCGATAGGCGCTGCGGGCGTCCTTGCGGGCGTTGGGGATGCCGAACTGGACCTGCCAGCGACCGGCGGGCAGCGCGCCGGGGAGGTAGCCGGGGGTGGCGTCGCTTTCGCTCAAGGTGAAGCGGTCGCGGGTGCCGCCGCTCCAGCCGCGAAAGCGTTCGGGGTCGAACACGCCCAAGTCGACGACGGTCTTGTTGGCCTTGTCATAGGTCAGGCGGACGGTGATCCGTTCGACGCCCGGAGGGACGTCGAACGGGATCGCCTTGTAGGTCTGATGGTCGGCACCGGTGATCTCGCCGGTGACGGTGCGGTCCGCCTCCTGCGCCGCGGCGGGTGTGGCCAGGCACGCAAGTGCCGCGAGCAGGAGACGGGCGCCGCGCATCAGAACTTGAAGTCCACGGCGAAGCGGAAGTTGCGGCCGAGGATCGGGCGGCCGATGAACAACAGGTCGTTGGCCTGGCCGCTGGTCAGCTCACCCGCACGCGGATTGCCCTCCGTCAGGCCGATGGTGTTGGTGAGGTTGTCGCCATAGGCCCAGAGCTGGATGTTCTCGGTGACCTTCAGGCGGACGCTGGCGTTGACCACGGTATAGGCCGGCAGCGTCGAGATGTTCGCGGCATCGGCATAGCGCTTGGTGTAATGCTCGACATCGGCCTGCGCGCGCAGGCGATCGCCGAACAGGGTCACTGCCGGGGTGGCACGCAGCGCAAGGCGCGGCACGCGGAGCAGCTGCTTGCCCGAATAGTCGCGCGGGATTGAGGTGTCCTTGCCGTCCTTGTCCTTGCCCGCTTCGCCATAGACCAGGTTGCGGAAGGTCGGGTCTTGCCAGGTCGCGTTGAGGGTGAAGTCGAACCACGGGGTTGGACGGATCGTGCCCTCGAACTCGACACCATAGGCACGCGTGTCGGTATAGACCGTCTGGGTGATGTAGCCCTGTTTCACCGGATCGAACTGGGTGTTGCCGATGCCATAGGAGTCGAAGTCGGTGAGGAAGGCGGTGGCGTAGAGGCTGACGAAGCGCGAGTTGTACTTGAGGCCTGCTTCCCACATGTCGATGCCCTGCGTCACCGGCTGGGCGGTGGCACTGGTGATGAAGCTGCCGACGCTGGGCAGACGGAAGGCCGAGGTGTAGCGCGCGAAGACGCCGGCATTCTCCATGAACTTCCAGTCGACGCCGAGCGTCCAGCCGATCCGGTCGAACTTGCGGTCGAACGGCTTGAAAATGCCGTTGCCGGTCAGGACCTGATTGTCCGCAAGCGTTGCCGGATTGCCCAGATCGACACCCTTTGGATCAAAATCCTCCTGTGCGCCGCGGGTCGTGACCTGCTCCCAGCGCAGCCCTCCGTCGATGCGCAGCGTCGGGGTGATCTGCCACTCGTCCGAGGCATAGACGGCGACGGTGTTCTGCGAACCATAGCCGTTGGCGAATTCCGAGCCGTAGCGCGCAACGCCATTCTCGGTCAGCGAGCCGACGACCTGGCCCGACGCATTGAGCGCGACGAGGTTGAGCAGGCGGCTGTTGTTCGACACGTCCTGCACCGTCGAGGCGGAGTAGCGGCGGAAGGTCTCGTCGATATGCGCGTAGTAGACGCCGACCGCGAAGTCGTGCGTGCCCGCCGCCTCGAACCGGCGCGCGATCCGCACGTCGTTGAGCAGCTCGCTCTCCTCGATCGTCACCGGGCGGGCGGCGTTGATGAACACGTCGCCATTGCCGTTCTGGCCGGTGACGTTGAACGCCTCATTGTTATCGACATAGCGGAGCTGGACGCTCGTCGCGCCGGGAAAGGCGGCGAGAAGCTGCGGGCGATAGGTGTTGAGCAGCGCCGTCGCGGTGCTGATCGAGGCGGGATAGACGCCGTTCCGCACGGTGTTGGAGTCGCGGTAACGCAGCTTGTGGCTGAGCTTCCAGCCGTCGCCGAACTCCCAGTCGGTGATCCAGCTCAACTGGTCGAGGCGGATGCGCGTGCCGTTCTCCTGACGGAAGTCGACCGGACCGGTCGCGCTCTTGAGTGCGAGGCGGCGGGTCTGGACGCTGGCGGTGGTGCCGTAATGCGGGTCGAAGCCGGGCAGACCGACGATCTTGCCCTCGGCGTCCTTGGTCAGCGGGATGCCGGTGTAGAAGATCGCGTTGTCGGCAAGGTGCTTGTAGCTGATCGAGGTGCGGCCGCCGGCGAATTCGCCATGCACCGCCGCGCGGATCTGGCCGCCCTTGTTGCCGATATAGCCCGGATCGCGCACGCCGCGCTCACTGCGGTAGAAGCCGCCGACATCGACCGACCAGCCCTCTGCCACCGGCGTGCCGACCCAGCCGTCGAAGCGGTAGAGATCGGCGGTCGGGCCATAGAGCAGGCGGGCGTTGCCCGTGGTCTCGGTCATCGCGCGACGGGTGATGTAGTTGACCACGCCGCCCGGGGCGTTCGAGTAGAAGACCGAGGAGGGACCGCCGCGGACGACCTCGATCCGGTCGATCGATTCGTCGATGCGGAAGGCCTGGTCGGCATTCAAATAGCCGAGCGCCGGGTCGTGCTGGACTGGCAGGCCGTCCTCGAGCAGGTTGATCGAGCCGAAGCCATCGACGGGGATGCCGCGCGCGCGGACGTTGCCCGAGCCTTCGCCGCCCGACGCCTCGACCCAGAAGCCGGGGACTGACTTGAGCGTCTCGGTCACGCTCGACGGTGCGCGCGCGCGCAGCATGTCGTTCGACAGCGTGGTGACCGCATAGCTGGTGTCGAGCTTGGTGCGGTTGCCGGCGCCGGCGCGGCCGGTGACGATGATCTCGCCATCCTGGCTTTCGGCTTCGGGTGCGGCGTCGGTCGCCTGGTCCTGCGCCAGCGCGGGCAGGCTGACGGAAAGCAGAAGCGCGGAAACGCTGGCGCGGGCAAGCGCCTTGCGGATGGTCATGGTCGTCCCCTTTGGATGTTACGGGCAGCGAGGCTGCCGGCGCGCCCTAAGGGTAACCGGTTTCACATTGGCGGCGGGTCGATGACCAAGCGGTTACAGCGCGATGACCGGATGGCGACGTCAGGCGGGGGATCGGGGGCGCCTGGAAAGACCATGTCGATCGGGCGGACGATGGGTTCGTCGGTGGGGGCGGTTATCATTCGTCTTCCTGGATCCCGCCGTCATCCCCGCGAAGGCGGGGATCCATTGAGGCTGACGTCGCGGCTCTATCCGATCGGTCAGCCTGAAAGGATTCCCGCTTTCGCGGGAATGACGAAGGGAAAGGGGAGAGGCTTACGCCTCCACCGTCATTTCGGCGCGCAGCGTGCGGGCCTGCACCGCCGACCGGAGCATCTTCGACCCCATCAGCATCGTGCCGAGGGCGAAGGCCCGTCGATCTATATCCTCAATTGTTGGATGGGCCCTTGAGCTCGACGACATTGCCCTCGGGGTCGCGGATATAGATCGATGGGCCTTCGCCCTCGGCGCCGTAGCGCGGGCCTTCCTCGAGAATCTCGATCCCGTGCGCGGTGAGATGGGTGCCCAGTGCATCACGGTCGAACGGCTCGATCGCGAGCGCGAAATGGTCGAGGTTGCGCCCCTCCGAGCCCGGCGCTGCGCCGCCGCGCGCGCCGAGCTTGCCGTCGAGCGTGACGAGGTCGATCAGCGAGGCGCCGGCACGGAGTTGATAGAGGCCAAGCTCCGGTTGCTCGCGCTCGTCCGTGCAGCCGAGAACCTCGTGGTAGAAGGCCAGCATGCGCGGCAGATCGGCGACGCGCAGCACAATATGGTCAAGTCCGCGCATCGCGAAAGGTTGGGTCATGGCTCTCTCCTGTAAGGCGGCGGGCGCCGCCCGCGCTCAATGGCGGAGATGCGCGCGCAGTTCCATCCAGGCGGGCAGTTTCCTGTCGAAACCGACGGTATGCAGCGGGCTGGACGAGGGGAGGGCGACGGTCGCATAGCGGGTCGCGCCCAACTGCTTCAGCCCATGTTTCAGCGCTGTGCCGCCATTGAAGGCGATGGCGCGCAGGACGGGCAATGTCGCGGCGAGCGCGGCGACGTCGTTGGGGGCGATCCCGCTGAGCGCGGCGTCGGTGCTGCCGGGCCGGTGCGCGGTGGCGACGACATCCCACAGCCCGACATGCGCATCGAGCAGCGCGGCGAGGCGATCGGGATAGGCGAGGGCGGTGAGGTCGCGATCGACCACCGCGGAGATCAGCCGCCAGAACTGGTTCTGCGGGTGCGCATAATATTGTCCGGCCTCGAGCGAACGGTCACCGGGCAGGCTGCCGCAGATCAGGATGCGGACGGCGGGATCGACGACCGGCGGGAAGCTGGATTTGCGGGGAGTTGATTGCGTCACGCCGCCGTCCTAGCATCCGCCCATGGCGCGCGCGATCACCCGCTATGCCGATTTCTGGCCCTATTATCTTCGCGAGCATGCGAAGGCGCAGACGCGGGCGCTGCACTATGCCGGGACGATTCTGACCTTTGCCGCGCTGGCGGCCGGGATCTGGCTCAACAGCTGGTGGTTCCTCGGCATCCCGCTGGCGGGCTATGGCTTTGCCTGGGCCGCGCATTTCGGCGTGGAGAAGAACCGGCCGGCGACCTTCACCTATCCGCTCTGGTCGCTCGTCAGCGATTATCGCATGTTCTTCCTGTGGCTTGGCGGCCGGCTCGGCCCGCATTTGCAGCGGGCCGGCGTCGCCTAGCGATCCTTCATCGATCGGCGCATTTCCCTGAGGGCGCGTTCCGACTCCTTCAGCGCGCGTTCCGACGCTTCCTGCGCGATTTCGGCGGTTGCGAGCGCAACCGATGCGCTCTTCATCGCGCGCTCGGCATGGCGGTTCGCCCGGTCCGAGATGCGCTTCGACATCGCGCGGAGCTCGCTGTCCATCGGGACGCGCTTGCCGTTGGCGCAATGCATCGTGTCGTTGCCGATGTTGAGGTTGTCGTTCCCGGCCTCGCTCGCGCCGTAGCCGCATCTCTTGGCGATCAGCGCCCGGTCCTCGGCGGTGACGATGGGGCCCTGCGCTGCCATTTCGCGCTCGACGGCGTTGGACAGCCGCGCTTCGGCGGTCTCGCGGGCGCTGCCCGGAACGGCGGCGAATGCGGCAATGGACAGGATCATCATGGACGCGATACGGGGCATTCGGCTTCTCCCAACTTTATGACTACAGTTGTAGTCAGTGGCCGGTGCCGGGTCAAGCGTGCGCGTCCGGATGTTGCCATGCGCCAAGCATCGCTTGCTTGCCGCGCCGGGCGGAGCGTGCAAATGGTCGCCCTATGCATGTCGCAAACGATACCATCGCACTGATCGGCAACACTCCACTGGTGCGGCTGAAGGGGCCGAGCGAAGCCACGGGCTGCGACATCTTCGGCAAGTGCGAATTCGCCAATCCGGGCGCGAGCGTGAAGGATCGCGCGGCGCTGTTCATCGTGCAGGACGCCGAAGCGCGCGGACAGATCGCGCCGGGCGGTACGATCGTCGAGGGTACGGCGGGTAATACCGGCATCGGGCTGGCGCTGGTCGGCAATGCCAAGGGCTACAAGACGATCATCGTCATGCCCGAAACGCAGAGCCGCGAGAAGATGGACACGCTGCGCGCGCTCGGCGCCGAACTGGTGCTGGTGCCTGCGGCGCCCTATTCGAACCCCGGCCATTTCGTGCACACCAGCCGCCGCATCGCCGAGGAAACGCCCAACGCGATCTGGGCGAACCAGTTCGACAATATCGCCAACCGCAAGGCGCATATCGTCACCACCGCCGAAGAGATCTGGACCCAGATGGACGGCCGGATCGACGGCTTTACCTGCGCCGCCGGCACTGGTGGGACGGTCGCGGGCGTGGGCCTGGGCCTCAAGGAAAAGGACGAGCGCGTAACGATCGCGCTGTCCGATCCGCACGGTGCGGCGCTCTACGAATATTATGCGCACGGCGAACTCAAGGCCGAAGGCAGCTCGGTCGCCGAGGGGATCGGGCAGGGGCGAATTACCGCCAACCTCGACGGGGCGCCGATCGACACCCAGTTCCGCATCTCCGACGAGGAAGGGCTGGAATGGGTCGAGCGGCTGCTGGCCGAAGAGGGGCTTTGCCTGGGCCTGTCATCGGGCATCAACGTCGCCGGCGCGGTAAGACTGGCACGCGAACTGGGGCCCGGAAAGCGGATCGCAACCATCCTGTGCGATACCGGATTCCGTTATCTTTCAACGCTGTATAATGGCGAGTGGTTGCGGTCCAAGGGGCTCCCGGTACCGGCCTGGCTCGACCGGGCGTGACGCAAGCGTCAAACTAAAGTTCGACATTCGACGGCGAAGGCGTTACATTTATGCCACACCGTTATGAAGTCGCTCCCGACCGATCCCAAACAAAGCATGCTACGCGTCCTTGTCGGCGTGACCGGTCTCGCGACCGTCCTGCTGCTGATCGGCATCGCGAGCGCGATCTTCTCGCTGGCGAACAAGGAAGATCCGGTGGTCGCGGAGGGCGGGTCCAAGCCTGAAGTGGTCGCGAATATGACGGACGGTGTCATCGCCAACGATGCCGCTCTCGAAAAGGACGAGCCGATCGCCGAGCTCGGCATTGCTCCGCGCACTGCCGAAACTCCAGCGCCCGCGATCACGCCCTATCCCATTCCCGCCAAGTGACGGGTGGGCCTGCCGGATGCCGGCACGGCGCGGGAAATTGCCCCACAATTTGCCAGGACCCCGCGGATCGATGCCGCATGCGGAGATTTGGCCGGAAAGAGCGGCGTTGGTGCCATGTTGAACAAAGCGGGATCATCTAGCGAATATTACTGAAACCCGTCCCGTTTCAGGCAGAAAGTGGGGCTGAATACCGTAGAATCCCGCGTTCAGGCATTGAAAACCATTGGCGCTTAAGATAGGCCGCTGGTTAACAGGGCAACCTTATCGTCAGCCGGAATCGGGTCCGGGGCGCGCGACGTCGTGCGCTTCCGGGGACGGGAAAGGTTTGCCTGCCGCAAGCGAGGGCGGGAGTGAACCGAACGGGGTACAGAGGCGTTGGGCTGCAGCTGGTGGACGACAAGGGTCGTGTCGCCATCCCCTCGACCCTGCGCGCCACCCTCGAGAAGAACAGCGGCTTCCCCGCTGACTCCAAGGAAGCCCGTGTCGCCATCCTCTCCAGCCATGAGAGCGACCGCTGCCTGATCGCCTATGACGAGCCCTACTTCGATGCCCTGATGGAGCGGCTCAACGCGCGTTCGCTTGAATATGCCGGTGATCGCGGGCGTGCGGATTCGAACATCTGGCGCGAAGGCGTCGGACCCAGCGAGAATATCGCGTTCGATCCGTCGGGCCGCTTCGTCATGCCGGGAATGCTCTGCCAGCATGCCGGCATCCGCAAGTCGGGCTATGCCTTCTTCTATGGCGTCGGCCCGGTGGTCGAGATCTGGGATCCGGCCACCTTGCTTGCGCACCCCTCGCTGCCCGAGAGCATGAAGGCGGCGTGCCGCTATCATCTCGAAGAAAAGAAGGTGACGTTGTGAGCGCCGCTCTGCCCGGCACGCGCCCGCACGTTTCCGTGCTGCTCGACGAGACTGTCGATGCGCTGGCGATCGAGCCCGGCGCGCGCATCGTCGACGCGACCTTTGGTGCCGGTGGCTATAGTTTGGCGTTCCTCGAGCGGGGAGCCGAGGTGGCCGCCTTTGACCGCGATCCGGACGCGATCGAAGGCGGCCAATCCATCGTCACGGCCAGCGGTGGCCGGCTGGTGCTGATCGAGGCGCCGTTCTCGGCGCTCGACAGCGAACTCGAGGCGCGCGGTCTTGCGCCCGTCGATGGCGTCGCCATGGACATCGGCGTGTCGTCGATGCAGCTCGACCAGGCCGAGCGCGGGTTCAGCTTCCAGCAGGACGGGCCGCTGTCGATGCGGATGGCGGGCGAGGGGATGACCGCCGCCGACTTCGTCAACGAGGCCGACGAGGCGGAAATCGCCGACGTGCTGTTCCATTATGGCGAAGAGCCGCGCGCGCGCCGCGTCGCCAGGGCGATCGTTGCAGCGCGTCCGCTGACGCGCACCGGCGAGCTGGCGAACGTCGTTCGCAAGGCGCTGGGCTACAAGCCGCACGACAAGAAGGATCCGGCAACGCGGACCTTCCAGGCAATCCGCATCCATGTGAACCGCGAGCTCGACGAACTGGCTGAAGGGCTGGCGGCGGCGGAGCGGGTGCTCAAGCCCGGCGGCCGGCTGGCGGTGGTGACTTTCCACAGCCTGGAAGACCGGATGGTCAAGAAATTCCTGCGCGAACGATCGGGCAGCGAGCCGGCCGGCTCGCGGCATCGCCCGGCGGTGGCGGCGGCGCGTGCGCCGAGCTTCGACACTCCGGCCAAGGCGGTGCGGCCGAGCGAGGAAGAAATTGCGGCGAACCCGCGTGCCCGGTCCGCGACGCTCCGCGTCGCCCGGCGCAGCGCGGCTCCGGCGTGGGTGAGTTGAGGAGGCGGACATGGCGATCAAGGCATTGAACGGACTGGGCTGGTACGCCGCGGGGCTGATCGTGGCGCCGGGCTGTTACCTCGTCTCGTCGATGGTCGCGGCCGAGCGCACGCATGTCGAGGCGGTCGAGCGTGCCATCGCCACCGCCCGCAAGGACATCCGTCAGCTCGAGACCGAGTTCGACACGCGCGCCAACCTTGCCCAGCTCGAGCGCTGGAACGGCGAAGTCATGCGCTACACCGCGCCGACTCCGCACCAGTTCCTGGCCAGCGACAGCGCGCTGACTTCGCTCCGCTCGCTTGAGGGCGACGGCATGGCCGAGCGCTATGCGGCGATGGTCGTGCCCGAAGGCGTGCCCGATGCGGCTCCGGAAACCGCGCAGGTGGCAAGCGCCTCGCCCGCAGTGGCGGCCGCTCCGGTCAAGGCCGTCGCCGAGAAGGCGATCGCGGGCAAGGTCGTTGCCGCCGTGGTGGTGAAGGCTCCGGCTGCGCCTGTCACGAGCAAGCCGCAGCAGATTGCCGCGGTCGCGCCCAAGCCTGCCAAGCCGGTGGTGAAGACCCAGCGCGAACAGGCCGTTGCGATGCTCGACCGCAGGCTGCTCAAGGATTCGAGCTTCGGCGACCTGATGCAGGGCGTCCGTGCCGAGGCGCGCCGCGCCCGGTGACCGTGCTCGTCGCCCCTGCGCCCCGCAATCGCACGCGGCCGGGAAACCGGCAGGCGTCGATGGCTGTCGCGCATGTGCGGCTGATGATCCTGGCGCTGGTGTTCGCAGCGGGGATCGCGGTTGTGGTCGGGCGACTGGTGCTGCTCGCGCTGTTCGCCGAACCGGCCGCGGCGACCAGCGTCAACGCGATGCTGGTGCCGCTGCGCGGAGATCTGGTCGATCGCAATGGCGCGCCGCTCGCGCGGACGATCGATGCCTGGTCGATCGGGGTGCGTCCCGACAAGGTGATCGGCGACAAGGGTGAGCTGGCGCGGATGCTGGCGGCGACGCTGCCCGGCAAGAGCGAAGCCGAATATGCCAAGCTGCTCGGCAGCGATTCGCGCTTCACCTATCTCCAGCGACGCGCGGTGCCCGAACTGGTGGCGGCGGTACACGCGCTGGGCGAGCCGGGGATCGAATTCGCCCGCGAACCGCAGCGGCTCTACCCGCAGGCGAACCTCGGTGCACACGTGCTCGGCTATCTCGATTTCGACGGCAAGGGCGTCACGGGGATGGAGCTGGCGCTCAACCAGCAGCTGACCGACCCGGCGTTGCGCGGCAAGCCGGTCGCACTTTCGCTCGACCTGCGCGCGCAGGCTGCGCTCGAGAGCGAGCTGGGCGCGGCGATGACGACGTTCACGGCCAAGGGCGCGGCGGGCGTCATCCTCGACGTCGCGACCGGCGAAGTGGTGGCGATGGCATCGCTTCCCACCTTCAACCCCAATAATATCAAGGGGTCGAACCCGGAGAGTTTCCGCAACAACATGACGCAGAGCGTCTATGAGCTCGGCTCGACCTTCAAGCCGCTGACGATGGCGTTCGCGATCGAGAGCGGCGTCGCATCGTCGATGGCCAAGCGCTACGATGCGACGGCGCCGCTTCAGGTCGGCGGGTTCCGCATCCGCGACGATCACGCCCAGAAGCGCTGGCTCAACATCCCCGAGACGCTGGTCCATTCGTCCAACATCGCCACCGCGCGCATCGCCGACGAGCTGGGCCAGCAGCGGATGGAGAGCATGTTCCGCAAGCTCGGCTTCGACACGCGGCCCGATGTCGAACTGGGCGGCAAGGCTGCGCCGCTCTGGCCCAAATACTGGGCACGCACCACGGTGATGACCACCGCCTATGGCCATGGCATCGCGGTGACGCCGCTTCATCTCGCCAGCGCCTATGCCGCGATGGTCAATGGCGGAGTCTGGCGCCCGGCGACGCTGCGCCGGATCGAGCCAGGCAAGGCGCCGCAGGGTCGCCGCGTCGTTTCCGAAGCGACGAGCGCGCGGATGCGTCAGCTGCTGCGCCTCGTCGTGACCTATGGCACCGGTCGCAAGGCCGACGCGCCCGGCTATCGCGTCGGCGGCAAGACCGGCACCGCCGAGGTGCCCGGTGCAGGCGGTTACAAGCGCAACCAGAACGTCTCGACCTTCGCAGCGGCTTTCCCGATGGACGCACCGCGCTATGTGGTGCTGGTGATGCTCGATTCGCCCGTCGGAAATGCCCAGACTCACGGTTTCTCGACCGCCGGCTGGACCGCCGCCCCCGTCGTCAACCGCGTCATCATGCGCACCGGCGCGATGCTGGGCGTGGTGCCCGACGAGACCCGTGACGTCGATGTCGCCGACCTGACGCCGTTGCTGTGGAAGGCCGAAGCCAAGAACAAGGCCAAGGGCGCTGCGACCCCGGTCATCGCACCGGGAGCGGACGAGTGAGACTGGCAGAGCTGACCGGCGGCACCGAAGAGACCATCGTCACCGGGTTCGCGATCGACCACCGCAAGGTCGCGCCCGGCACCGTGTTCGGCGCGTTTCGCGGGGCCCGCTTCAATGGCGAGGACTTCATTCCGCAGGCTGTGGCGAGCGGGGCGATCGCCGTGATCGCGCGGCCCGAGGCGCAGGTCGAGGGCGCGGTCCATATCGCGACCGACCATCCGCGCACCGAATTCGCCCGGATTGCCGCGAGATTCTTTGCGCCCTTCCCGGAGACGGCGGTGGCGGTGACGGGCACCAACGGCAAGACATCGACGGTCGAGATGGTCCGTCAGCTCTGGCGCATGGCCGGCCATAGCGCCGCGTCGATCGGGACGCTGGGCGTGACCACCGCGGACGAGGCGGTGTCGACCGGCCTCACCACCCCCGATGTCGTGACCTTCCTCTCCAATGTCGCCGGCCTCGCGCGTGAGGGGGTGACGCATCTGGCGTTCGAGGCATCGAGCCACGGCCTGTCGCAATACCGCACCGAAGGATTGCCGGTGGCGGCGGCGGCCTTCACCAACCTGTCGCGTGACCATCTCGACTATCACGCCGACATGGCGGAGTATTTCACCGCCAAGCTGCGCCTCTTCGCCGATGTGCTCGACCCCGATGGCACCGCAGTGGTCTGGGCCGACGACCCCCATTCGGAACGGGTAATCGACATCGCCCGGATGCGCGGCAACCGCGTGATGACCGTGGGCGAGCATGGCGACACGATCCGGCTCGTCTCGCGCGAGCCGACCCTGCTCGACCAGAAGCTGGTGGTCGCGGTGGACGGAGTCGAGCATCGCGTCGGGCTGCCGCTGATCGGCGGCTATCAGGCTGCGAACGCACTGATCGCTGCGGCGCTGGTGATCGCGACGGGCGGTGACGTTGCCGGAACGCTTGCCAATTTGTCGCGGCTTCAGCCGGTGCGCGGGCGGCTGGAGCGTGCGGCGATCAGCCGGACCGGCGCACCGATCTATATCGACTACGCCCATACGCCCGACGCGCTCGAAGCGGCGATCGCGGCGCTGAAGCCGCATACCGCGGGACGGCTGATCCTGGTCTTTGGCGCAGGTGGCGACCGCGATCCCGGCAAGCGCGAACCGATGGGGCAGGCCGCTGCGGCAGGCGCCGATGTCATCATCGTGACCGACGACAATCCGCGCAGCGAGGATCCTGCAGCGATCCGCGCCGAAATCCTGAAGGGCTGTCCCGGCGCGCTCGAAGTCGGCGATCGGCGCGGCGCGATCTTCCTCGCCATCGGCAAGGCCGAGCCGCAGGACATCGTGCTGATCGCGGGCAAGGGGCATGAGCAGGGCCAGATCGTCGGTGACATGGTGCTGCCCTTTGACGATGTCTCCGTGGCGCGGGAGGCGGCTGCGTGAGCGGAACGCTCTGGACCGCAGCCGAAATCGCCGCCGCGACGGGCGGCACAGCCTCCGGAGAGTTCGACGCCGACACCGTCGCGTTCGACAGCCGTGAGGTCGGGCCGGGCGCGCTGTTCGTGGCGCTGTCGGGCGAGACCACGGACGGTCACAACTTCCTCGATCAGGCCTTTGCGAGTGGGGCCGCGGGCGCGGTCGTGTCCTCGCAGACGCCGTACCCCCATATCCTGGTCGGCGATACGATGGTCGCGCTGGAGAACCTCGCGCGCGCCAGCCGCAAGCGCATGACTGGCGTGGTGATCGGCGTCACCGGATCGGTCGGCAAGACCGGGACCAAGGAGGCGTTGTTCGAATGCCTCGACCGCATCGCGCCGGGCTTCGCGCACCGGTCGGTCAAGAGCTACAACAACCATACCGGTGTGCCGCTCAGCCTCGCCCGGATGCCGCGCGAGGCAAAGTTCGGCGTGTTCGAGATGGGCATGAACCATGCCGGCGAACTGCTCGCGCTCACCCACATGGTCCGCCCGCATATCGCGCTGGTGACGACCATCGCGCCTGCGCACACCGAATTCTTCGCGAGCGAGGAAGCGATCGCAGACGCCAAGGGCGAGATCTTCCAGGGCCTCGAACCGGGCGGCACCGCGATCATTCCATTCGACAGCCCGCATCGCGATCGACTGATCGCCGCCGCGGAACCGCACGCGGCGAAGATCGTGACCTTCGGACTTGGCGAGGGTGCCGATGTCCGCGCGATCGAGATCGTGTCCGGGCAGCCCGGCGGCACCTATGTCACCGCGCAGATCGGACCCGAGCGGACGCTTGGCTTCACCTTGTCGCAGCCGGGTGACCATTGGGTCGCCAATGCGATGGCGGTGCTTGCAGCGGTGGACGCGGCCGGCGGCGATCTCGAACAGGCGGGTCTCGCGCTGGCCGAGATGGGTGGGCTTGCCGGACGCGGCGCGCGCTTCAAGACGGTAGTCGGGAGCGGCGAAGCGTTGGTGATCGACGAAAGCTACAACGCCAACCCCGCTTCGATGCGCGCGACGCTCGCCGTGCTCGCGGCGACCCCCGCTACACGGCGGCTCGCGGTACTGGGCGAGATGCGCGAGCTGGGCGACCAGTCGGCCGAGTTCCACGCCGGTCTGGCCGGTCCGATCGCCGATGCCGGCGTCGAAGCGTTGCTGCTGGTCGGTGAAGGGATGACGCCGCTTGCACGCGCGCTTGAGGGGCGGGTCGAATTGGTCCATGTGCCCAACGCCGCAGCCGCCCGTGAGCGCATCGAGACGATGCTCCGCCCGGGCGATGCGGTTCTCATCAAGGGTTCGAACGGGGTCGGGCTGTCGCGGGTCGTGGCGGCGCTGGCGGGAAGGCAATAGCAAGTGCTGTACGAAATCGCAGAATGGCTGGGCTTCCCGAGCGTCCTCAACCTGATCCGCTACCTGTCGTTCCGGATCGGTGCGGCGGTCGCGACGGCGCTGATCATCGGCCTGATCATCGGCCCGCGCTTCATCGGATGGCTGCGCGTCCGCCAGGGCAAGGGGCAGCCGATCCGCACCGACGGGCCGCAGAGCCACCTCGCCAAGCGCGGCACGCCGACCATGGGCGGGCTGATGATCCTCACTAGCCTGGCGTTGTCGGTCTTCCTGTGGATGGACCTCTCCAACCCTTATGTCTGGGCGTGCATGTTCGTGACGCTCGGTTTCGGGATGATCGGGTTCCTCGACGACTATGACAAGGTGCGCAAGGCGAGCACCGCGGGCGTCTCCGGCCGGGTGCGCCTGCTCGGCGAGTTCGTGATCGCGGGCGCGGCGGCCTGGGTCATCACCCAGCAGAATGGTACCGTGCTCTACGTGCCGTTTTTCAGCCAGTTCAGCGTCGATCTCGGCTATTTCTACATCGCCTTCGCCGCCTTCACGATCGTGGCGTTCGGCAATGCGGTGAACCTGACGGACGGGCTGGATGGGCTCGCGACCATGCCGGTGATCATCGCCAGCATGGCATTCCTGCTGATCGTCTACCTCGCGGGCAACGCGATCTACGCCAATTATCTCGGTATTCCGCATGTGCCGGGGGCGGGCGACCTTGCCATCTTCTGCGGCGCGATTGTCGGCGCGGGGCTGGCGTTCCTATGGTTCAACGCACCCCCGGCGGCGGTGTTCATGGGCGATACCGGCAGCCTCGCGCTCGGCGGCGCGCTCGGCACGATCGCGGTGGTTGCGCATCATGAGCTGGTGCTGGGCATCATCGGCGGCCTGTTCGTGGTCGAGGCGATGAGCGTCATCATCCAGGTCTTCTGGTACAAGCGCACCGGCAAGCGCGTGTTCAAGATGGCGCCGATCCACCATCATTTCGAACAGATGGGCTGGAGCGAGCCGACCGTCGTGATCCGTTTCTGGATCATCGCCTTCGTGCTGGCGCTGGCCGGCCTGTCGACGCTGAAGCTGCGATGATCGTCAGCACCTCCTGGCGCGGCAAACGCTTTGCGGTGCTGGGGCTGGCGCGGTCCGGGCTGGCAACTGCGCGCGCGCTGCTCAGCGCGGGGGCTGAGGTCACCGCATGGGACGCCAAGGACGAGGTCCGCTCGACCTTCTATCCCGATCCGGCGGCGGCGGGCACACTGACGCTTGCCGATCCGGTCGAAGCGGACCTGACCGGCCTTGCAGGCGTCGTCGTGTCGCCCGGCGTTCCGATCAACAAGCACCCGATCGCGGCAAGGGCGCGCGAAGCTGGTGCGCCGCTGATCGGCGATATCGAGCTGTTCGCGCAGGCGCGCGCCGAGCTGCCGCCGCACAAGGTGGTCGGCATCACCGGCACCAACGGCAAGTCTACCACGACGGCATTGATCCACCATATCCTCGAAACCGCGGGCGTCCCCGCGCGGCTCGGCGGCAATATCGGGCTGCCGATCCTCGATCAGGCGCCGCTTCCCGAAGGCGGCGTCTATGTGCTCGAGCTGTCGAGTTACCAGATCGACCTGACCCAGAGCCTCGACTGCGACGTGGCGGTGCTGCTCAACATCACCCCCGACCATCTCGATCGCTATGACGGGTTCGACGGCTATGCCGCGTCCAAGGCACGGCTGTTCGCGATGCAGTCCAAGGGGAATGCCGCAATCATCGGTATCGGCGACGAAGCCTCGCAAGGAATTGCGAAGCAGGTGTCGCGATCGGGCCGTGCCGAGGATCTGACCAAGATCGCGCCGGGCATGTGCATGGACCAGTCGCGCTGGCCCGCGCTGCAGGGGCCCCACAACGCCCAGAACGCGCTTGCCGCCATCGCTGCGTGCGAGGCGCTGGGCGTTTCGCAGGATGCGATCGAGGCGGGGCTGCGCAGCTTCCCGGGACTGCCGCATCGGATGGAGCGGGTGGCGACCGTGAACGGCGTGCTGTTCGTTAACGACAGCAAGGCGACCAATCCGACCTCGACGGCACCCGCGTTGCAGGCGTTCGATCGGATTCACTGGATTGTCGGGGGCCTTGCCAAGACCGACGATCTCGATGCGTGCCGTCCCGGTTTCGGCCGTGTCGTGCATGCTTACACGATCGGCGACGCGACCGAGCGGTTCGCGCAATTGCTCGCAGGCGAGTTTCCGGTCGAGCAGAGCGGAACGCTGGCCGCGGCGGTGAAAGCCGCGGCGGCGCAGGCGCAGTCGGGGGAGACGGTGCTGTTGTCCCCGGCCTGCGCGTCGTTCGATCAGTTCAGGGATTTCGAGGATCGCGGGGCGCAGTTCCGCGAAGCGGTGGGGGCGCTGCGATGACCGATGTGAGGCGGAACCTGCCCGTCGTGCGCAGCAAGGGCTGGCGCGCCAAGGTCGAGGACAAATTGAGCCGCGGGAGCAATTCGAGCTTCGGCCTGTGGTTCTGGGAAATCGACCGCATGCTGCTGCTGCTCGCGGTGCTGTTGATCGGTATCGGGCTGGTCGCGGTGGCGGCTGCATCGCCCGCTTCTGCGGTCCGCTACTCGGATGGCGCGACCCAGTTCGCGTCGATGCACTATTTCTGGCGGCAGGCGGTCTGGGTCGGGCTGTCGGTGCCGGTGCTGCTCGTGGTTTCGATGCTCCCGGTCAGCTTCGCGCGGCGCATGGCGATCGTCGGTACCGCGGTCTGCATCGTGCTGGTCGCAGTGGCCGGCTTTTTCGGCGCCGAGATCAACGGTGCGCGGCGCTGGATCGGCTTCGGCTTTGCCAGCGTGCAGCCGTCCGAATTCCTGAAACCCTTCTTCATCGTCACGGTCGCCTGGCTGCTGTCGATGCGTTCGAAGGACGCCGACCTGCCCGTGATCCCGCTGACGGGCGTGATGACCGCCGTGGTCGCGGCGCTGCTGATGAAACAGCCCGATTTCGGCCAGACGATGGTGTTCGGGCTGGTCTGGATCGTGCTGCTGATGCTCGCGGGCATCTCGACCCGCGCGATGGGGGTGCTGGGCGGTGGCGCGATCGCGGGCGTGGTCGCGGCCTATCTGTTCTACGATACGGCGCGGACCCGCATCGACAGCTTCCTGTTCCCCGACCCTGAGAAGGCGGCGGCCGAGCATTACCAGACCGACATGGCGCATGCAGTGCTGACCGGCGGCGGCGCGACCGGCACCGGGCCGGGCGGCGGCACGGTCAAGTTCAAGCTGCCCGAAGCGCATACCGACTATATCTTCTCGGTCGTCGGCGAGGAGTTCGGGCTGATCGCGTGCATCGGCATCGCCATCCTCTATCTGGCGATCATCCTGCGCGTGCTGATCAAGCTGCTCGACGAGGAAGACAATTTCCGGATGCTCGCGGCGGCGGGGCTTGCGGCCCAATTCGGGATTCAGGCGTTGATCAACATGGCGGTGAACACGGGCCTTGCGCCCTCCAAGGGCATGACCTTGCCCTTCATTTCCTATGGCGGCTCGTCGATGGTCGCGCTGTCGATCGGTATGGGACTATTGCTCGCGTTCACGCGGCGGAATCCGTATTTGAAGCGCTCGCCCTATACGGTTCGAGGAAGCGGTTGATGAGTTCGGGAAAGCGTTATGTTCTGGCGGCCGGGGGTACGGGCGGGCACATGGTCCCCGCAGCGGCGCTCGCGACGGAGCTGATGCGGCGCGGCCACAAGGTCGCGCTGGTTTCGGATGAGCGCGGGGTGCGTTTCCCCGATCTGTTCGACGGGATCGAGACGCGCGTCGTTCCGGCCTCGCGCTTCTCGGGCGGCCCGATCGGATGGCTCAAGGCCGCCAATGCGATGCGCAAGGGGCGGGCCCAGGCGCGCGCGCTCTATCGCGAGTTCCGCCCCTCGGCCGTGATCGCGTTCGGCGGCTATGCCTCGCTCCCTGCTCTGATGGCAGCCTTTTCGGCGAAGGTGCCGACGGTGATCCATGAGCAGAACGCCGTGCTTGGCCGGGTCAACCGGCTGGTCGCGGGCAAGGTCGCGGCGATCGCGACCAGCTATGCCGATGTCGAGCGGCTCAAGGAAGGCTACGCGGTCAAGACGCATCTGGTGGGCAATCCGGTGCGGCAGGCCGTCCTCGACCTTCGCTCGAAGCCATATCCGGCGCTGGATGAGGACAGCATCTTCCGTGTGCTGGTGACCGGCGGGAGCCAGGGCGCATCGATCCTGTCGCAGGTCGTGCCCGACGGCCTCGCGCTGCTGCCCGTGCATTTTCGCCGCCGGCTTCAGGTGACGCATCAGGCGCGGCTTGAGGATATCGACGAGGTCCGCCGGAAATATGCCGAGCACGGCATTCCCGCCGAGATCGCGACCTATCTGCCCGACCTGCCCGAGCGGCTGGCCTGGGCGCATCTGGTGATCGCACGCGCCGGCGCCTCGACCATTGCCGAACTGACCGCGGCCGGTCGCCCGGCGATCCTCGTGCCGTTGCCCTCTTCGACCGACGATCATCAGACGGCGAACGCGCGCGAGATCAGCGATGCGGGCGGTGCACGGACGATCCAGCAACGCGCCTTCACCGCGCAGGAACTCGCCAAGCAGATGCAGAAACTGGGGCTTGAGCCCGACGCGCTCGCCAATGCCGCGGCTTGTGCGCGTAGCGTCGGTCGTCCCGACGCGGTGCGCGACCTGGCGGATCTCGTCGAATCGATCGATGCCGACTGGGCTTCGGCCGGCATGGGTCGCGCCGAACCTGTAAAAATCGAAGGGGCAGCTTACGCATGAAGGGCGTCGCCAAGGATATCGGCACCATCCATTTCGTCGGCATCGGCGGGATCGGCATGTCCGGCATCGCCGAGGTGATGCACAACCTGGGCTACAAGGTGCAGGGCAGCGACAGCGCCGAGGGCTATGTCGTCGAGGGGCTGCGCAAGCGGGGCATCCATATCGCGATCGGCCAGTCCGCGGACAATCTCGGCGACGCCGCGGTGGTGGTCACCTCGACCGCGATCAAGCGCGACAATCCCGAGGTTCAGGCCGCCTATGCCCGTCGCATCCCCGTGGTGCGCCGCGCCGAGATGCTCGCCGAGCTGATGCGCCTCAAGTCCACCGTTGCGGTGGCGGGGACGCACGGCAAGACTACGACGACGTCGATGATTGCCGCACTGCTCGACGCGGGCGGGGTGGACCCGACCGTGATCAACGGCGGCATCATCAACCAGTACGGCTCGAATGCGCGCCTCGGCGACAGCGAATGGATGGTGGTCGAGGCTGATGAGAGCGACGGCAGCTTCCTGCGGCTCGACGGCACGATCGCGGTCGTCACCAACATCGACCCCGAGCATCTCGATCATTATGGCAGCTTCGAGAAGGCGAAGGACGCCTATGTCGAGTTCGTCGAGAATGTGCCCTTCTACGGCGCGGCCTTACTCTGCCTCGACCACCCCGAGGTGCAGGCGATCATCCCGCGCGTCCGCGACCGCCGCATCGTCACCTATGGCTTCGCCGCGAGCGCCGATGTGCGCGGGGTCAATGTGACGCCGCACGCCGGCGGCAACCGGTTCGAGGCGATCATCCGCTCGCGCGATGGCACCACCCGCTCGATCGAGGGGATCGATTTGCCGATGCCCGGCCGGCACAATGTCCAGAACGCGCTCGCCGCGATCGGAGTGGCGCTGGAGATGGGCATCGACGATACGACCATCCAGAACGGCTTCGCCAAGTTCGGCGGGGTCAAGCGCCGCTTCACCAAGGTCGGCGAGATCGGCTTTGACGGTGCCAATCCGGCGATCGTGATTGACGATTATGGCCACCACCCGGTCGAGATCCGCGCGGTGCTGGCGGCAGCGCGTGAGAGTGTTGAGGGCCGGGTGATCGCGGTCGTCCAGCCGCACCGCTATTCGCGCCTCGGCAATCTGATGGATGACTTTGCCCAGGCGTTCAACGACGCCGACATGGTGTTCGTGACCCCGGTCTATGCCGCGGGCGAGGCGCCGGTCGAGGGCGTCGATGCCGATGCGCTGGTCGCGCGGACCAGCGAGCGCGGGCATCGCTCGGCCGCGACCATTGCCGATGCCGCGGCGCTGGCGGAGAAAGTCGCGGAAATCGCTCAGCCGGGCGACCTGATCGTCTGCCTCGGCGCGGGCGACATCACGAAGTGGGCCGCTGGCCTCGCCGATGCGGTCAATGCGCAGCGGAAGGTCTCCGCATGAGCGACTGGTTCACCCTTGCCACCGACATGCAGCGCGAGATCCTCCGCGCGCAGAAGGCGCATCTCGACGCGGCGCAGAAGCTGCTCGATGCGGGGCAGCAGGTGAACGACCTTCAGCAGGCCGGACAGAAGGCGGCTGAGGCCAACCTCAAATACTGGAAGCAATGGGCGAAGCTGTGGGGGGTGAAGTGAGCGTCGCGCTGCTCCCCAAGGTCCGCGGTAAGCTTACCGCCGATGCGCCGCTGGCGCCGCTCGTCTGGTTCAAGAGCGGTGGCACTGCGCAATGGCTGTTCGAGCCGGCGGATGTGGATGATCTCGCCGATTTTCTGCGCGACCTCGACGCGGAAGTGCCGGTGATGGCGCTGGGCCTCGGCTCCAATTTGATCGTGCGTGATGGTGGCGTGCCGGGCGTGGTGGTACGGCTGGGTAAGCCCTTCGCCAGGGTCGAGCGGCTCGATGCGACGACGCTGAAATGCGGCGGCGGGGCGAGCGGTATCCTCGTTTCCTCCAGCGCGCGCGACGCGGGAATCTCCGGCGTCGAGTTCCTGCGCTCGATCCCCGGCACGGTCGGCGGGTTCGTGCGGATGAACGGCGGCGCCTATGGCCGCGAGACTGCGGATGTGCTGGTCGAATGCGAGATCGTCCTGCGCTCGGGCGAGCGGCGGACGCTGGCGGTCGATGCGCTGGGCTATACCTATCGTCACTCCGAGCTGCCGGAGGGGGCGGTCGTTGTGAGCGCGACCTTCCGTGGCGAGCCGGGCGAACCCGCTGTCATTCAGGCCGAGATGGACCGCATCGCCGCAGCGCGCGAGGAATCGCAGCCGCTGCGCAGTAAGACCGGCGGGTCGACCTTCAAGAACCCGCCCGGCGACAAGGCATGGCGGCTGGTCGATGCGGCGGGCTGCCGCGGCCTGCGCAAGGGCGGCGCGCAGGTCAGTGAAAAGCACACCAACTTCCTGCTCAACACCGGCGACGCGACCAGCGCGGATATCGAGGGGTTGGGCGAAGAGGTGCGGGCCAAGGTGAAGGCAGCGAGCGGCGTGGAACTCGAGTGGGAGATTCAGCGCGTGGGGGTTCGGAAATGAACCTGACGTCCATCGTCATCCCCGCGCAGGCCGTCATCCCCGCGCAGGCGGGGATCCATTCTGGCTGGCCTATCGAAAGAGCCGCAACTGCAGCGGCAATGGATTCCCGCCTTCGCGGGAATGACGGAGATTTGTTGTGAGCGTATCGGTGAAGCCCCTCCATATCGTGGTCCTGATGGGCGGCTGGTCGGCGGAGCGGCCGGTGTCGCTGATGTCGGGTACGGGCATCGCCGAGGCGCTGGAGTCGCTCGGACACCGGGTCACGCGGATCGACATGGGTCGCGACGTGGC